>DATEQM010000175.1:0-14334 GCA_035272605.1 Candidatus Acidiferrales bacterium | reverse complement strand
CGGAGCGCAGGCGATTCCTCAGCGAGCCGATTCCGATGGCGCCATGGGCCAGGTGGCCGATGGTCACCGGGCCCGCGACTTTCACCGTGCGCAGGCCGTGCAGCCCGCTGCTGATGGCGCATCCGCACTGGCGGCAATCGGGCTGGCCCCCGAAAACGCAAGGTTCAACCCGCGTCTGGAAATCCGCGGAATAATTGACGGACAGTTTGGCGAACAGGCATGCGGCGGGATCGCGCGGGGGTTCCAGGAAGCCGCGGGCAAACACGTCGCTGAACAGAAACTTTGGATATCGCTTCCGCAGCGGCGAAAGCCGCCCGACGATGCTGCGACGCTCCTCGGGGCTCAGCATTTCCGCGGCGGATTCGCCCACCTGCGGAGTAAACAGGCTCACCCAGATGCGGCTCACCTCAGGCCTCCCATCCCAGAAGGACACATACTCTTCGGCGTACGTCTCGCTCTTCAGGGCCGCCCGCGTAATGGTCCAATGGATGTTGACCTTCGAGCCTTCGATGTTTTTCAGGATGCGCTCGTAGGTGGCCGGGGTGCGGCGGACGTTGTGGTCTTCGGGCAGGCCATCCACGGAAACGGCCACGGTGAGCCGCGGAATGGCCATCCATGTCCTCGGGATGGGAATCACGGCGCTGGTCACCACCATGGCATACACGCCCATTTCGCCGAGCGCCGGAAGAATGCGGCTCAGCTCCCGATGGCGGACCAGCGGCTCGCCGCCCACCAGCGACACATGGAGCGGCCGGTGTTTGCGAACCAGCGCGAGCACGCCTTCGACGAGATCCTCGCCGCGCAGGTCATGGAGCTCGCGCAGCGTGACCCCGCCGCCGAGATGATCTTCGCCGTAGGCGTAACAGCCCGGACAACGCAGCGGGCATTCTCGCGTGATCTCGATGGACAGCATCGGCGCCCGGCCGCTCAGGATGTTCAGTCCCGATTTGATCAGGTGAGAAACGGATAGCCCCGGCCTGGACACTGTCTTCATAACCCTCCTGATCCGAAGTAAACGGAATCGCGCCGCCGGGTGGGCGCGGTCCCGGACAACTCTAATTAGATTCGCGGCTGGAGACAGGAGGTTGCATGGAAAAAGTGACTCATCGTGAGCATTGGCTCCTGGACGGAGGTGTGGCGCCTGCGAGCGTTCGTTGGGGGAGGAAGAATGAAGATCCAAAGTAAGGAAAAATCCCCGGGGTCAGTCCCGAAGCCTAGGGAGACGCTAACCGTGGCTGCCTGGCCGGAGTGAGCTAGTCCGGTCCTCTGAATGCCCCGAGTTTGGCCAGTTCGCGGGCAAATAGAGGGTTCTCGGGAAACTCGGCGGAGAGATGGGCCAGCAGGGCCTGGGCACGCTGCGGTCGCTTTTCGCGCAGGCTGGTCAGGGCCACCAGGAGTTCCGCATAGGGCTGGAGATAGTGCCCGCTGGCTGTGGCCTGCTCCAGCTGGCGCATGCCCACGCCCTTGTCGCCGTGCACGCCGCCCATGCGCAGGAAAAAGCGTTTGTAGGCGGGAAGGCACGCGAGGATGTAATTGGAGACGCCGAGCGCCACGTAGGCATCGCCCTGGCCGGGGTCCACGGCCAGCAGGCGCTGCGCGAATCCCTCGGAGACTCCCAGCAGGTGGAGGGTGGCAAGCTGGCGTTTTTCAATCAGGCTCGTGTAGTCGGCGAGCATCCCGTTGGTCATGGTCATGGTCAGAAGGCCGACGGGATCGCGTGGGTCGCGGTCCAGACGTGCCTGGCCGATTTTTTGCGCCCGGCTGACCGCGGCGCGGAAAGCATCGCCCAGGCGCTGGTTCGCCTGTCCGGGGATGCCCCCGAGAAGGCGTTTGTCGTCGAGAAAGAACTCGGAGGTGAGCACGCCCTGATTATTGAATTCTTCAAATAGATAACTGGCAGCTTCCGCCGTATAACCCATGGGGTCCTCGGGGTGCTGTTTTTCCCACACAGCGAATTCGGCGCGCGCCTCGGAAAATTTGAGTTGGTAAAGGAGCCGGAAGCCCGTATCCACCGGAGTTACCGGAGCGGCGACCCATGCCGGCTGAGAGATCGCCGGGGCGGGTTGCTGCGCAGACGCAGGTTGCGGCGCGGAAGCGGATTGTGGCGGGGGAATGCTCACAAATTCTCGGAAGGCCCCTGCAGGCTGGACCCACCCAGCGGAATGAGCAGGCCCGGGGAGGCCGGCAAGCAGGAACGCGGCCACCAGCGCCGTGACCGTGAGAATGCGGCGCGCGATCACGCCGGTGAGCTCCGGAAGGCAAGTACCGCGTTCAGGCCGCCGAAGGCGAAGGAATTCGACAGGGCGTACTCCACGCGCAGCGCCCGCGAGGCGTTGGGAACGACGTCGAGATCGCACTCCGGGTCCGGCTCCGTGTAGTTCGCCGTCGGCGGGAGCACGCCTTCCCGCAATGCCAGGATGCTGGCCACCGCTTCCAAGGCGCCTGCGGCGCCCAGTGTGTGGCCGTGGAGCGACTTCGTGGAGCTCACCGGAAGCCGTTTGGCGTGCTCGCCAAATACCTGGCGGATGGCGCGCGTTTCCGTGGAATCGTTGCCCGGAGTGCCGGTGCCGTGAGCGTTGATATAGCCGATGGATTCGGGAGCCAGGTCTGCGTCGCGAAGCGCGGCGGAAAGCGCCAGGGCAGCGCCCTCGGCGGAGGGTTGGGTGATGTGGTGCGCGTCGGAAGACATGCCGAAGCCCACGAGTTCGCCGTGGATGCGCGCGCCGCGCGCGCGGGCCGCCTCGTAGGGCTCCAGCACGAGCATGGCCGCGCCTTCACCGAGGATCATGCCCTTGCGGTCGCGGGAAAATGGCCGGCAGGTGTCCGGGGAGATCACGCGCATCGCTTCCCAGGCCTTCAACAGCCCGTAGCTGAAGGGCGCCTCGCTGCCGCCGGCCAAGGCGAGCTGCGCCGCGCCGCTGCGCACCATCTGTGCGGCCAGGCCAATGGCGTGCGAGGAGGAGGAGCACGCCGTGGAAATGGTAAACGCCGGGCCGCGCAGGCCGAATTCCATCGACAGCATGCTCGCGGCGGCATTGGCCATGGTGCGCGGGATGGTGAGCGGATGAACCCGGTTGCGGCCCTGGCGGTACAGAACTTCGAATTGCGCATCTTCAGCGGTCTGCCCGCCGAGGCAGCAGCCGGTAACCACGGCAGTCGAGTCGCGGAGCGCGGGAGAGAATACGATGCCCGCATCGCGGACAGCCTCGCGCGCGGCTATCAGCGCAAATTGGGCGAAACGATCGAGCAGATCCAGCCGCCCGGGCTCGAAGTGCGCGCACGGTTCGTAGCCGGGGACCTCCGCCCCGTTCGAAAAACGCAGCAGCGCCGGGTCCACGGACGAGAGCCGGCGGATGCCGGGCCGGCAGGCGACCATCTGGCGCCAGCATTCCGGCACGTCCCGGCCCAGGGCACAGATCATGCCCAGGCCGCTGACGGCCACACGGCGGCGGGAGATGGAATCGGGAGGCAATGCCGGAATCAGTCGGACGTCGCCGCGGCGGCAGGGCCGGGCGCGGCGAGCGTGCGCTCGATGGCTTCGACGATCTGACGCACGGTTCGCAACGAGCGAACAACATCGTCGGGAAGGGTCAGGTGGAAGTGCTCTTCGAGCTCGAAGAGCAGCGTAATGGTATCCAGCGAGTCCACGCGCAGGTCGGCCAGCGCGCTGTCCATCGAGATGCTCTCCCGCGGAACGTGCTTCACCGCGGCCAGCGCCGCCAGAACTTTGTCGGCCACTCGATCCGGCATACCGAAGGCTCCTCTCGTCTGGTCCCGGGACTGGGGGTAGCAGGCGTCCACGACCCCTACAGTGTATTCCCATTTGGCCGCTGGAGACGAGACCCAGGTTCAGCGAGCGTGAGGAGAAGGAAGTGCTGGAGCATCGAGCCGCGAAACGCTACCATCGGCTGGTCCCGGGGCGCCGGAGAGGATCCCGGAAGGCGCTGGCAACCGGCGAGCGGGACGCCCTTCGCGCGCGGGGAGGAACACCAGAGGGGCAATGGGAGTAGAATCGGGAGCGAATCCGGGGAGGCGCGCCGGCACGGTGGGAATCGCTGCCCACGGCGCGGAGACGGCGTGAACCACAATCCTTTGTCTCAAAATCTGGGCGACCACGATGGAGCGGGCGCGACCATTGCCGCCACGGCCACGGCTCTGCCGCGCTACGAACTGACGCGCGAGAGCGTGAAGTATTACCTGGATCGGGTGTTTCCGCTGCAGGGCGTGCGGCTTGAGGCCATGCAGACAATCGTGGAGAACTCGCAGATCGAACGCCGCTTCTGCATCCATCCCGTGGAGTACATCGTGGAGCCCCGGCCACTCGAGGAACTGAGCAGGGACTACATCGAGAATTCCGTGGAGTTGGGGCAGCGCGTGGCGGAGGACTGCCTGAAGCGCGCGGGCTGCGGGCCGCGCGACGTGGACCTGCTCATCACCGTGTCCTGCACCGGGTTCATGATTCCCTCCCTCGATGCGCACCTGATCAACCGCATGGGCTTTCGCTGCGACGTGAGGCGCCTGCCCATGACGGAACTGGGCTGCGCCGCGGGCGCGGCGGGGCTGGCGCGCGCCACGGAATTTCTGCGCGCCTATCCCGGCGCAACCGCGCTGGTGATTTCCGTGGAGCTGCCCAGCCTCACGTTCCAGCGCCGGGACATTACGCAGGCGAACTTGATTTCCAGCATCCTGTTCGGCGACGGCGCCGCGGCGGCGCTGGTGAGCGGAAACGGCGCGTCGGGGCCGCGGCTGCTGGACACGCGCAGCTACACCTTTCCGGACTCGCTGGCGGCCATGGGATTCGATCTGAAGAATTCCGGCTTCCACATCGTCCTCTCCAGAGACGTTCCGGACCTGATCCGCGGGCGGATCAAAGAGCTGGTCACCTCGTTTCTGGGCTCGCACGGACTGAAACAGGAAGAGATGGCGGCCTTCGTGCTCCACCCGGGCGGCCAGAAGCTGCTGCGTTACATTGAAGAGGAGTTGGGCCTGCCGCGAGAGCTCACCCAGCCCTCCTGGGACGTGCTGCGGGACTACGGAAACCTCTCCAGCGCCTCCGTGCTCTTTGTGCTGCACGAATGGCTGGCCAAAGGAAAACTGGCGCCGGGCGATTACGGTTTGCTTGCGGCCTTCGGTCCGGGATTCACCGCAGAACTGCTGCTGGCGCGATGGAGCTGAGCCGGGCCCTTTATCTGGGATTGCTGGTCCTGGTGGTGGCGCTGCGCATCGTCGAGTTGGGGATTTCTCGGCGCAATCAAAAAAGGCTGGCGGCCCAGGGCGCGAAGAAGGCCGCCGATCCCCGGTTCCCCGCCATGGTGGTGGTCCACGCGAGCGTGCTGGCCGGCGCCGCCGCGGAAGTCGTGCTTCTCGACCGGCCGTTTTATCCCCTGCTGGGCGCCTCGATGGGGGCCATCTTCCTGGGCGCCAACGGGCTGCGCTGGTGGGTGATCCATACGCTGGGAACTCACTGGAACGTCCAGGTGATGGATTCCGCGCGGCTCGGCGTGGTCACCACCGGCCCCTACCGCTGGGTGCGCCATCCGAATTATTCCGCGGTGTTCGCGGAGATGCTGGCGCTGCCGCTGCTTCATACCGCCTGGATCACCGCACTCGTGGGCGGCGCGGCGCACGCCTGGGTGCTCCGCGGCCGGGTTGCCGCCGAAGAAAAAGTGCTCCTTGCAGAACCTGCCTACCGCGCGGCCATGGGCGCGAAACCCCGATTTGTCCCCGGTCTGTTCTGAACACAGCGCGCAGATGTTGGGCACCGTCTGGCGCGTACTCGTTTCGAAATCCCGCCGCGCGAACGTCGCGGGGCTCGATCGCCCGCGCTACAACTCGGAGTCCCGAATGAGGGCGCCGGGCGTGAGTTCGGCGCAACTTCGGCAGCCGGCCAGCGCCAGCGTCAGATCAAAATCCGCAACGAAATTCTGCACCACGTCGCGCACTCCCTCCTCGCCCGCCACCGCCAGGCCGTAGGCATAGAGCCGGCCCAGAAGCACGGCCCGGGCGCCCAGCGCGAGCGCTTTGAATGCGTCCGCCCCGTTGCGGATTCCGCTGTCGAAGAGCACCGGAATTCGCCCTCTCACCGCTTTCACCACGTTCGGCAAAGCATCCAGCGAGGCAATGGCCCCGTCCACCTGCCGGCCGCCGTGGTTCGACACGATGATTCCGTCCATGCCCAGTTCCACGGCCTTCGCCGCGTCGTCGGCGTGCAATATGCCTTTCAGCAGGATCGGCAGCTTGGTGTGGCCGCGCAGGTAGGGCAAGTCGTCCCAGCTCAGCGCGCTGTTGGAGAAAACGCCCGCCCACAGGCGCACGGCCGCGCTCGGGTCCTCCTCGGGCGGCGTGGAGAGACGCCTGCGGAACACGGGATCGCTGAAAAAACAGGCCACACCTTCGCCCTGCAGGAACGGCAGATAGGCTCGTTCCAGGTCGCGCACGCGCCAGCCGAGGAAGGTCGTGTCCAAAGTAACGACGACGGCGGCGTAACCCGCGCGTTCGGCGCGGCCCACCATGCTCTCGGCCATCTCCCGGTCGCGCGGCCAATACAACTGATACCACCGCGGCGCAGCGCCCATGGCCTCCGCCACCTGCTCGATGGTCCGCGACGCGGCCGTGCTGTACACAAAGGGCACGCCGAGCGAGGCAGCCGCGCGCGCCGAGGCCAGCTCCGCCTCGGGATGCAGGATGCTCTGCACCCCCACAGGGCCCAGCAGCACGGGCCCGGGCAGCCGCCGGCCGAATAGCTCCACGCTCAGGTCGCGCTCGGATACGTCGCGCAGCATGCGCGGCACGATGCGCCAGCGCCGGAAGGCCTCGCGATTGGCCCGCACCGTATCCTCGGAGCCCGCGCCGCCGGCAATATAGTCCCAGGCTTCCGGCTCCAGCGCCTGGCGCGCTTTCTCCTCGAGCTGAGGGAGCCCAATCGGCACCGAGGAGCGCTGCCCCGCGAGGCCGCGCAGATAAATCTGCGTCTGGTATTGCACGCCGTCGAAGATGGGATGCGGGGGCTGGTTCACCACTGCCTCCTGGAAGCGTTCGGACTCTGTGCGCAGCGGGGGAATTCTAACCTGCATTGAGGACGAGTGACGCAGCGACTTCCGGGATAGGGGCCATAACAAAAGGACAGAGGTGCACGCCTCCCCTACTTTTTCCGAGTTTCGGGGGAGTAGTGCTCGGCCAGATAGTTGATGACGATGGCCCGGTCAGACTCGGGCATTTCCAAGCCGAAGGTCTTCATCATTTTTGTGACCTCGGCGGCCCACTGGTCGCGCGTGAGCGGCGGCTGCATCAGCACGTACCGCGGGCTGTGGCAGGTGTTGCAATAGCCGGTCACCAGGCCCTTCCCTTCCCCGGCTTCGAGTTCCGGCCAGTACAGCGGATAGCTGCCCACCGAATATTTGGCGTCGTCGGTGGCAGCAGGAACCACGGGCTGCGCCAGCGAGCCCAGATTCCGCTGCGTGTAATCTCCCCTTTCGGATTGGGCGTAAAGCAGCGTGGCTGCGGCGAGCACGATGGCCGCGGCGGAGAGGAAGAACAGACCGAGGGGACGGGTGCTTCCTGCTTCCTTTCCGCCGCGAAATTCTGGGCTGCGCGTCATTGTGCCGCTCCTGCCATAATCTGCTGGCGTTCGATGCGGTTCCACAGGTAGCCGCCCGGGTTCCACACCGGCTCGTCGGATTGGACGTTGCCCGTCTCGTCCGCGGCGCGCACGGCCAGCGTGTAGGGGCCGCGCCGCTGCGGTTTCCAGGAGAATTCCCAGGTGCGAAAACTGTAGGCCCCGTACTCCGGGCCCAATTGCGCGGGCGCCCAGGTCTTCCCGTCGTCGTCGGATATGTCTACGCGCGTCACGCGGCCGTACCCGCTGAATGCGATGCCGCGAAGCGTCACGCTCATGCCCAGCGGAACCTTCCCGTCCGCCTCCGGCGCCGCGAAAAACGAACGCACGGGCATGCGCCCTATCGGAATCATCTTCACCGTGCCGGCTTTCACGTCTTCCGGAGTCGTCATGCCGCGCGGCGTGTCCGGGATGCGGTAGGCGCTCTTCATCCAGAAATTCTCATCGGTCTTGTCGAGCACGCGGATGTTGGTGAGCGCCTTCACCCAATAGGTGGCGAAGTAGCCGGGCACCACCAGGCGAACCGGGAAGCCGTTCAGCAGCGGCAGCGGCTCGCCGTTCATCTCGTACGCCAGCAGGCACTCCTCGATCACCGGATTCGAAAGGTCCAGCGACTTCAGGAATGCATTCGAGCCGTGCCCCACAGGCCCTTTGCCCCGATCCATGCCCTGGAATTGCACCTGGAGGGAGCCCGGTTTCACTCCCGCGGCCCGCAGCAGCTCGGTCAGCCGCACGCCACTCCACATGGCGTTGCCCATCGCGCCGTTCCCCCACTGGCCGCCGGGAACACGGGGTTGCAGCCGGCTCCGGCTGTTGCCGGAGCACTGGTTGACGGCGGCAACGCTGCTCGATGGAAAGCGCGAGAGCAATTCGCTGAAGCTGAATTTCAGCGGTTTCTCCACGTTTCCCGTCACCTCCAGCCGCCACTCGGCCAGGTCCACGGTGGTGGGAATTTCGTCCAGATGCCAGCGAACGTAGAACGCGCCATTGGGCGTAAACAGGCTGAGAAAATAGTGCTGCGGCGTTTCGAGTTGAACGGGACGATCGGTCAGCAGGATCAACGGATACTTTTGCGGATAGGTGGCCACCAGGCCGACGGAGGTCCAGCGGGGATTTGCGCCCGGGCCGGTGAACGGCGGGAGCCGGTCGGAAGCGTGCATCTGCTGCGCGCCGGCGGCCTCCGCGAAACAGCCCAGCGCCATCGCTCCGGCCCCCGCGGAGAGAGTTTCGAGCAGCTTCCTGCGGGAGATTCCGGACATTGCAGCTCCTCGGCAAAAAGCGAACGTCCCTGCAACACGCGCCGGGCCGGAGGGAGGCACGCTGTGCCACGCGCCGTTACTTTCCGGCGATATTCTCCGCGATGTCGCCCACGAAGGGAAGTTTGAAGCGTTCACCCTGATAAGCCTTCACCATGCAGAATATCCAAATGATGAGGCTCCCCAGCCGGAGGACTCCGAAGACCAGTCCGTAAAGCGACCAGAAGGCGTAAATGCCGCCGAGCCCGAGAGTCCCGGCGAGGACAATCCCCAGGACCCAATACACCACGGTGATCGCGCCGAAGACCACCATGGACTGTGCCGCGTGGAATTTCACGAAGGGACGTTTGTCGATCACGAAAAAGATGATCCCGGTGAGCCAGCCGAGAACGTAGCTGAGCAGGCCAGCGACGTTTTCATCGAGCCCGCTGCCCGTCGCAACTCCCGGTCCCCGCCCCGAGGCGGACTGCGGGGCCCCGCAGGCGGGACAGAACGTAGCGCCCGCGGCCACCTGTGCTCCACATTTTGCGCAGAATGCCATGAACGTATACCTCCCACTCGACGATCCCGAACCGTCGTTGTTGCGGAGACTATCAGAAGCACCCGCAGCGAACAATAGTGCAGGAGAAAGACATCTGGTTGCTCCCGCGCCGTTGGGTGCACGCCGTAGGGGCACGCCATGGCGTGCCCCTAGCGCCAGCGCTCGGCAATTCCCTGGATGTTTATCCGGGCCAAGTTCTCGCGAGAAAATCGTTTTAACCGCCCCGCGCCGCAGGCGACGCCGCGCGCGGGATTTCAAACCGGTAGCCCACCCACGGCTCGGTGAGTATGTATTTCGGGTGCGCGGGGTCCGCCTCCAGTTTTTTCCGGAGCTGGTTCACCACCACGCGCAGGTATTCCGTCTCGTCCCCGTAATCCGGCCCCCACACGGACTGCAGCAGCCGGCGGTGCGGCAGCGGTTTCCCCTGCCCGGCCACGAGCTGCCGCAGCAAGTCGAACTCTTTGGGCGTCAGATGCACCGGGCGGCCGCGCACGCTCACGCGCCGGGCGGAGAAATCAATGTTCAGCTCTTTGGTCACCAGCGCGGGCAGCTCTTCGCCGGGCGTTGTGCGGCGGAGCGCGGCGCGGATGCGCGCCAGCAGCTCCGGCATGCCGAATGGTTTTACCACGTAATCGTCGGCGCCGGCGTCGAGCGCCGCCACCTTGTCGCGTTCCGCGTCCCGCACCGTCAGCATGATGATGGGTACCGCGGAATCGCGGCGAATTTCGCGGCAGGCGGTCAGGCCATCCATCACGGGCATGTTGACGTCCAGCAGCACCAGATCCGGCGGCGTGCTGCGCATCCCTTCGAGCGCTTCCTCGCCGTTGCGCGCTTCATACACCGTGTAACCCTGGGCCGCCAGCGAAGTGCGCATCACACGCCGCACCTGCGGCGCGTCGTCCACCACCAGGATTTTCGCGGAGGTCATATGCGTTCGCCCTGGCTGCGATCGATGGGAAGCGAAAAGGAAAACACGGAGCCGTGGCCGATCTGGCTGGTCACGCTCATCGTCCCGCCGTGCGCTTCCACCAGCGCCTTCGCTATGGGAAGGCCCATTCCCGTGCCCTGCACCAGATAGCGCTGGTCCTTCCCGCGGTAGAATTTGTCGAAAATGATGCCCTGCTCCAGCTCCTCGATCCCGGCCCCGCGGTCCGCCACGCTGGTCACCACGGAATTGCCCACGGCCTCCGCCGTGATCAGGATGGGCTGGTCCAGCGGCGAGTAGTGGTTGGCGTTGTCCACCAGGTGCCCCAGAACTTCCCGGGCACGATCCCGGTCGGCGCGCACCGGCGGCAAATGGGGAGGAATCTGTACGCGCACCTCGCGCGGGCCGAGCGTGTTCCGGCAGTGCGCCAGTGTTGCCTCCACAATCTCGCCGACCGCCACCGGCGCCAGTTTCAATTCCACCTCTCCCGCTTCCAGCCGGGCCATTTCCGCGGCCTCTTCCACCAGATGATTCAGCCGGTCGCACTCCTCGTTGATTACGCTCAGCAGTTCTTTCTGCTGCGCGGGCCCGGCCGTGCCGTTCGAGAGGAGAGTGGTGATGGAAGCCTTGATGGCCGTGAGCGGGGTGCGGAAGTCGTGAGTGATGGAATCGAGCAGCGCGGACTTTAGCCGCTCGCCCTGCCGGTCGGCCTCGGCTTTTCCCAGCAGCTCGACGTTGCGGGCGCGCTCGATGGCGATGCCGATCAGCGTGCCCAGCGCTTCCAGCGTCCGCCGCGAAGGAGGCAGCCCGGAGATGCCGAAGCTGCCGATGGGACGCACACCCAGGCGCACGGGGGCGAAGCAGAAGCCGGCCTGGCCGTCCATGCTGGGCTCGTCGCGCGTGAAGGCGTCGCGAAGGCGTTCCTCATCGAGCTGCAGCGCACCGTGGCCGGAGCGGTAGAATTTCTGCTTTTCCGGAAGAAACAGCGCGGCCGCGCCGGCCTCAAACGTTTCCACGATGTGGTTGGGCACGGCATTCAGGAGCTGGATGACGTTGCCCTCGCCCAGCAGCTTCTGACTGAAGGTGTACAGCCTTTCGATCTCGCGCCGCCGGCCATCCGCCACTTCCGCCTCTTTGCGCGCCCGCGAGGAAAGCTGGCTGCCCAGAACCGCGGTGATCAGAAAGGCAAACAGCGCCACCCAATTCTGCGGATCGGCGATGGTCAGCGTTCCGATGGGCTCGAGGAAGTAATAGTTGAACGCCAGTGTGGCGGCCACGGACATGACCACCGCAACCCCCATCCCCCATAACGCCGAAACTGCTAGAATCGCCAGCAGGAACGTGAGCGAGACCGTCGTCTGGTTCACCTGGAGCAGGCGGTGGAAACCGAACGTAACTCCCGCGACGATGGCAAGAGAAGCGGCGAGCTGCACCGCCTGTTCCAGGGGGCGCGGGCGCATGGGGCCATTCTACCCCAGTCCGCGCAAGGCTCGTCCAGGAGGCCGGGGCATTGACGAAAAAGCCTGAGGAGTGGCTGGAAGCCGTCTCGCCGCGGGCGAAGACCAGGGGCATCCTCAAATTGTTCCTGGGCTACGCGCCCGGCGTCGGGAAGACCTACAGCATGCTCAGCGAGGCCATCCGCCGGCGAGGTCGCGGCGAGGAAGTGGTGATCGGGGTGGTGGAATCCCACGGGCGCAAGGCCATCGAAGCGCTCGCCGCGCAACTCGAAACCGTGCCGCGCCGCAAAATCGAATACAAGGGCGCCCAGTTCGAAGAAATGGATGTGGACGCCGTGCTCGCGCGCCGTCCTCAGGTGGCCCTGGTGGACGAGCTCGCCCACACGAACATTCCGGGCAGCCGCCATCGCAAACGCTACGAAGACGTGCAGGAGCTGCTCGACGCCAACATCGACGTGCTTTCCACCCTGAACATCCAGCACATCGAGAGCGTGGCGCCGCAGGTCCATGCCATCACCGGCATCACCGTGCGCGAGACCGTGCCCGACTGGGTCCCGCTCACCGCGGCGGAAACGGTGATGGTGGACCTGACGCCGGAAGCGCTCCAGAACCGCATGCGCCGCGGCGACGTCTACCTGCCGCAGAAAATCGAGCAGGCCCTGAAGCACTTTTTCCGCCGCGGCAATTTGATCGCCCTTCGGGAGCTGGCCCTGCGCCAGGTGGCCGAACAGGTGGACCGCAGCCTGGAATCCTACATGGCGGCGGAAGACATCCGCAAAAACTGGGCGGTGCGCGAGCGCATCGCCGTCTGCGTCAGCTCCAACCCCGCGGCCCAATATCTGATCGCGCGCGCGGCGCGCATGGCCCGGCGCCTGGACGCGGAGCTTTATGTGGTCCACGTGGTGGACGACGATGATGATTCCCCGGCCAACCAGAAAACCCTGGCCGCCAACCTGCAGTTCGCCCAGAATCTGCGCGTCGAGGTGGTGCGGCTCCAAGACGGCGACGTCGCCGACGCCGTGGGCCAGTTCGTCCGCGAGAAACACATCACCCAGGTGATTTTCGGCCGCTCCGCGGTGCGCGGCTGGCGGAAGTGGCTGTACGTCTCCGCGCTCTACAAATTCCTGCGCGAATCACCGGAAGTGGACATCCACGTGGTCACTCAGGAGTACGACTAGCCTGAATCGCTCACCAAACTCCGCTGGACATTCACAATAATTCCCCTGGGAACTGGTGAAATTCCTGATTGCTCCGGGCAGCGAGGGCTGCACGCCGTAGGGGCATCCCGCAGTGGCGAGATCGTGCCCCTACCGCCCGCTCCGCAATTCCCCTCCGGCGTCCCACGAGGGGATGGCGGCCTCGCCGCGGCGGTCCGCCGCTCTCCGGTGGCTTCGCGCTCCCTATTTCTTTGTGCGATGCAGGATTACGTGCACTTTTTCCAGGGTGATCAGCCCGCCTTCAATCATCTTGTCGAGTTTCGGCAGGATTCCTTCGATGCGCTCGCTGTACTCCACCACTTCGATCACGATGGGCAGGTCCTGGGACAGCCGCAGGATTTTGTCCGTGTGGTAAATGCTCGTGCTCCCGTATCCGCCCACTCCCCGCAGCACGGTCACCCCGGCAAAACCCTCCGCCCGGAACAGATTCACGATGGCCTGGTAGAGCGGTTTCCCTTCGAACCGGTCCGATTCGCCCACATGGATCCGCATGAGTGTGCGGTCGCCCTCGAATCGCGTGTGCGTCATGGCCTCTCCTGCCCGCCGGCTCCGCCGTGCGGCGCCGGCATCTTTTTCCGGTTTCGTGTGCCGCTCAGATGCGGTTTGCCGCGTGGATCCCGGCCAGGGTCAGCAGCAGGCCCACCACCACGCTCGCCCCCACGTAGGCGGTGGCGTACAGCCACTCGCCCTCTTCCAGCATTTTTGCCGTCTCCCACCCGAAGCTCGAAAACGTGGTGTACCCGCCGAAGAATCCGATCGTCATCGCGATGCGCCACTCCGGCGAGATCACCATGCGGTTCAGCGTGAGCTGGCCAACGAATCCCAGCAGCAGGCATCCCGTCAAATTCACCACCAGCGTGCCGGTGGGAAAGCCCCAGCCCGTGCGGTGCTGCACCACGCCCTGGAGCAGGTACCGGGTGAGCGTCCCCGCCGCCCCCATCAGCGCAATCAACGCAATTCGCAATCGCTCCTCCCCGCCTGCCGAAGTGCAATCATTGTATTCCTCTTTGTCGTTCCACCCCCGCAGCGCGCGGTGCGGCCGGCCGAGCGGGCCTCGCGGCGGCCGCCCCGTCCGTTCCGCCCAGTGCCGCGAGGTCGGCCGATAATTCCCGCGCGTCTTCCTCCGTCGGCGCCGTGCGCGCCAGAGCGCGCTCCGCCTGCGCGCGATACCCTTCCGCATAGCTTTCGAATCGGGCGTTCCATTGCTTCACCACGCCCCCACACCAGTGGTTCAGCAACGATACGTAGGTGGCCAGGGAACGCGTCCAGGCTTCCCCCACGGCGCGTTCCATCCGGCTCGCCAAGCGCCGTTCCACCGCGGAC
>DATEQM010000174.1:0-3513 GCA_035272605.1 Candidatus Acidiferrales bacterium | reverse complement strand
GCTACTTCCGCGACGAACTCTACTTCGCGGCCTGCGGCCAGCATCTCGCCTGGGGTTACGTGGACCAGGCTCCTCTGATCGCTCTGGTCGCGCGCGTCAGCCGCATGCTTCTCGGTGACTCCCTGTTTGCGCTTCGCTTTTTTCCTGCTTTGGCCTCCGGCGCCACGGTGATGTTGGGCGGCGCCATCGCGCGGGAGCTGGGCGGCCGTCGCTTCGCACAGTCGCTCGCCGCCCTGGCCGTCCTGGCCGCTCCCATCTACCTGACGTTCGGCAATCTCCTCACCATGAATGCCTTCGAGCCGCTCCTCTGGGGGCTTTGTGCGCTCCTCGCCATCCGCGCCATCCGCACGGGAAGGCCGCGCCTTTGGCTGGCCTTCGGCCTGGTTGCCGGGATCGGCTTGGAGAACAAACACTCGATGCTGTTCTTCGGCTCGGGGATTTTTTTGGGCCTGCTGCTCACGCAGGAACGCAGCCTGCTCCGCTCTCGCTGGATCTGGCTCGGCGGATTCGTCGCTTTCCTGTTGTTCCTGCCCAACCTGCTGTGGCAGGTGAGCCACGCCTGGCCCACGCTCGAATTCCTGCGCTATCGCCAGGCTGCCAAGAACATTCCGGTTTCCGCGCTTACGTTCATTGCCGAGCAGGCCTTGCTGGCGAATCCGTTGGCCGCCCCGGTCGGCCTCGCGGGCCTGGCCTTTCTGTTCGTCGCTCGGGCTGCAAGGCCTTACCGCTTTCTCGCTTGGGGCTATCTGGTTGTTCTCGCGGAGCTGATTCTGCTCGGCGGGAAAATCTATTACCTTTCGCCTTACGACGTGATTCTGTTCGGTGCGGGTGCGCTAGCCGTGGAGCGCGTGATCGCCCGGCGAGGCCGCGAATGGTGGAAGCCGGCGATTCTCGCTCCCATCGCCGCAGCGGGTTTGGCTGCTGCTCCTCTGGCCATGCCCATACTTCCCGTGCAGGCCGCGGCCCGCTACGCGCGCTTTTGGCACGTTCAAGACGTTCGCGTGGAAGTGCAGCCGGAAAGCGACCTGCCGCAGCTTTTCGCGGATATGTTCGGCTGGGAAAATCAAGTGGCCATCGTGGCGGCCGTCTTCCGGGGGCTCCCGCCGGACGATCGGGCGCGCGCCGTGATTCTGGCCGGTGATTATGGCGAGGCGGCCGCCTTGGACTACTTCGGTCCGCACTACGGCCTCCCCAAAGCCGTTAGCGCCGAGAATGCCTATTATTTGTGGGGCCCGCAGGACGCGAGCGGCCAGGTGGTGCTCGCTTTCGGCGTCGACCGTGCCAAGCTGGGCCGCGTGTTCGGCGACATTCGCGAGCTCGCCGTGATCCGCAGCGAGCACGCCATGCCGGACGAGAACAACCTCCCCGTCTACGTTTGCCGCAAGCCGCGGATGACCTTCGAGCAGGCCTGGCCCATCCTGCATTCCTTCGGTTAACCGGGAGTGCCCCGGCGACCATCAGCCGGAGCACTCTCCCGCATTCCGCGCTACAGCCCCAGCACGCTCACTAGTTCGCGCACCGCCCCGGCGGATTTCTGCAAGGCAGCGTTTTCTTCCGCCGTGAGTTTGATCTGCACGATCTGTTCGATCCCCGCGGCGCCCAGTTTGCACGGTACGCCCACGAAGAGTCCGTTGATTCCGTACTCGCCCTCCAGGTACGCGGCGCACGGCAGGATTTTCTTCTTGTCCTTCAGAATCGCCTCCAGCATCTGGAAAACGGCCGCCGACGGAGCGTAATAAGCCGAACCCGTCTTCAGCAGGTTGACGATTTCCGCTCCCCCCTTCCGGGTGCGCGCCACGATCGCGTCGATTTTCTCCTTCGGCAGCAGGTCGGGGAGGGGAATTCCGGCCACCGTGGAATAGCGCGGCAGCGGCACCATGTCGTCCCCATGGCCTCCCAGCACGAACGCATGCACGTTTTCGACGGAAACATTCAGCTCGGCGGCCACAAAGCTGCTCATGCGCGCCGAATCGAGCACGCCGGCCATCCCGATCACGCGCTGTTTCGGAAGCCGGCTCAGGCGCAGGGCGGCCTGGGCCATGGCGTCCAGCGGGTTCGTCACCATCACCAGGATGGCGTTCGGGGACTGCTTTACAACCTGCTCGACCACCTGCTTGATTACGTCATAGTTGGCGCGCAGCAAATCGTCGCGGCTCATCCCCGGCTTGCGCGGAAATCCGGCGGTCACCACCACCACGTCGCTTTCGGCCGTCGCCGTATAGTCGCCCCCGGCCGTGCACACGCCCACCGCGCGCGAGTCCGCGCCGCTGATCGGCGTGGACTCATTCATGTCCAGCGCTTTCCCCGCGGGCACGCCTTCGAGCACGTCGGTCAGCACCACGTCGGCCAGTTCCGCATCCACGATCCGTTGTGCGGTGGTCGAACCCACAAATCCTCCGCCCACTACCGTTACTTTTTTTCGCATGGAATTGCACTCCTCTGGTTGGGAATTGTTATCGCCGCTTCGGCGATCCGAAAATTCGCCGCCTCACACCGCCGGCAAATGCCGGCTGCATCCTCAATCCCGAAGATTCGGGATCCGGGCCGCGCTATCGCGCTGCCACCGCCGCTTCCATGTTGCCGATGATGGCGGAAGCAAACTCAGAAGTGCCCAGCTTGGTCGCGCCCTCCATCAGCCGCGCCAGGTCGTACGTCACGCGCTTCTGATGGATGGTGCGCGCAATGCCGGCTTCGATTCGCTGCGCCGCTTCCTTCCACCCCATGAAGTCGAACATCATGGCCCCGGACAGCATCACCGAGGCCGGATTGATCACGTCCTTATCCGCGTATTTCGGGGCCGTGCCGTGCGTGGCCTCGAAAATCCCGTAACCATCCCCGATGTTGGCGCCCGGGGCCATCCCCAGCCCGCCGATCTGGGCGGCGCAGGCGTCGGACAGGTAGTCGCCGTTCAGGTTCGGTGTGGCCAGCACCTCGTACTCGTCCGCGCGCGTCACCACCTGCTGGAAGATGGAATCGGCGATGCGGTCGTTCACCAGCACCTTTTTCTTCCACTGGCCGTTGCCGTGGCTGGCGCCGATGGATTCCAGCACCTGCTTCACTTCCGCCACCACCGCCGCGCCCGCCTCCGGAGCCATGTGCGCCAGGCCGGGCTCGATCAGCGCGGCGTTCTGTTCGTGGGCCAGCGAGCCGTCCCGGTCGCGATTTCCCAGGATCCAGCTTTCGCGCTCGGTCACGATTTGGCCCCGGAATTCATCCCGCGCCAGCTCGTAGCCCCAGTCCCGGAAGCCGCCCTCGGTGAACTTCTGGATGTTGCCTTTGTGCACCAGCGTCACGGACTTGCGCCCGCTTTCCAGCGCGTAGCGGATGGCGCGCCGCACCAGCCGCTTGGTGCCAAAGGGGGAAATGGGTTTGATGCCCACCGCGGAATCCCAGCGGATCTGCTTCTTCGTTCCCTTCAGCATTTCGTTGTTCAGGAATTCCAGCAGCTTTTTCGCCTCCGGCGTCCCGGAGCGCCACTCGATCCCCATGTAAACGTCCTCGGTATTCTCGCGG
>DATEQM010000173.1:0-5085 GCA_035272605.1 Candidatus Acidiferrales bacterium | reverse complement strand
GTACATCTCGAGCCTCTACAACTTCAATTTCGCAAAAATCTCCCTGGCGCGCGCTCTGGGAGTCGCGGAAGAGGGCGTCAAAGAATATTTCAAAGGAAAATGACCATGGCGGACGAAAACCCACCCCGTTCGGTGCCTGAGGCAGTCAAAGAACCCGCGGCCGATCCGTCGCGCGCGAAGGGCGGGGACTATACACCGCCGGCGCGGCGGAGGTCCAAGTGGCGCAAGAACATCGTGATTGCGGCCGCGATCGCGGTGGCGCTTGTGGGCGGCGTGTTTTTGTGGCGGTACTTGAGCAGCTATGAATCGACCGACGACGCCCAGGCGGATGTGCACCTGTATCCGGTGAGCGCGCGTGTTTCCGGATATGTGGTGCGCGTGAACGTGGACGACAACCAGTGGGTGGAGAAGGGCACCGTTCTGGTAGAGATGGACCCGAAAGACTACGAGGTTGCGGTCGCGCAGGCGCAAGCGAATCTGGCCAACGCCGAGGCGACGGCACAATCACTGAATATCACGGTTCCGATCACTTCGGTGAACACTTCGAGTCAACTGAAGTTCGCCGCGTCCGATATCGATAACACCAACGCTGGAGTGATCGCAGCCGAAAGACAGCTCACAGCCGCCCACGCGCAACTGGAAGAGGCCGAGGCCAACGACGTAAGGGCGCAAGACGATCTGCAGCGCTACAAGCTGCTGGTGGACAAGCGGGAAGTGGCCGAGCAGGTTTACGATCAGGCATTGGCTGCGGCCAGATCCAGCACCGCAGCGGTAGCGGCGGCGCACGCGAACGAGTCCGCAGCACAGCAATTCGTTCAACAGGCCCGCAGCCGGCGGGTGCAGGCCGAGGCAAACCACCAATATGCGGAGACCGGGCCCCAGCAAGTGTCGTCCTCGCAGGCCCGCGCGCGCGCGGCTGTCGCTGATGTTGGGCAAAAGCGCGCGCTGCTCGAGCAGGCCCAGCTAAATCTCCAATACACCAAGATCATCGCGCCGATCGCCGGCGAGGTGAATAAGACGGTGGTCGTCGGGATGAACGTTCAAAACGGGCAGCAACTCCTCACGATAGTGCCTCTCGACCAAGTGTGGGTGACCGCCAATTTCAAAGAGACGCAGCTCAAGCAGATGCGCGTGGGACAGAAAGCGGAAATCCACGTGGATTCGACAGGCCGGACTCTACGAGGCCACGTGGACAGCATTGCCGGGGCGACCGGTCCGCTGTTCAGCTTACTTCCTCCGGAAAATGCCACCGGCAATTACGTGAAAATTGTGCAAAGGATTCCGGTGAAGATCGTTCTCGAGCCGGGAGAGAACCGGGATCGCCGGCTTCGGCCGGGCATGAACGTGGTGCCCGACGTATACCTCCAATGAGTTCCGCGGCTCCGACCATCGACCAGGAGGTTTGGCGGCCAAAGTTCAATCCTTGGCTGATTGCTGTTGTTGTGGCCCTGGCAGCCTTTATGGAGGTCCTGGACACCAGCATCGCCAATGTGGCCCTGCCGTACATTGCCGGGAACCTTGCGGCGAGCAACGATCAAAGCACCTGGGTGCTGACCTCGTATCTGGTGTCGAACGCCATTGTTTTGCCGATGAGTGGCTGGCTCGCGACGAGACTGGGGCGCAAACGCTTCTTCCTGGCCTGCCTGTTCCTGTTCACTGTGAGCTCCCTGCTTTGCGGGCTGGCGTCGAGTCTCGGCCTTCTTCTCTTCTTCCGCGTGGTGCAAGGGGCGGGCGGCGGCGGGCTGCAGCCGATGGCGCAAGCCATCCTGGCGGACACCTTTCCACCGCAACAGCGAGGATTGGCGTTTGCGCTCTATGGCATCACGGCGGTCACCGCGCCCACGATCGGCCCGACCCTGGGCGGATGGATCACCTTCAGTTATTCCTGGCGGTGGATTTTTTTCATCAATCTGCCTGTGGGACTGGCTACGTTCTTTCTCGTGTCCCACTTCGTCGAAGATCCGCCCTATTTGGCGCGTCTCAAGAGCGCTGGCGTGAAATTGGATTACATTGGCATCGCTCTTCTGACCCTGGGTATCGGGGCTTTGCAGGTGCTGCTGGACAAGGGGCAGGAAGATGATTGGTTCGGGTCGCACTTCATCACCACTTTAGTGGTTGTGGCGGTCGTATGCCTGGTCTCGCTGGTTATCTGGGAATGGTTTCAGAAGGCGCCGATCATCGAAGTCCGTTTGTTCAAGAGTTTTAATTTCGCCAGTTCGAACTTGATGATGTTCATGCTGGGAATCATGCTGTTCAGCAGCCTGGTGATGCTGCCGCAGTTCCTGCAGACGCTTTTGGGGTACACCTCCGAACTGGCTGGTCTTGCTCTTTCGGCCGGAGGCCTGGTCTTGCTGTGCGAGATGCCCATCATGGGCCAACTGTCAACGAAGATTCCCGCACGATACCTAATCGCCTTCGGCTGGCTCAGCTTGGCTATCGCCATGTTCTATTCCACAAAGCGGATTGACTTGCAGATCGGTTTCAATACGGCTGTGTGGCTGCGCGTCATCCAGGTGATTGGATTGGGGTTCTTGTTCGTGCCGATTACGCTGGTGGCCTACATCGGAATATCGCCGGAGAAGAACAATGCGGTCGCCGGACTCGTCAATTTCATGCGCAATATCGGAAGCAGCGTGGGAACCTCAATCGTTACGACGATGATTGCGCGGCGCTCGCAATTCCATCAACAGATTCTGGTGGACTACGCCAGGGCGGACAATCCCAATTTTCAGAAATCGGCGAACGGCCTTGCGCAGCGTCTGGCCAGCTCCGGCTTGGGCGCGCATGAGGCGCATATGCAAGCCTACGCCAGGATTTACCAAGGCCTGCAAGGGCAGGCGGGGAGCCTGGCCTACATCGATACGTTCATGGTTCTTGCCGTGGGCTCGGCGATCATGTTTTTCCTGGCTTTTGTTTTGAAGAGGAATGAGCTTGGCGGAGGACGAGTGGTGCTAGAGTAGGCGCAGGGAGCCCCGGGACGAAGGTCCCGGGTCGGGGCGCGGCGCGCATGATCCGCATCGTCACCATCGAACGCGAATACGGCAGCGGCGGGGCAGACATCGCCCGAGAAGTGGCCGAGCGCCTGGGGTGGAAGCTGTGGGACCAGTTGCTGACCAACGAGATCGCCCGGCGGATGAACTGCGACTGCCGCGTGGTGGAGGAACACGAAGAGAAACGAGATCCCCTGTTCTACCGGCTGATGCGGTCGTTCCTGCGCGGCAGCTTTGAAGGCAGCCTGAACGCCCCGCGGCTGAACATCGCGGATACGGATTGCATCCGGGAGGTGGCGGAAAAGGTGGTGAAGTCCGCTGCCGAGGACGGCCAGTGCGTGATTGTGGGGCGGGGCTCCGCCTACTATCTCCAGGGGCGCAGCGATGCGTTCCACGTGTTCGTTTACGCGCCGCTGGAGGAAAAGGTCCGGCGGCTCCAGGCGGACGGCAAGAGCGAAAGCGAAGCCATGGAGTTGGCGCAAACCGTGGACGACGACCGCGCCGCGTTCATCAAGCAGTATTTCGGCGTGGAATGGCCGGACCGGCACAAGTTTCACCTCATGGTCAACTCCACGGTAGGAGAAGAAGCCGCGGTCGGGACCATCCTCGGGAGCATTGCCCATCTTGAAAAGCGGGAGGCGGGATCCGCGCCTTCAGCCCAGCAACAACGCGTTTCCTGACCCACTCGAGCTGGAGCCGGCTGCAAGAACTCGACCGAACCTCGTGGCGATCTGCGATCGTACGGAAGTGACGGGCGAGCGGAGATAGCCGGGCGCAGTGAGGCCGTGCGGCAACGATGAACATGACCCTGCGAATCCTGAGCGTGGAACGGGAATACGGCAGCGGCGGGGCCGTGATTGCCTCGGAACTCGCGCAGCGGCTGGGCTGGAAACTGTGGGACCAGGCGCTGACGGAAGAAGTCGCCAAGCTGGCGAAGGTGAGTCCGGCGGCGGCGAAACGCCACGACGAGCGCTGCGACCCGCTGCTCTACCGCCTGGCGAAGGTCTTCGCCCGGGGGAGCTACGAACGCAGCATGGCGGTGGAGGACGAGCACGTTTTCGACGCGGAGCGCATGGTGGCCCTGCTCGGCCAAGTGATCCAGCGGGTGGGGGCGGAGGGCCAGTGCGTGATCGTGGGCCGCGGCGCGGCGTACATTCTCCGGGAACGCAGCGACGCCTTCCACGTGTTCGTGTACGCGCCGCGCGATGTGAAAATCCAGCGCGTGATGACGCTGGGGAAGAGCGAAGCGGAGGCGGCGGAACTGGTGGAAACGATTGACAAGGAGCGCGCCGCGTTCATCCAGCAATATTTCGGCGCGGACTGGCCCGCGCGGTACCTCTACAACCTGTGGATCAATTCGGCGATGGGGAACGAGGCGGTGGTCGAAACGGTTCTCGAGGCCATGAAGATTCACGAACGAGCCACCGAGAGGTGAAAGCGGGGCGGGCGAACAGGCCCGCGCCGGCTTAGCCAGTCAACGAGCGCGCTGCACCCCAATCCGGTAAGACTCCTCGACTCCGGCGGCGGTTCCGGCCATCAGGAGGCATGAACTCAGGGGCAGGGGAACGCATAAGGGCTGACCAGAGCGCCCTTCTGCGGACAGGAAAGCGAGGGTTGATGGCTGCTCAGTGCCAGGCCCACGCCGAGGCCTGTCGCTCCGAGACCCAGCATCACCCATGCCGTAGTGGCGGGCTGGGAGGGAAGAGCGGCGGCGACCCCGCAGATCGGAGGGTTGGGAGCCGCGGTCTGCGCGGGAGAGAGTCTGGCTTCGGTTGCCTCGCCCTGATGCACCAGTAAGCTCCTATTGTCGTGGGCGGTTGTGACGGTAAGCGAGCCCTGTTGCGCCGCAATGTTCGCGGTGGCGGGCGTGGGGAGGGAGACCACGCCGATTACCTCCGGCCCGCTGAAGGGACGAACCATGGCGTCGCCGACCTGGACCTTGACTTGCTGATCGGCGGGAGCCCGAAAAATCAACTGGCCGCGAAGGAGCTGCACGGTGGAATCGTCGCCGCACTTGAAAACCCGAACGGCACTGTTGGCGGGAACGCGCACCGTGGAGTTGTGACCGAGCATGAGAACGGATTCACCGTCCTGC
>DATEQM010000172.1:0-26471 GCA_035272605.1 Candidatus Acidiferrales bacterium | reverse complement strand
AGCAGGTAAGCCGGGTCCAAGTATACAAAAGAGTGTATATCGCCGTCCAGAACAGGCACGCAAAGGTATGAGGGATGAATTGGCTCCTGACCACTGCTCTCAACCCTCTATGCTAGACTGAAACTTCAATCAGGGAATCTGTCTTCGAAGAGGCATATCGAGACTAAATAAATGTTTGAGATCTCCGTAGAAGAAACGTTCGCCGCCGGACACGCCCTGCGTGGCTACAAGGGCAAGTGCGAGAACCCGCACGGCCACAACTACCGCCTGCGCATCACCTTGCGCGGCCCGGAACTGGACTCGACCGGCCTGCTCTACGACTTCGTCCACCTGAAGCAGGTGATGCATGCGGTGATCGAAGCCGTGGACCACAAATTCCTGAACGACCAGCCGCCCTTCGACGTCCTGAATCCCTCCGCGGAAAACATGGCCAAGTATTTCTACGACGAAATGATCCGGCAGATGCGCGGCGCGCAAAACGGCGCGGCCATCACGCGAGTGGACGTGTGGGAAACCGATACCAGCAAGGCGAGCTATTTCCCGGAGGCTCGCTAGACGCCCCGTGAGGGCCGATATCGAATTAAAGTAAGCCCATGAATAAATCCTTTCTCATCATTTTCATTCCCGCACTGCTCGTGGCCGCAGGCTACCTGGCCCTGGGCGTGCGTCCCCCCGCGCGCGTCGAGATCGGCATCGCTGTGCTGGTCGCCGCGTTTGCGGCCTACCGCATCCGGGTGATGATCCAGCGCGGCAAGCCGGCGGAGCCCAAGGCATCCTCCGCGCCGCCGGCGGCGAATCCGTAGGCAGGCGTTATGGTGGTAACGGAAATCTTCCGGTCGATTCAGGGGGAAGGCACGCGGGCCGGGCTGCCTTGCGTCTTCGTCCGTCTCACCGGATGCAACCTCCGCTGCGTGTGGTGCGACACGGCCTACGCGTTCCACGGCGGCGAAAAGAAAACGCTCGAGGAAGTGATGGACGCAGTCCGCGCCCTCACCGCGTCGCCCGCGGCGAACGCCTGCCCGCCAGGTTCATGGAGGGGCCACCCGCCTGCCCGGGCCATCCCGCTGGTCGAGATCACCGGGGGCGAGCCCCTGCTCCAACCCGACGTTGTGCCGCTCGCCGCGCAGCTCCTGGCCGAAGGCTTCACGGTGATGATTGAAACGAGCGGAGAACGCTTTGTGGGCGCGCTGCCTCGCGAGGTCATCAAAATCGTGGACGTGAAATGCCCCGACTCGGGTGAGTATGGCAAGTTTGAAAAGCGGAATCTGGACGCTGTCGATTCAAAAGATGAAATCAAGTTCGTGGTCGCCAGCCGCCGCGATTTTGAGTTTGCGCGGGACTTTACCCGCGATCACGCGCTCGCCGGGCGCGTCCGGCAGGTGATTTTCTCTCCCGTGCATCCCGATCCCGCCGGAAAGTGGCCGGGCATCGAGTCGCGTGCTCTGGCGGAATGGATCCTGGCGGAAGGGCTGCCCGTGCGGCTGGGCCTCCAGCTTCACAAATTTATTTGGGGCGATATGAAAGGGGTTTGAACCGGCAATGACTCCCAGAGGGCAAATCTGCTGGTATTGATCCGGCCATGACAATATCGCCCAAAGCCGTGGTGCTGCTCTCCGGCGGGATGGATTCCTGCGTGACGGCGGCCATCGCCGCGCGCACTCATGCGCTTGCGCTGGTCCACGCCAGCTACGGCCAGCGCACGGAGCGCCGCGAGCGCCAGGCGTTCGACGCCGTGGCCGATTTCTACCGCGTGCGCGAGCGGCTGGTGGCGCGGCTGGACCATTTCCGCCAGATCGGCGGTTCCGCGCTCACCGACGCGGGCCTGGCCGTGCCCGAGCGCGAAGAATTGCCTGCCCGGCCGGCAGGCGGGCCCCGCGCGGACGAAGGCATCCCGATCACCTACGTGCCCTTCCGCAACGCTCACTTTCTCTCCATCGCGGTGAGCTGGGCGGAAGCCATCGGCGCGGGATCCGTATGGATCGGCGCGGTGGCCGAAGACAGCTCCGGCTACCCGGACTGCCGGCCGGAATATTACCGTGCGTTTCAGGAGCTGGTGCGCGCGGGTACGCGGCCGGAAACGCGGATTGAAATCGAGACCCCGGTGATTCGCATGCGGAAAAGCGATATCATCCGCCGGGGAATCGAACTGGGCGCCCCGCTCCATCTCACCTGGTCGTGCTACCAGGGCGAGCAGGAGGCCTGCGGCGCGTGCGATAGCTGCCTGCTGCGGCTGCGCGCGTTCGCAGAAGCAGGCGTGACCGACCCGATCGCGTATCGCGCGCGGGTGGCGAAGTGACCCGGACTCGAAGGAGGAAGGAAAATCCATGCAGCGCAAACTAGGCATTCTGGTTGCCGTCCTGCTCCTCTGCAGCCTGTCGCTGGCCCCGCCCCGGGCTGCGGCCCAAGACCTGGTCGGCGTTTCCGGCACCGTTTTGGACACGCAAGGGAAACCGGTGCCGGACGCCGTGGTCGTCCTCAAAAGCATGGATACCGGAACCACCTACACCGTGAAAACAGACAAGAAAGGGGAGTACCGGCAAATCGGCATACGCCCCGGCTTGTACGAAATCACGCTCAAACCCAAGGACAAAGATGTGGTCCTCGCCACGCTCAAATTCCAGGTTACTTCCAATCCAGAAAACCATTTCGATATCGACCTGCAAAAGCTGGTCGCTCAGGCCCCCGAGATAGAGGCCGCGCGGAAGAAACAGCAGGAAGAACAGAAGAAATTCCAGACCATGAAGGAGTCCTATACGGCGGGCCAAGCCAAGTTTGACCAGGCAGAAAAGGCGCGCGCGGAGATGATGAAGGCTCCGGCCGCCCAGCGCGCGCCTATGCAGTCCAGCGTCAACGGCCTGTACCAGGAGGCCCTGCAGAGCTTCCAGCAAGCCCAGAAAGCCGCACCCGAGAAGGACCCGAATCTCCACCTGGTCTACCTGATGCTTGGCGACACTGACGAGAGACTGGGTAATTTCGACGCAGCCGTCGCCGACTACCAGAAGGCCATCGAACTGAAGCCCACCTCGGCGGACTATTACACCCGCCTCTCGGTGGCGCTGGCCAGGGCCGGAAAGATTCCTGAAGCCACCCAAGCGTGCGAAAAAGCGGTGGCGCTGGATCCTTCAAAAGGAGCGACAGGGTGGTTCAACCTGGGGGTGGTGCTGTACTACGCGAACGACCTGTCCAACGCGGTCGAACCGCTCAAGAAGGCCACTGCGCTGAATCCCAACTCCCCCGACGCGTGGTATCTGTTGGGCGCGTCCCTCCTCGCCACCATGCAGACCAAGCAGGAAGGCGAAAAGATCACGTACATCGTCACACCCGGCACAGTCGAGGCCTACCAGAAGTACCTGCAGCTCGCGCCCAGCGGCCGATTCGCGGGCGAAGCGCAGGCTGCGCTCCAGGGCCTGCAAGCTCTCGGTGCCGGCGTGGATACCAAAATTAAGGTGAAGAAGACCAAGCCCTGACCCGGCGAAAGGGGAGCTCCTGGCGCTGCGCTCAGGCGGGAAGAAGAGACAGCTCTCCCATTCGCCGACTGGATTTACTCCTGTTCGATCCCGTGGACTAGCGTTTCTCGCAACTTCTGTGCTTCCGCATCGTCCAGCTTTTTTCCCCGCCGCGTCAGATAAAACACGTCAATCGCCTTGTCACCTTGCGTGTCGATGAGCGCTGCCTCGATATTGCATTCCTCGCCGGCCAGCAGTTCGCTGATACGGTGGAGCAAGCCGGGGCGGTCGCGCGCCACCAGTTCCACCACAGTGCTCGTGGCCGAGCAGGAGTTGTCGAAGCGCACTTCAGTAGCTACTGCCGAGCGCGACCGCGCCGCCGGTCCCAGCGGCGCCCGGCGCCGGCGGGCGAAGACCTCGGACGGGCCGCGCACCGCGGCAACGTCTTCCACGTCGCCGAGCAGGCGGCCGCGCTCTTCCGGGTTCAATGTGAGCGTCTGGTAGAGGTCGGCGAATACAAACGTGTCGAGCACCAGACCGGCTCGGTTGGAAAACGCGTCGGCTTTCAGGATATTCAGGCCCCAGGTGGAAAGCGCTCCAGTGATGCCGGCGAAAAGGCCCGGGCGGTCGCGCGTCACCACGGTCAATTCATACTGTCCCCGGCGTTCGCGGAGCTGCGCTTCCGCTGCCCGCGTTTCTCCCGCCACCAGCCGCTCCTCGAGGCGATGCGCCATTTCAAAGTGCGCGGCGATCTCGTCGGCGGCATGCAACTTCAGGTAGCGCCGCGGAAATCCATCGAGAAAGGCGGCCAGCGGCTTGGCCAGCGCGGCGAGCGCGGAGGAGCCGCGCACAACTTCGATCAGCTCGCGGTCCGAAGCCGCGCTGCCCGCGATGCGCGTCCCATCCACGCTGCGTGCCAGGTAATTGGCCGCGGCGGCGTAGAGTTGCCACAGCATCTCGGCCTTCCAGGGTGTGAGCGCCTCTGGATTCACCGAGCGGATGTCCGCGTAGGTGAGCAGGCAGAGCATTTTCAGCCGCTCGGGCGTGGCCACCAGCTCGGAAAATACGCGAACCGCCTGGGGATCGAAGATGTCGCGGCGCTGCAGCGTGAGCGACATCTCCAGGTGGTTGCGGACCAGAAAGATCACCAGGTCTCTCTCGTAGGGCGCGAGCCCAAACCGCAGGCAGGCGCGCCCCGCGGCTTCGACACTCGCGAGCACGTGGTCTTCCCCCGGCACCCCTTTGCCGACGTCGTGCAGCAGCAAGGAAAGATAGAGCAGCTCCGGCTGTTCCACCTCGGCCAGGATTTCGGCGAACCGCCTGTCAGGGTCAAACGTCGCGTGGCGCAGCGCGTGCAATCCTTCGATGGTGAGCAGTGTGTGCTCGTCTACGGTGTAACGGTGATAGAGGTCGCGGATCACCAGCGAATCCACGGCGCGGAACTCCGGCAGCAGGGCGTCGAGCACCCCCACGCGGTGCATCGCGCGCAGCGCGACCCCGGCGCTCGGCAACGTCAGGATGCGCCGGAGCGGCGGTCCCGCTGCCGCGGGGTCGCCCGGCCAGCCCGCGGCGTACGGCCCGCTGGCAACGATCTGCTCGACGGCCGTTTCCGTCTCCACAGCCGGCTCCAATCCGTGCCGCGCAACGAATTCATAGAGCCCCAGGAGAAACACAGGATCGGCCAGCGCCGCGGGGCGGCGGCAATAGGCGCGATTGTGGTGCACGCTGAAATCGGAGTTGGAGAGCCGCGTGCGCCAGTCTTCGAACGCCCGGTAGAGCGATGGCCGCGCCAGCGCCTCGTCCATGCGGCGCTTTTCGAGTCGCGCGATCGCGCGCGCGTGGCGGAAATACTTGCGCATCCACTGCTCCACGGGCTGCGGCGCCGTGCCCCCCGTGCCGATTCCTCGTGCCGCTGCCTCTTCCTGCAGGTCGTAGGTGAGCCGGTTGTCGTCTCTGCCGTTATGGAAGTGGAGAAACACGCGGACCGCGGCGATAAAGCGATATCCCTCGCCGGCGGCTTCTCCGAGCAGTTCGCCCCAGCCAGATGCCGGAGCTGTCCAGGCGCGCTGCCGCGAGAGTTCGTGCACTGCGGTGGCCCAGCAGGCCACATCGAAATCGCGCAGCCCGCCCGGCGCGTCCTTCAGGTTCGGCTCCAGGTGGTACAAAGTGTTTCCGTACTTTTCATGCCGCTCGCGCGTCATCTCCGCGAGCGAACGCACGAGCGCGTTCTGTTCTCGCGCTGCCAGCGCCGGAAGCACTTTCTGCCGCAGAGCCGCGGTGAGCCTGGCGTCTCCCGCAATGTAGCGGCCGTCGAGCAGCGATATGGTGAATTCGGGATTCTCCTGCTCGAACCGGTCGCATTCCTCGAGAAGCCGGGAAGTGACCGCGGCGCGCCAGCCCAGGTCCCACAACATCCTCACGAGCGAGGCGCCCGGCCCGCTCACTGACTCCGCGGAGCGGGTGTCCGCGCACAGCAGCAGGACGTCCAGGTCCGACGAGGGGAACAGCGCGCGACGGCCGTAGCCCCCGATGGCCACCAGGCAATATCCGCAATGTGCTGACCCGCCGGAGGGAAACAGCGTGGAGACGAGCGAGAAGAGGATGCGATCCGCCAGCGCCGTGCGCCCGGCAAGCGTGGCCAACGCGTCGCCATGCGCCCGGAAGTCGGCCTCCAGCGCCTCCCGCCCGGTTTGGCAGACGGCGCGAAGCGAATCGAGCGGAACCTCTTGCGTCACGGCGGAGGAAGGCAGCCGCGGGAGGCAAATCTGGCGGCGGTAAACGGAACGAAGAGTCTGCGGCTGCGGCGGGAGCTCACAGCGCGTCCTCCCCGCGTTCCTCGTTGCGGATGCGGATAGCCTCGTCGATTTTCGTGAGGAAGATTTTGCCGTCGCCGATTTTCCCGGTGCGCGCGGACTTCAGAATGGCTTCGACCACCGTTTCCGCGAGCCGGTCCGCCACCACCAGCTCCACCTTTGTTCTCGGCAGCAGGTCCATGGAGTACTCGCGGCCGCGGTAGACCTCCGTGTGGCCCTTCTGGCGGCCGTGGCCGCGGACATCGGTGACGGTCATGCCTTCGATGCCCGCTTCTTTCAGCGCTTCCTTCACGGCTTCAAATCGTGAGGTCTGGATGATCGCTTCGATCTTCGTCATCGTCGCTCCGGGTAACACAGGCCCGCCGCGGCGGATCTGTGCTCTCTGTGAGTTGCGCTCCCGTCAACACCTCGCTGTCCGTCAATGGCCGCAGCCCCTTCATTCTTCGGGGCAGGCTCGCCGCGGCGAGTGGCTGCGCCGCTAGGCCTCCAGGTTGTAGCCCTCCTCGCCGTGTTGCGAAATGTCCAGTCCTTCTCCCTCTTCTTCCTCGCTCACGCGCACGCCCACTACCAGGTCGGCAATCTTCAAAATCACCAGGCTGCCCACGATCGCCAGACCCCACGCGATGGCCACGCCAATCAACTGATTCACCACCTGGCCCGCGTTCCCTTCCAGCAATCCCACAGGCAGCGCATTCCCTGCCGCGTCGTGAAACACCGGATTTACCGCGCGCGTCGCAAACACTCCGGTAAGCAGCGCGCCGATCGTGCCGCCCACGCCGTGCACGCCGAAGGCGTCCAGCGAATCATCGTAGCCAAATTTCGCCTTCACGGTCGCCACCATCAGGTAACACCCTACGCCGGCAGCGAACCCGATGGCCAGTGCGGACATCGGCCCGACGAATCCGGAGGCCGGTGTGATGGCTACGAGCCCCGCCACCGCGCCGGAAATTGCACCCAGCACGCTGGGCTTTCCGTTGCGCAGCCATTCCGCGCCGGCCCAAGCGATCGCCGCGGATGCCGCGGCGAAATGCGTGGCCACAAATGCCGATGTCGCCAGGCTGCTCGCCGCGAGCGCGCTCCCCGCGTTGAACCCGAACCATCCCACCCACAGCAGGCAGGCGCCGATGAAACTCAGCACCACGCTGTGCGGCGGCATCGGCTGTTTGGGATAGCCGGTGCGTTTGCCGAAATAGAGCGCCGCCATGAGCGCCGAAACGCCGGAGGTGATGTGCACTACCGTCCCGCCGGCGAAGTCCAGCGTGGGAAATTTTCCGCCCAGCGAGGCATTCAACAGCCCGCCCTTTCCCCACACCATGTGCGCCATCGGCGAATACACCACCAGCGACCACAGGATCATGAACAACATTAGCGCGCTGAACCGCGCCCGCTCCGCGATCGACCCGGTGATCAGCGCCGGGGTGATGATGGCGAACATCAACTGGTAGACCATAAACGTCTGTTGCGGAATGGTGCCTGCGTAATCGGAATCCGGCGCCGGGCCCACGCCGTGCAGGAACGCATATCCCGTCCCGCCAACGAATGGATTCCCCGCGTGGAAGCACAGGCTGTAGCCCACCACTGCCCAGACCACGGTGATCACGGCCATGAGAGCGAAACTTTGCATCATGGTGGCCAGCACGTTTTTCTTCCGCACCAGCCCGCCGTAGAACAGCGCCAGCCCCGGGCCCGTCATCATGAGCACCAGCGCCGCGCAGGTCAGCATCCAGGCGTTGTCTCCCGCGCTGTGGGCGTCCGCGGCCTGCTGCTCGAGCTGCGCGACCTTGGCCGAGAGGCGCGCAGCCTCAGCGGACCCCGCCGGGGCGCTCGGCGCCGGCGCCGCACCCGCCCCGCTTGCGGAAGACGGCCCCGGCGCTTGCGCACCGAGCGGGCCGGCGCAGAACACCAGCAACACCAGCAAGACTCCTGCGGCTCGCCTTCTTCGCATACACAACTCCTCAGGCTGTCTACCGCTCCGGCCGGATTTTTCGGGAAGACAACGTCGGATTATAGGCGATTCGGGGAACACGTCCAGAAAAAAAGACGGCGGACCGGGCACACGGGCGCCGCACGCGGCCGTGGCCGGCGCCCAGGAACCGCGTCAATCAGGCTCCAGCATTGCGATTTCGCATTTCCTGAATCCGCGCCGGACAAAAAATTCATGGGTCGAATTCAAATAATGAGTTGTACAGACCATGAACCAAAAAGGTAAGGAATGGGACCATGGGTTTTCGTCCCTGCTGCCCGCCGACGGACCACGATGCCTGCGGCGTTGGATTCGTGGCGCAACTCGGGAGCTCCGGCTGCCGCGAGGTGGTGGATCGCGCGCTCACCGCGCTCCTGCGGCTCTCGCACCGCGGCGGCGTGGATGCCGACGGCCTGAGCGGCGACGGCGCCGGTCTGCTGACTCCCATCCCCACGGAGTTTTTCCGGAACTGCGCGGCGGAATCGGGGATCGCCCTGCCCAGCACTTTCGGGCTGGGTATGGCCTTCCTGTCTCCTCAAGACCCCGGCGCGGCCTGCCAGGCGGTTCAGTCTGCCGCCCGCCGCGCGGGACTGCAGCTCTTGGGCTGGCGCGCCGTGCCCACCAATCCTTCTGTCCTGGGACCGCGGGCCGCAGCCACGCTCCCGGTGATCCGGCAGTTCTTTTTTGCCCCCCCGCGAGCCGGAGGGAGCTTCGAGCGCTCGCTGATCCTTTTGCGAAAAAGGATCGAAGCCGAAGCTCCCTGCGGCACGTATTTCTGTTCCCTGTCGTCCCGAACGGTGGTTTACAAGGGCCTGCTGGCCCCCTGGCAGCTCGCGGCCTTCTATTCCGATCTGGCCAGTCCGGGATTCACGGCCCCGTTCGCCATTTTTCACCAGCGCTACTCGACCAACACGCGTCCCACCTGGACGCTGGCCCAGCCGTTTCGTTGCGCGGCGCACAACGGGGAAATCAACACCATCGTCTCGAACCGCCGCTGGACGCGCGCGCGGGAAGGGGCTTTGCGGAAACACCTGCGCGTGGGACCGTGGTTTCGCGCGCTGGAGGACGACGTCAGCGATTCCGCCAGCTTCGATAACGCCCTGGAAATCGCGCTGCTCCAGGGGGAAAGCCTGGCTTCGGCCATGCTCCGGCTCGTGCCGCCCGCGTGGGAATCCGACCCGGAAGTGCCGCCCAGTCTGCGGAGTTTTCTCGAGGCCGCAGCGGCCGGGCAGGAACCCTGGGATGGTCCAGCTTCCCTGGCTTTTACCGACGGGCATCTGATCGGGGCCAAACTCGACCGCAACGGGCTCCGCCCGCTTCGCTACGCCCTGACCGCAGACGGCCTGCTCGTGGCCGGGTCGGAGGCGGGCCTCGCCAATTGGGAAGGAAAGGAGGTTGTCGAACGGCAACGTCTGGGCCCGGGCGAAATCCTGCTGGTGGATCCCGCCCATGGAGAGATCTTCCGCAACGGCCAACTGGCCGGTCTTTTGCACTCTCCCCGGCGCTCGCGAGCGGTCGCAGTCTCCGGCATCACACGGCTGCATGCTTCCACGGCCAGAGTTGGCTCTCTTCCTCAACCCTCAACGCAGGAGGCGAAGCGCGTCTCCGCGGCCTACGGGTGGACCGAAGACCAGTACCGGATGCTCTTTCTGCCGCTGGGCTCGGAGGGCAAAGAAGCCGTGTGGAGCATGGGCGACGATGCTCCCCCCGCTTTTCTTTCCTCGGCGCGGCGGCCGCTGTGGGACTACTGCAAACAGCGCTTTGCCCAGGTGACCAATCCTCCGATTGATCCGCTGCGGGAATCGCATGTAATGTCGCTCGATGCGCATCTGGGCCGCCGCGCGCTTCTCCCTTCTCCACTGCTCGATGCGGAGCAGATGAGCCGCCTCCGGCTGGAACTCTTCCGCCCGGTGCGGCGGGTGGATTTCACCTTCGAAGCAGCGGGAGGAGTCGCTGCGGCCCGGGCCGCTCTCGACCGCATTGCCCGCCAGGCAGGGCGCGCTCGCCGCGGGCTGCTTCTGCTCTCGGACCGCGGCGTTTCCAAACAGCGCGCCGCGCTCCCCGCACTTCTGGCCGTGGCTGCGGCCTGGAACGCGATGGTGCGCGAAGGTGCCTGGGAACTTCCTCTGATTGTGGAGTCCGGCCAGGTAATCGAAACCCATCACTTGGCCTTGCTGATCGCTGCCGGGGCGAGCGCTGTCCATCCATTCCTGGCTCTGGAGCTGGCGGAACGCGACAGCGCCGGCGGGGCGCAACGCTATCGCCTGGCCGTGGAGACGGGCCTGCGCAAGGTCTTGGCCCGCATGGGCATCTCTTGCCTGTCCAGCTATCGGAACAGCCGCCTGTTTGAGCTGGTGGGAATTCATGAAGACGTCTGTGCGGAATTTTTCGAGGATGCCCCTGCCGTCCTCGGCTCCAAGCCGCTCGCCGAACTTCTCAAAGACGCCCTGAAACGCCATCACGCCGCGTTTTCTCCCGGCCCGGGCGTGCTCCGCGACGCCGGCCTGTACCGCTTCCGCCAGGACGGGGAGCGTCACGCTTCTTCTCCCGAGGTCGTGCGCCGGCTGCATCGCTACATCGAAGCGCCGACGGGAGAGAATTACCGAGCATTCGCGGAGTTGGCGGAGACGCGCGCCCCCGTGGCCGTGCGCGACCTGCTGGACTTCACTCCCGGCGAGGCTGTGCCGCTCGAAGAGGTGGAAAACGAAAGTTCGGTTCTCAGCCGGTTTTCCACGCAGGCCATGTCCCTCGGCGCGCTCGGCCCGGAGGCGCATCGCGCCCTGGCCGTGGCCATGAACCGTCTGGGCGCACGCAGCAATACCGGAGAGGGCGGCGAGGACCCGCACCTCTACCTCCACGATCCGGAGGCGGCCAACCGGGTGAAGCAGGTGGCTTCGGCCCGCTTCGGCGTTACTGCGGAGTATCTCGTTCACGCCGATGAGCTCGAAATTAAAATGGCGCAGGGCTCGAAGCCCGGCGAAGGCGGCCAACTGCCGGCTTCCAAGGTGACGCACTACATCGCGCGCCTTCGCCACGCCGTGCCGGGGATGTCCCTGATCTCTCCCCCGCCGCATCACGACATCTACAGCATCGAGGATCTCGCGCAGTTGATTTACGACCTGCGCGCCATCAATCCGCGCGCGCGCATCGGCGTGAAGCTGGTGGCCGGCGCGGGCGTCGGCCTGATTGCCGCGGGCGTGGTCAAGGCGGGCGCGGACGTGGTGACCATTTGCGGCTTCGATGGGGGCACCGGCGCTTCACCGCTGACCTCCATCAAGAACACCGGCCTCCCCTGGGAGGCCGGCCTCAGCGACGTCCACCGCACCCTGCTCCGCGCCGGACTCCGCGGCCGCGTGCGCCTGCGCGTGGACGGCGGCCTGAAGTCCGGACGCGATGTCCTGCTGGCCGCTTTTTTGGGCGCCGACGAATTTGGATTCGGTACTGCCGCGCTGCTGGCCATCGGGTGCGTGATGGCCCGCCAATGCCACCTGAACACCTGCCCCGCCGGAATCGCCACGCAGGACGCGGCCATGCGTCTGCGGTTCACCGGCCGGCCGGAAATGGTGATGCAGTATTTTCGCGGTGTGGCCCAGGAGGTCCGCGAGCTGCTCGCGAGCCTCGGTGCGCGCTCGCTGGATGAAATCCGCGGCACCACTGGGCGGCTCCGTTCTCATCCCCGTGCCGCGGGATTCGCCGGTTCAATCGCCGGGTTGCTCGAACCGCAACCCGATCCTCCCCCGCAACTCGTGCGCACCGCAGACAGGGTGGGGGGCGTCTTCGTGGAGCTCCAGCGCCTGCTGGATGCCGGCCGCGCGACCCCGGACGTGCCGCACATCTTCTCGATCACGAATTCCGACCGCGCCACCGGCGCCCACCTGAGCGGGGAACTCCTGCGCCGCAGCGATGCCGGCGCTCTTCCGCCGCGAGCCATCGAATGTGAGTTTCGAGGCACGGCCGGCCAGAGTTTTGGCGCATTCCTGATTCCCGGCGTGAGCTTCCGTCTGGTGGGCGAGGCCAACGACTATGTGGGCAAAGGCTTGAGCGGGGGCACCATCGCCATCACCGCCGGGCCGCAGGCTTCCGTCCGCGGCGATGTGCTCGCCGGCAACACCGTTCTTTACGGCGCCACGTCGGGAGCGCTCTTTATTGCCGGCCGCGCAGGCGAACGATTTGCCGTGCGGAATAGCGGCGCCGTGGCGGTGGTGGAAGGCCTGGGGCAGCACGGCTGCGAGTACATGACCGCCGGGGTGGTGGTGATCCTGGGCCCGGTGGGGAAAAACCTGGGCTCGGGAATGACCGGCGGCCTCGTCTACCTGGCGCGCGAAGCGCTGCGCGAGGGCGATTACCACCCCGAGTTCGTGCGTCCTGCCGAAGCGGGGTATCAGGAGCACATCTGGTTGCGCCGCGTGCTGCGCGAGCATCTGCGGCTTACGGGAAGCCCTCGCGCCGCGGAACTGCTTGGCTACCGCGGCGCGCTCCCTCTCTGCCGGATCGAGCCCGTGTCATTGCCTTGCCCGGTGGCCCAGACCTGGGCAGCCGCGGGTCCGTTCGTCCGCCGCCGCGAACGCGCCTCGCCGCCGCCTGTCCCCGCCCGGCAGGTGCGCGAGGGAGTTCCGCTGGAAGCGGTTTCCTGAACTGCGCCCGCGCCCGGCCGGGCCAATGTCTCTGCTCCTGCGAGAGGTTGGTTGGTAACCTCGCGGCCCGGTTATTCGCTATAATCCATCGTCAATCTTATGGATTTCGACCAACTGACTACTTTTCTGGAAGTGGTGAAGCTGCGCAGCTTCTCGCGCGCGGGCCAGAAGGTCTTTCGCTCGCAATCCGCCGTGAGCGCGCAGATCCGCCAGCTCGAGCAGGAGTACGGAGAAAAGCTGCTGGACCGCTCCGCCAAGACCGTGCGGCTCACCCCCGCGGGAGAAGTGCTTTACGAGTACGCCAAGCAGCTGACGTCCCTGCGCCAGGAATCCCAGCGCGCGGTGGCCGATCAGGGCTCCAAGCCGCGCGGCGTGCTCCTGATCGGCGCTAACGAGGCCACCTGTCTTTACGTCCTGCCGGACATTTTCGCGGAGTATCACCGGCTCCATCCCTCGGTGCAGATCAGCGTGTATCGCAACTTCAGCCGCAAGATTCTGGAAAACGTGGAGGAAGGGCGGGTGGACGTGGGGATCGTCACGATGCCGGTGAAGTCGCCGCGCCTGAAAGTGCACGTGATTTTCCGCGACCGGCTGGTGCTGATGACCAGCCCTCTCAACCCCCTGGCCAAACACAAAACCGTGCGCGTGCGCGACATCGCCGAGCAGCCGCTCATTTTCCCCCGCACCGGCTACACCCGGCAGTTGCTCGACAAAATGTTCCGGCCGTATCGCGCGCGCCTGCGCGTGAGCATGGAGCTGCCCAGCGTGGGAATGATCAAACACTTCGTCGCCGCCGGCCTGGGCCTCTCGCTGATCTCCGCGAGTTTCGCCCGCGAGGAAGAGCGCGCCGGGCTGGTGCGCCTGATCGAGATCGAGGGAATCGAAAGATGGCGCGAACTCGGTCTGGTCTACCGCCGCGATCGCAGCCTGCCGCGCGCCGCCACCGCGTTCATCGAGCTGGCCCGCCAGCCCAGCGCCGTTCGCGGGACAGCCGCGCGCGGCTCTGAAGCCGGCGGGGCGAAGCACACGGCCGCACCAGCGCGCGCGGGCAGCTAGCCCGGGATCCATCGGCGGCGAGTTAAATTCGGGAGTCTTCCAAACGCCGGGGTATCATTGGCTTGATTCGTAACGAAACCGGGGTATCGAACCGATGTGGATGTTCTGCTTCTCACTCGTGCCGAGGGCATCGATACCGAGTTGGTACGGAAACTTTGCACTGGTTTTTGATTCGATCATTTTCCTAGCCGGACTCGCGATCGCTGGCTTGATTGCCTGGGCGGCGTGGAAGGGATGGCCGCAGGGCTTTAGCAGGTGGAGTTGGTGGACAGCCTTCATGCTCGTGGGAATTGCCGGCTTCTTCCTTTTTACTGTTGGGCGGCGGATGACCCCTGATGTTATCTGGCAATTTTTCGCTCAGTCTCTCATCACGGGCGTGGGATTCGCGCTTTTATTAGTCGCCTGGGGTTGTGGTCTAGCCATCATCACTTGCCGGCGCCGGACGCCGCCCAGTTCCAGATAACGCTTCGTCCTCTCAATTTCTGCAAGGCGCGGTAAGATTAAACAGCACGCAATGTTTTTTCTTGTTTTAGAATTTGCGCTCATCCTTTCCGCAGTCCTCCTCGCCGGGGGACTGGCCTACCAGTATCTCGGCACGGCCCGCGATGCTCGGCGATTCCCGCCGCCGGGACGTCTGGTGCCGCTGACCGATTCGGGAGGTCCGCGCCTGCACCTGCACGGCATCGGTGTTTCCGGTCCGACCGTGATTCTCGACGCAGGCATCGGCGCATCGTCACTTTCCTGGAGCCTGGTGCAATCGTCTGCGGCGCGGTTCGCGCGCGTCTATGCCTACGACCGAGCCGGATACGGCTGGAGCAATGCCCCGCGGCGCTCGAGCGGCCCGCGGATCGCTTCGCGGCTGGCAGAAGAACTGCGCGCGCTGCTCCGCGCCGCTGACGTTCCCGGTCCTTATATCCTGGTGGGTCATTCCTTCGGCGGCTACGTCGCACGGCTGTACGCCGAGCGCTGGCCGGTGGAAGTGGCCGGGCTGGTGATGGTGGACTCGCCCGGCGCGACCGAATGGGCGCATCCCAACCACGACCGGCGGCGGCAGCATATTGGCGGCGCGCTTTTTTCACGCATCGGCGGGCATCTGGCGCGGCTGGGAGTGGTGCGCTTTTGCCTGAACCGCCTGGGCCGCGGCTCGAAGGCGGTTCCTGTGACCGTGACGCGCGCGTTCGGCCCTTCCGCGCTCGCGCTGGTGACGCGCATGGTGGGCCAGGTGATGAAATATCCGCCGGGGCTGCGGCGCGTGGCCCAGGCGCATTGGAGCTGCCCCGGTCCTTTCGCCTCGCTCGCCGATCATTTGGCGCATCTGCCCGAGAGCGCCCAGGAAGTCGCCGCGTGCGGCTCGCTGGGCGACCTGCCGTTTGTGGTGATGACGGCGGCGAATCCATCGGCCGCGCGCGCGGCGCAGCAGGACGCCGTGGCCTGCCAGTCCACGCGCGGCCGGCACATCATCGCCCGCGAGGGCGGCCACTGGCTGCTGCTGGACCAGCCCGAACTCGTCGTCCAGGCCATCGAGTCGGTGGTGGAGGCGATGCGGCAGCCGGTGACTGGTGACTCGTGACGGGTGACTGGTGGCAAAAAGTCGGGCCTTACCGTGAGGGTTGCCTGCGCTTCTTGGATGAAATATTGAACTTGATGCAACGCGTGCAGGGTGGGCAGATTTCGCTGGCTGGAGACACCAGTCACCACTCCCGACCGGGTCGGGATCTTCGAAGACTCGGATCACCTGTCACGCCTGCCCTACTTCAAATCGTTTCGATAGACCGTTCCATCTTTCATTACGAACCGCACGTGCTCCAGTTCCGCGATGTCCGCCAGCGGATCGCCGACTACGGCCACGATGTCCGCGAATTTCCCGGGCTCGATGGAGCCGATGCGATCGCTCCAGCCCAGGAGCTCCGCCGCCGTCATCGTCGCGGTGCGGATGGCCTGGATCGGCGTCATTCCATACTCGACGTAATAGTGGAACTCGCGCGCCTGGTTGACCTCCGTCCACGGGAAGCCGCCTGCGTCCGTGCCGAACGCGATTTTGACGCCCTTGCGCAGCGCCTTGCCGAATGCCACGCGCTGCGTGTCGATCATCTTGGGCCAGTTGCCGCCGCGTCCTTGGGACACATAGACGCTCACGGTGACCGTGGGCACCCAGAACACTTTTTTCTCGACGAGCCGGTCCATCAGCTCGTCCGTCAGCCCGTCGCCGTGCTCGATGGTGTCCACGCCCGCGTCGAGCGCCGCGGCGATGCCGTCCGATCCAATGGCGTGCGCCGCGACGTGGCGGCCGATGCGATGCGCCTCTTCCACAATGGCGCGCGCCTCTTCCGCCCTGAAATTCACGTGGCTGTGCAGCACGCCGTCCGGCCCGTAGAAATAGCCGTGGTCGGAGTAATACTTGATCCAGTCAGCGCCGTGCATCACCTGTTCGCGGACCGCCAGCCGCGCGCTCTCCACTCCGTCCACCACCTGCACGCCGTGGGGCATGTCCAGCTCCCACGAATACCCCAGCAGCGGGTACATGCCCGTGGGCGCCATGGCGCGCGTGGCCACGAACATCCGCGGGCCGGGCACTTCGCCGCGATTGATGGCGGTCTTCACGTCCACGTCCGCGTACATCGCGCCTTCGGTCTCCAGGTCGCGCATGGCGGTGAACCCGTGCGAGAGTGCGATGTGCGCGTTGCGCGCGGCCAGGATCGCGCGGTAGGCGATGGACTGCTTCAGCAACTGCTCGTCGTAGTCCGCCGCGGTCACGTCGCCCTGGAGCAGCAGGTGCGTGTGCGTGTCAATGAACCCGGGCAGCACGGTGGCGCGGCTCAGGTCGATCAGCTCGGCACCGGCCGGCGGCGCGCCGCCCGGCGTGACGGAGACAATTTTGTTGCCCTCCACGAGGATCAGCGCATTCGCAATGGGCTGCTCGCTGCGCCCGTCAATCAGCCGTCCGGCGCGAATGGCCACGCGCTTCGGCCCCTGCGCTCCTGCAATCCCTGCCCAAATCGCGACCGCCACGATCATCCATCCGCAGAATCGCTTCATAGCATCTCCTCGGCGCCCCCGCCGCGCACTTTGCCGGCGGGCACCCGCTGCCATCCTACAACCAACAAAACAGTCGCAATCCGGGATTTCTCCAGCCACCGGTCCCGACCGGGCCGGGATCTTCGAAGACTCCGATCACGCGCCATCCCTTTTGCTCCCCGCGCAGCCGCGGCGTATACTGTCACCGTCTTTTCTCTCGCGCATCTATCAACTGGAGGAGGCGCTCGTGGACAGGCGATCCTTCCTGGTGACAACCGGCGTGGCCGTGATTGCGGCGCCGGATCTTTTTTCCGTGGAGGCAAAACCAGTGGCATACACACTTCCCCCGCTGCCGTACCCGTATGACGCGCTCGAGCCGTACATTGACGCGAAAACCATGGAAATCCATCACGACAAGCACCACGCCGCGTACGTGAACAACCTGAATAAAGCGCTCGAAGGCCAGCCGGAGCTCGCGGCGAAATCGCTCGATGCGCTGATCGGCAATCTCGATGCCGTGCCCGAGGCCATCCGCGCCGCCGTGCGCAATAACGGCGGCGGCCATTGGAACCACTCGATGTTCTGGAAGATCATGAAGAAGGGCGGCGGCGGCGACCCCCGCGGCCCGGTGGCGGACGCCATCAAGAGCTCCTTCGGCGACTTTGCCCAGTTCAAGACCAAGATCAACGAGGCGGGGATGAAGCGCTTCGGCTCCGGCTGGTCCTGGCTGTTCATCAAGGACGGCAAAGCGACGATCGAATCCACTCCCAACCAGGATTGCCCCATCATGTCCGGCGGCAAGCCAGTTCTCGGCGTGGACGTCTGGGAGCACGCTTACTACCTGAAATATCAGAACCGCCGGAACGAGTACCTGGACGCGTGGTGGAACACCCTGAACTGGGACGACATCAACGCCAATTACGCGGCGGCAAAGAAGTAGCTCTCCACATTTCCTGATTCTCGGGCCTGCCTGGGTTTCGCCTGGGCAGGCCCTTTTCTTCTCTCCTTTCGCTCTCCGCCGCTCCATGTACTCCGTGTGAATCCTTCCCGGTCCTTCTCTTACTCCCCCATCGCACAGCGCGGCACAAGACATTCTTCGCGGTACACTAGGGCGTTCCCTGAAGATGCTCGCCCGAGCGAGCGGCCGGGAGGCCTGATGTTCCTGCCCTGTCAAGCCGAGATAGCAGCCGTTCTCTCCCTGCGCGTCTCTTTCCCCCAGAACGCTTCGATAAACGAACAGATCGTCCTTCGCTGGGTGCATTTCGTTTCCGGAATCACCTGGGTGGGCTTCCTCTATTTTTTCAATCTGGTCTCCACCCCGGTGATGCAGCAGATGGATGCCGCGGGCCGCTCGCGCGCCTACGCGACGCTCATTCCCAAAGCGATGTGGTGGTTCCGCTGGTCGGCGGTGGTGGCCTGGCTCGCGGGGTTCCGCTACTTTATGATTCTGGCAAAAGACGACGCGACGAATTCGGGCGACCCGGCGCTGATGGGCAAATGGCTGGGCATCTGGTTTGCCGTGTGGGTGGTGGCCTACGTGCTGCTCCACGGCTTTCTGATGATGAGCAACGGTCCGATGAAAAACGGCTGGGCGCTCGCCGCCGCGTCAACGATTGTGGTCGCCGCGGCAAGCTGGCTGGTGGTCCATTGGATTGCCGGCCCCGCCACCGGCAATCGCACGCTTTCGATTTCCATCGGCGGCGGAATGGGTACGGTGATGCTGCTGCTCGTGTGGGGAATTGTGTGGCGCTGCCAGAAGCGATTGATCGGCTGGCACACCGCTGCCGTGCGCGAGGGTACGCCGTTGCCTCCTGAGGCCGCTCTGCTCGCCCGGCGCGCCTATCTCGCTGCACGCCTCGGCTTCTGGCTGTCGTTCCCTCTGCTGTTCTTCATGGCCGCCTCGGCGCACTATCCATTTCTGGGCCAATAAGCGAAGCCCGCGGCTGCCAGGGCCAACGCATCTACCTGGGGGATCGCCTGCAGGGGAGAATTCAGATCAAATTTCGCCTCGCTCTCCAATGGAATTGCCCCCGACGCGCGCTACCGTGCCCCGCGGAACGCGGCCCCCACAATCCTGCGCGCCTTCGCCTCCAATTCCTCATGCAGCCGCGCCGCCGCCCGCCGCGCACGCTCCATCATGGCCGGATCCAGCATGAACGCGCAGCGGTCGGCAAACGGTCCCAAGTCCTCCTTCTTCCGCCCGGGCCGCGCGCCTCGTGCCCGCAGACACTGCATGTACAGGTCGATGTCGCGCCAGAAGCGGTCCAATTCCTCACGCGGCCATTCCAGCGATTCCGCCAGGCTCTCGTAAAACTCCACGCGGAACCTGCGCAGCAGCGGGTCCTCCCCCGAGGCCAACGCCCGAGCCGGTGTTCCCCCGGCATGCAGCAGCCGCGGCAGCTCCGCTTCCACCCGCGCCACCATGGCCAGCAGGCATTCCCGATGGATCATGGCCACCAGTTCGCGGTAACGCGGCAGATGCGCGGTGAGCGCGGCGCGCCGGTGGCGCGCCGCATATTCCAGGATGAATCGCGCGGCCAGCCCTCCGCCGCCCAGCGCCGCGCCCAGGTGCAGCGCCACGCCCCGCGCCGCTTCCTTCAAATGCTCGTAGCCGCTCCCGCCCGCCATCGCCTGTGGGTTTGGCCGACTGCGCTCCGTGCGCGCACGGCCTCTCGCGCTAAGTGTGGAAGCAACCCGCAAGAAAAAACAGAGGCCGCAGCAGCCGGGTTTCCTCCGCTGCTCGGCTTCCGCGGAGACCTTCGGATTTCGAGTTTCAAATTTCGGCTTTCAGAACTCCAGCCGCGCCTGGATCGCGATCATGCGCGGCGAGCTGTCGCCGCCCAGCCCCACGCCCAGCAGCCCGGTGGGGGGCGAGGTTGCGTACGTCAACGCGCCGAAACCGGTTAGGGTGGTGGGTATCTTGGGATTTCCTGCGATCACATCGCTGGGCAGCCCAAAATTGGCATGGTTGAAGACATTGAAGAACTGGCCTTCCACGCGCAGCTTCACGCGCTCGCTGATCGGAAACCACTTCGTCAGGTAGAAGTCACTCCAGACAAACTGGGGACCACGCAGGGCGTTGCGGCCCAGATTTCCGAACTGGCAAATCTGGGCAGAGTCATTTGGCGGATTCGCGCCGTTATTGCAGGCTCCGGTCGAGGGATCCACCGTGGACACGAACGCATTGGGATTGAGCCATTGAATGCTGCCCGCCTGTGTGACTCCGGGAATCGGGTGGTGGTCATAGAGCGGCACACCCGGGACCACACTCGCAAATTGCAGCCCGCCGCCATCCACAATGCCGCAAGTCCCCTGCGGCTCCTGCGGACAAGGCGCAGAGTACGGCGCGCTCAGCACGGAAAACGGAAGCCCGCTGTGCCACACAAATGTTCCGGATAACTGCCAGCCGTTCAGCGCGTAGCCCAGCCCGCGGCTCCGCACGTGGACCGGAAGCTGGTAGGAGTATTGGCCCGTCAGGTTATGCCGCACATCGTAGTCGCACGGCCCGTAGTCGCGCGACAGCTCGCCGGGCAACGGCGCAAGCTGCGCGCCCGCGGAGAATTGGAGAAAGCCGCCGTTCGAGACCTCATCCATGCACCGGCTGAACGTGTAATTGATCTGCCCCTCGAGCCCGTGCCCCAGCCGCTTCATCGCGGTGAGCTGGAGACCGTTGTAGTGGCTGCCCGCGCCGGTGGAGAGCTGCGTCGCCGCGCCGAATCTCGGATCGACTGGCTGCAAGTAAGGAAACGGCGCAAAACATCCCGCGCAGACATTTTGGTAGCCATTCACCTGAGTCAAATAGGGCTGATTCAGCGCACGAGTGCCAACGTATTGGGCTCGCACGCTGGCGGTGTTCCCGAACTGGTGCTCGATCCCCAGACTCCATTCCATGAAATACGGCGCATGGAGCGTGCCGTCCGGCACTGCGGTGATCGCTACGGGCGGCAGATTCCCGCCACAATTGTTGTACGGGAACGCGCAGGAAAGTGAGCCTTGTGCAAATCCCCCCGTGAACGCCTGATTGGCGGCGATGAGCGTATCAATAGAGCTGTTGGAAACTCCCGGTGCGATGCCCGTGCAACCCAACACCGGGTCGCAACCCACCGTTCCCGCCTGGCCGACAGTGCCGTGCAATCCGCCTTCGAAGGTGCGCACGTACGGCGGGTTCGTGCCGATCAAATCCGCGATGCTGCCCGGCAGGAGATCGCTGAACAATCCAAAACCGGCCCGCAACACGGAGCCGGGCGCAAACTGCCACGCGATGGCCGTCCTCGGCTGCAGGATGGCGAGTGGCGTCGAGGAGAAAAGATTGCCCAGATGCGTTTGAATCGCTTCACTCAGCGGCTGACTCACGCCATGCGAAATCGAAGCGAATGATCCAGGAAGCCGCGCCACCTGGTCATGAGGATTCAGCGGATTCGAGTTGAACGTGTCGCGCAGCCCGAAAGTCCAGGTGAGCTTGGAGGTGACCCTCCAGGTGTCCTGCGCGTAGACATCGAGGTTCAGGAAGCGAAACGGTTCGTTCGCGGTCAGCGGAAACGTCTTCGTCGCGGTCGAAGCCACTCCATAGATGAACTGGGGCAGCGTGGCATAGGTTACCGTGGGGACGCTTCCTTCGCCGAAATCGTAATCGTTCAATCGGAAAATCCGGGTGTTCGTTCCGAACCGCAGCTCGTGGCTCCGGTGGCTCCAGGCCAAGTTGTCGTTCAGAAAATAGCGCGTGGCGCGTCTACCCTGGAGCCAGGTGTTGTCCAGGCCCCCGACGGGAGTGAAGGCGTTGGCACCGCTTCCTTGCAAGACAATGGGAAAGGCGGAGAGGGTCTTCTCGAAATCGCCCGGCGCAAACAGGCTTTCGTACCAGGAAAAACCCGGATTGAAATAGTTGACCAGGTTCTGTGAAAACACGTGCGTGTAGCCTGCTGCGAAGGAGTAGAGCGGTTGCGGAGAAATCGAATCGAATAGGGGATTGATCGGGTCGGTGTAGGCGGCTTGCAGGCCCGTGTCGGCCTGAAAGCGGAACCAGGAGGTATTCTTTGCGTCGATGTTGTAATCCATACGAAATGTCTGGACCTGTTCGCGGTCGTCACTCGAATGGGAAATGCTTTGCCGGTTCGCACAGCCGTTCCCGTTGGGAGGGTTGCCCGCTGCGGAAGTGCCGTCCGCATTGAAGGGACACCCGAGCACGGGAAGAGGCGTTCCGCTGGTATTCCCGTACAGGGCAAACATCCCCTGATAGAAGGGCACCAGTTGCGGGGCCGCCGGATAGGTCAATCCCAGCACCGAGTCCACCCCGCCCAGCGCAAGCTGCCCGCATCTGCTGGTAACTCCAGGAGCACAAGGCAGGATGTAATTCTTCAATGCCAGCGTCGGAACGGTGGTGGGCGTGACGATGGGCAGAGCGATGCGAACCCATTCACTGTCGACAAAGAAGAACAGTTTGTTGTGCGCGATCGGCCCGCCCAGGCTGCCTCCGAAATGGTTCACCGTGGACCGGGGTTTGTGGTTGCCCAGCGTGGCATTGGTGAAGAAATCCGCCGCGTTCAGGATCGAGCCGTTCCAGATCTCGTACAGGTTGCCGTGGAATTTATTCGTCCCCGACTTGGTCACGTAGTTCACTTGCGACGCTCCGTACCGGCCCTGATCCACCGAATACGAGAGCGTGTTGACGGTCACCTCCGAAATCGAGTTGATGCCCAGCACCAGGTTCGTGGAAAGCCCGCTGTTCAGGTTCGTCAGCGGGTCGTTCGTTTCCAACCCGTCCACGATGTACCCGTTGGAGAGGGCCGGCAGGCCGTTGAACTCCACGTTTCCGTACCCGTTCGTGCCGCCCACAAAGTCGTTCCCGCTGCCCGCGGTATTCATCAGCGCTCCGGCGGAAAATTGCAGCGGGTAGGTCAAATCCCCGCCGGGATTGGGCAGGTTTTCGAGCGCCGGCGCGCTCAGAGTCGTGGAGGTGTTCGCATTCTCCGGGTTGATGAGCGGGGCTTCTCCGCTGACTTCCACGGTTTGCCGCGATTGCGAGACCTGCAAGGTGAAATTGACGGTCTGTTTTTGTCCCAGACCGGCGACGACGTTGTCCAGCCGTTGCGGCTGGAAGCCATTCGCGGCCGCAGCGACGGAGTAAGTGCCGGGGAGGAGTTGCGGGAAATTGAAGCGGCCCTGATCGTCGGTCCTGGCGCTCCGCTCCAAGCCCGTGGCGCGGTTTGTAATCGTGACGCTGGCGCCGGGAATGGCTGCGCCGGTCGCATCCGTGACCTGTCCCAGGATCGCGCTCGTGGTCTCTCCCTGGCCCCATGCCCCTCCGGGGAAAAATAGCAAGAGTGCGACGGCGATGCAGAACCAGAAAAAGATCCCGCGCCCTGCGGGCCGGCCGTACGATTCCTTTTCCATATCGGGAAACCCCGCCGCGGGGCACGAAATGCCCAAGGGTTAGGCGTCGCTGGCCGGACATATTAACGTAGATTCATTTAGTAAGTAAAGCTCGATATATTCGTGTGAAGCAACAGCGTTCAGCAGAAGGATTTATGGTGGCTTGCAACGGGCGCGGCAGGCATCCTGTCGAAGATCCTGAGGAACGAAGGGCGTGTCCCCTGTGCCGGCAGACAGCCGCGTTTCGGAGCACGGGCGGATTCGCGGCAGGCAGGGATTTTCCGGCGAGCAAGGGCCTTACGGTTTCAATTCCTCGCAGCAGTCACGGATCAGGGCTCTCGGTAGTTCTGCGTCGCTTCCCGCCGCGCCTTCAGTGCACCGCGGGGGGGATGGGTGGGGTGCCCTTCGGCGCCGGCTTCTCTTCCGGGCGCACCGCAGCCACCGGAAGCGGCGAGGGCGGAGACGGTTCGCGCACCGCCGGCTCAAATTTGCCGATGGCCACTTCAAGGGCCTCGTCCAAGGTGTGCACGTAGTGCAGCTCGAGCCCTTGCAGCATTTCCGGCTGCAGGTCTTCCTTCACGTTGGGCTCGTTGTCCGCCGGCAGGATCACGTGCTGGATGCCGGCGCGCCTCGCGCCCAGCACCTTTTCCTTGATCCCCCCGACGGGCAGGATGACGCCGGAGAGCGACGTCTCGCCGGTCATGGCCACGCGCGGGCGCACCTGGCGACCGGACATCAGGCTGACCAGCGCCGTCACCATCGCCGCGCCCGCCGACGGGCCGTCCTTCGGCACGGCGCCTGCCGGCACGTGCATGTGCACGTCGCTGTTCTTGAAGAATTCGGGATCAATGCCGTACTTGTCGGCATTCGCGCGCACCCAGGTGAGCGCGGCATTCATGGACTCCTTCATCACGTCGCCCAGGCTTCCGGTCATGGTGAACTGTTTCCCTCCGGGCATGCGCGACGCCTCGATGAACACGATGTCGCCTCCCGCCGGCGTCCACACCAGCCCCACCGACACTCCCGGACGGGTCACGCGCTCCTCGACTTCTTTTTCCGTGCGGTATTTTGGCACGCCGAGCGATTGGCGCACCACTTCCGCGGTCACCACGAGCATGTCCGTCTGCCCTTCGGCGATGCGCCGCGCCTGCCGGCGGGAGAGCGTGGCAATCTCCCGTTCGAGGTTGCGCACCCCGGCCTCGCGCGTGTAGCTGTGGATGATTTCCCGCAGCCCTTCTTCAGTGAACTCGATGTTCTCGCTCTCCTTGAGGCCGTGTTCCCGCGACTGCTTGGGGATCAGATATTTCTTGGCAATGTGGATCTTCTCCTCCTCGGTGTAGCCGGGGAGTTCGATCACTTCCATGCGGTCGCGGAGCGGCTCGGGGATGGGATCGATCCAGTTGGCCGTGGCGATGAAGATAACTTTCGAGAGATCGAAAGGCACGTCGAGATAATGGTCGCGGAACGTCGAGTTCTGTTCGGGGTCCAGCACTTCCATCAGCGCCGCCGAGGGGTCGCCCCGAAAATCGCGCCCCAGCTTGTCCACCTCGTCCAGCATGAACACCGGGTCGTTCGTCTCTCCCCGCCGGATGCCCTGGATGATCTGTCCGGGCAGCGCGCCGATGTAGGTGCGGCGGTGGCCCCGGATCTCCGCCTCGTCGTGCATCCCGCCCAGCGAAATGCGCACGAATTTCCGCCCCATGGCCCGGGCGATGGATTTGCCCAGCGACGTCTTCCCCACGCCGGGAGGCCCCACGAAGCACAGGATGGGCCCCTTCATGGCAGGCTGGAGCTTTTTCACCGCCAAGTATTCCAGGATGCGCTCCTTCACCTTCTTCAGGTCGTAGTGGTCCTCGTCCAGAATCGTCTGGGCCTTGCCCATCTCGATTTCCTCGGAGCCGGAAGACTTCTGCCAGGGCAGCGTGGTCATCCAGTCCAGGTACGTGCGCGAGACCATGTATTCCGCGGAGGCCGACTGCATCTTCCCCAGCCGCTTCAGCTCGCGCTCGCACTCCTTGCGCGCCTCGGGCGACATCCCGCTGGCCTCGATCTTCTTCCGCAACTCCTCGATTTCGCTCTGCACGTCGTCGGATTCGCCGAGCTCTTTCTGAATCGCCTTCATCTGCTCGCGCAGCAGGTATTCCCTCTGGTTCTGGTTCACCTGCTCCTGCACCTGTTCCTGGATCTTCGAGCGCAGCTCCAAAACCTCCAGCTCCTTGGACAGTTCGCGCACCAGCGTTTCCAGGCGCTTCCGCACGCTGGCGGTTTCCAGCAGTTCCTGCCGCAGAAGGGTGGAGAGCGAGGGAATGGTGTGCGCGATGAAGTCTGAAAGGTGTCCCGGGTCATCGTGGCCCATCACCTGATTCTGCAGGTCGTCGGAGAGTTGCGGCGACCGGCCCACCACCTCGCGGAACAACTCCTGGCACTGCCGTACCAGCGCCGTCAACTCCGAGTCCACTGGGCCGATTACGTCCTCCTCGACGTTCACTCGTCCGCGCAGGTACGGCCGGAAGGACACGATTTCCGCTACCCGTATCCGCTGCAAACCTTCCAGGAACACCACCACGGTGTTGTTCGGCATGCGCACCATTTTGTGGATCTTCGCGGCGGTGCCCACTGCGTGCAGGTCTGTGCCGGTGGGCTCCTCGATCCGCGGGTCGAGCTGCGCCACCACTCCAATCACTTTTTCCTCGCCGTGCAGGGATTCGAGAAGCGCCAGCGAACTTTCACGCCCTACCGTGAGCGGCATCACCGCGCCGGGAAACAGCACCGTCTCCCGCACGGGCAGGATGGGCAGCTCGGGAGGCAGCCGTGTTGATTTGTCAGCCATAAAAATCCTCACCTCTCCTTCCGGCCTGCATGACAGCACCGGAAGGCCTCTGTGCAGTTCGATGTCCTAGCGGGGCGCGCGGTTGCGTGCAGTTACTCCGCCGGAAGCAACATACCTTAGCATATCTGACTAAGATTTGCAAATCCATCGCTAACCTATTTCTCTACAATAGATTAGAAGCTCCTCTGACTCCCATCCGCCGTAGTCTCCTTCCCTTGGACCCTCGGCGCCGTCCTGCTCAGCTAGGCGTTGCCGATCAACTGGCGATGCTGCGCCCCAGAATGCTCGCGCACAAATTGCAGCGCCTCCTCCCTCGTGCTCACCCTGCCCTCAAGCTGCGCCTCC
>DATEQM010000171.1:0-19157 GCA_035272605.1 Candidatus Acidiferrales bacterium | reverse complement strand
ACCAGGCCGATGGCTACCGACACGCTGACTCCCACGACCACCGCCCAGATCGGTACCACGGCCGGCCAATCCAGCGCCGCGCCCACGGCTACGGTCACGATCCACCCTAGCAGGACGCCGATTATTCCGCCCAGGCCCGTCAGCGTCATGGCCTCGAACAGGAATTGCCACCGGATGTCGCCGCGGCGCGCTCCGATCGCTTTGCGCACCCCGATCTCTCGCGTCCGCTCCGTCACGCTCACCAGCATGATGTTCATCACGCCCACGCCGCCGATCAGCAGCCCGATGGAGCTGAGCACCAGCATCGCCAGCCCCACCGCGCCCACGATGGCATAAAAGCTCTCCACCGTCTGCTGCGACGTCTCAATCGAAAAATCGTCGGGAGAATTGTAAGCCACTTTGCGCGCGCGCCGCAGCGCCACCCGCGCTTCGTCCACGGCCGCATCCAGTCGGTTCGGATAGGCCTGGATCCGATACCCGTGGTATTTCATATTCGGGTAGAGCTTTCGGAACGTGTAATACGGGATCACCACGCGGCGGTCCTCGTTGTTCATCCCGAACCCGCCTTTGGGCAGCTCGAACACGCCGATCACTTCGAATTCCTGGCCGTTGGCGATCACCACCTTGCCGATGGGATCCACGTTGGGGAACAAAGCCTTCGCCACGCTTTCCCCGATCACCACGACACTGCGCCGGTGCTCGTTGTCCCCGTCGGAAAGGAACCGTCCCTCCTTCAGGTTCGCGTTCGCGTAGACTTCCACGAACTCTGGGAACGTGCCCCGAAAATCCAGGGCGGTCACCTCCTGGTCTTTATAGCGGATGTTGCTCGTCTCCCCGTCGGCGAAGATGGAAATGGCCACCGCTTTGATGTCGGGAGATCCTTCCTTGAGCTCCTGGCCCTGCTCGAGCGACAAATCCTTGCGCCTGCGTTCCTCCTCGCTCATCCGGCCGAAGTGGGGTCCCTGCTCGTACTTGGAGATGAAGGCGGTGTCCGCGCCGTAGCCCGTGATCTCTTCCGTAACGGTCGAGTTGAAGCCGGAGAGCAGGCCCGCGACCACGATGATGATCGTGACCCCGATGACCACGCCCACGATGGTCAGGCAACTCCTCAGTTTGTGCGCCCGGAGCGTGTCCAGCGCCAGCCGTAGGTTTTCACGGAAGTCCTGCCGCATCGCTCCCCCTCACATCTCCTGCCGCAGCGCCTCGACCGGATCGAGCCGCGCCGCGCGCATGGCCGGATAAATGCCGAAGAACAGGCCCACCGAAGTTGCCAGCAGAAGAGACACGATGATTGCGCTCAGGGGCGTCGTGGCGGGCATAAAGGTCAGGTTCCGCACCAGCGCGGTCACGCCCATGCCCCCCAGCACCCCGGCGATCCCACCGGCTCCGGCCATGACCGCGGACTCCACCAGGAACTGCATCACAATGTGCTGCCGCCGCGCCCCCAGCGATTTCCGGATGCCGATCTCCCGGGTGCGCTCGGTGACGCTGGCCAGCATGATGTTCATGATCACGATTCCGCCCACCACCAGGAACACGGAGGTGAGCATGATGGCCAGTCCGAACAGGCTCCCGGTCATCTGGGACCAAGTGGCGGTGATCGAGTTGTTCGTGATCACCCCGAAATTGTCCTCCGCCTGGTAGGGGACCTTGCGCTTGGCCCGCAGGATCACCCGCACCTCGTCAATCGCCGCGTCCGCGAACTCCGGCGACCAGGACTGGATCCAGATGTCGATCGAATCGTCGGCCAGGTGCCAGGACTTCAAGTAGGTAGTGAACGGCATCATTACGAAATCATCCTGGGATTGCCCGAACGCGGAGCCCAGCGGCTTTACCGTTCCCACCACCTCGTAGGTCTGCGGTCCCACGCGCACCGTCTTCCCGATCGCGTCCACGCTGGGAAAGAACCGCTGCACCAGGTCGTCCCCGAGGACGCATACGGGCGAATGGTGCGACTCGTCGCCGTCGTTGAGCGCGCGGCCCAGCGCAATCGTCAGATTGCGCATTTCCAGCATGTTCGGCGTTCCGCCGCGCACGTCCACGGCCTGCACCGTCTCGTTTCCGTAGCGCACGTCGAGCTGGCGGCTGGCGCTCGCCCCCACCTGCCGCGGCAGTTGCGCATGGTCCCTCACGTACTCGTAGTCGTCCACGCGAAGCGGCGGCCGGCGTTGCGCCTTGATGAAATCCTCAAAGTTCGTGATGATCCCGAACCGCGTGAAGACCACAGAATTCGCGCCCAGGTTGGCCAGTTTGTCGGAAACGTACCGGTTGAGCCCCGCGACCACCGACATGACGAGCACCAGGGTGAAGACGGAGAGGATGACGCCCAGCAGCGTCAAGAACGTGCGCAGTTTATGCACCCGCAGCGTGTCCATGGCGAGACGCAGCGTCTCGCCGAACGCCACCGCATTGGCCCGATTGGCTGCTTTCAATTGAGGGTTCCCGCTCATCTCTAGTGTATACGTGATTCAGGTCTCTGAAGTTTCCTTCGCGGCGCAGCCGCTCCTGCCTGCCCTGAGGAACCAAGGGGCTGTGCCCCTCGGGAATTGAGTGCCCTTTAGTTTATTCGTAGCGGAGGGCTTCGACGGGATCCAGCCGCGCCGCTCGGAGCGCGGGCCACACGCCGAACACCAAGCCGATGCCTACAGAGACGCCGACTCCAGTCACCACCGCCCAAACCGGCACCACCGCCCGCCATTCCAGCACCGCTCCAACGGCCAGCGTCACCAGCCACCCCAGCAGCACCCCGATGACCCCGCCGAGGCCCGTCAGCGTCATGGCCTCGAACAGGAACTGCCACCGGATGTCGCGTCGGCGCGCTCCGATCGCTTTGCGCACGCCGATCTCCCGCGTCCGCTCCGTGACGCTCACCAGCATGATGTTCATCACGCCCACGCCGCCGATCAGCAGCCCAATGGAGCTGAGCACCAGCATCGCCAGAGCCACCGCGCCGATGATGGCGTAAAAACTTTCGATGACCTGCTGCGAGGTCTGGATCTCAAAGTCATCGGGGTCGTTATAGGGCACTTTGCGCGAGCGCCGCAGCGCGACCCGCGCTTCGTCCACCGCCGCATCCAGCCGGTGCGGGTAGGCCTCGATCCGGTAGCCGTGATCCTTTATATTCGGGTACAGCTTCCGGAACGTGTAATACGGAATGATCACGCGCCGGTCCTCGTTGTTCATCCCGATGCCACCTTTGGGCATCTCGAACACCCCGATCACTTCGAACTCGTGGCCGTTGGCGATCACCACCTTGCCGATGGGGTCCACGTTGGGGAACAAAGCCTTCGCTACGCTCTCGCCGATCACCACCACGCTCCGCCGGTGCTCGTTGTCCCCGTCGGACAGGAACCGCCCCTCCTTCAGGTTCGCGTTCGCGTAGACTTCCGCGAACTCCGGGAACGTGCCTCGATAATCCAAGACGCTCACTTCCTGGTCCCTATACCGGATGGAGCTCTTCTCAGCATCCGCGAAGATGGAAATGGCCACCGCTTTGATGTCGGGACATTCTTCCGTGAGCGCCAAGCCCTCCTCCAGCGTAAAATCCTTGCGCCTGCGTACCTCTTCACTCACCCGTCCGAAGTGGGCCCGCGGATCTTTGGAGAAGAAGGCGGTATCCGCGCCGTAGCCGGTGATGGTTTCAGTCACTGACGAGTTGAAGCCGGAGAGCAGCCCGGCGACCACGATAATGATGGTGACCCCAATCACCACCCCCACGATGGTCAGGCAACTCCGCAGTTTGTGCGCCCGCAGCGTGTCCAGGGCCAGCCGAAGGTTTTCACGGAAGTCCTGCCGCATCGCTCCCCCTCACATCTCCTGCCGCAGCGCCTCGACCGGGTCGAGCCGAGCCGCGCGCATGGCCGGGTAAATGCCGAAGAACAGGCCCACCGAAGTTGCCAGCAGAAGAGACACGAGGATTGCGCTCAGGGGCGTCGTGGCGGGCATGTAGGTCAAGTTCCGCACCAGCGCGGTCACGCCTATCCCCGCCAGCACCCCGGCGATCCCACCCACCCCGGCCATGACCGCCGATTCCACCAGGAACTGCATCACAATGTGCTGCCGCCGCGCCCCCAGCGATTTGCGGATGCCGATCTCCCGGGTGCGCTCGGTGACGCTGGCCAGCATGATGTTCATGATCACGATACCGCCCACCACCAGGAACACGGAGGTAAGCATGATGGCCAGCCCGAACAGGCTCCCGGTCATCTGCGCCCAGGTGGCGGTGATCGAGTTGTTTGTGACCACCCCAAAATTGTCGTCTGCGCTGTAGGGAACTTTGCGCTTGGCCCGCAGGATCACCCGCACCTCGTCAATCGCGCCGTCCATGAACTCCGGCGACCAGGACTGGACCCAGATGTCCACGGAGTCGTTGGGCAGGTGCCAGGTTTTCAGGTAGGTAGCGAACGGCATGAACACGAAGGTGTCGCGCGACTGCCCGAACACGGAGCCGAGCGGCTTCGCCGTGCCCACCACCTCGTAGGTCTGCGGTCCCACGCGCACCGTCTTCCCGATCGGGTCCACGCTGGGGAAGAAGCGCTGCACCAGGTCGTCCCCGAGCACGCAGACGGGCGAGTGATGCGTCTCGTCGTTCTCGTTGAGCGCGCGCCCCTGCGCAATGGTCAGGCCGCGCAACTCCAGCATATTCGGCGTTCCTCCGAACACATCCACACCCAGCACGGTCTCGTTTCCGTAGCGCACGTCGAGCTGGCGGTTGGCGCTGGCCCCCACCTGCTCCGGCCGCTGGGCATGATCCCTCACGTACTCGTAGTCGTCCACGCGGAGCGGGGGCCGGCGTTGCGCTTTTACGAAGTCTTCCAGATTCGTGATGATCCCGAACCGCGTGAAGATCACCGAATTCGCGCCCAGGTCGGCCACCTTGTCGGAAACGTACCGGTTCAGCCCCGCGACCACCGACATCACCAGCACCAGCGTGAAGACGGAAAGGATGACGCCCAGCAGCGTCAGGAAGGTGCGCAGTTTGTGCACCCGCAGCGTGTCCATGGCGAGACGCAGCGTCTCGCCGAACGCCACCACATTAGCTCGGTTGGCTTGTTTCAATTGGGGATCCCAGCTCATCTCTAGTCTATACGTTTTTCCGGTCTTTAAAATTTCTCCGTGGCGCAGCCCCTCGCCGCGGCAAGCCATCCCCGCGAAACGAAGCGGCTGCGCTCCCGGGGACGCCGCTCTGTACACCAGTGGTGCCTTTGAGGTAAAAGGGGAGTCCCGGCGGCAGATTCGCGCCTGCCTGCTCGTGCCCGCAGGAGCGCCGGAACGCAGGAGGAAACCATGCAGAGAGCAACGAAAGTTCTAGTCGCAGCCACCCTCGCCGCTTCGCTCGCCGTCCCCGCGGCACGCCTCCAGGCCCAAACGCCCGCGGCCCCAGCCGGGATCAAGGCGGAACTCATCCGCGCCATCGAAGCCGCGGAAGGCCACGTGGTCGCACTGGCCGAGAAGTTTCCCCAGGATAAATACTCCTGGCACCCGGAAGGCGCCCGCACCACCAGCGAGGTTTTCATGCACGTCGCCGCCGGAAATTACAGCTACGCCAACCTCCTCGGAGTTCCCCGGCCGGAAGGTATGACGGGCGCGGCCCTCGCGAAGATCACGGACAAGGCCCAGGTCGTCGAAACGCTCAAGAAGTCCTTCGCACAGCTCAAGGAGGCCATCCAGAATGCCCCTGACCTGGATAAACCCATCAAGCTCTACGGCCGCGACTCCACCATGCGCGAGGTCATGATCGTCGCCGCCACGCATTGCCATGAGCATCTCGGCCAGCTCATCGCCTATGCGCGCGTCAACGGCATCGTGCCGCCCTGGAGTGAGGCCCAGCCGGCCGCGCGGCCTCCCGCCAAGAATTAGCACGGCGCCGCGGCAACCCCGCTCCGCGCGGCCCGAATCCCAATAGCATGAGCGGCGCATCCGGGCAGCGAAACCTTTCGCGGCCGTCCTTCGCATTGGGCCGCCGGGTCGGCAGGCCTGCCGGAAATCGCTGGTGGATTCCCTCAGGCTTCTTCTGCACGTCCGTGCTCGCAGTGGCGGGACTGCTTTGGGGAAACGCCTCTCCCGACGTTCCAAACGCTGCGCCCCATGCCGCGATTTCTTCCGCGGCGAAGCCCCGGGTGTCCTCCGCCTCCGCTCCCGCTGCGCCCTCGGCCCCCTCTTCCGAGGACCTGCGGCAGCTCCTCGAGCGCATGATTGCCACCATGCACCGCAGCGACGCCGCCGCGGCGGAGTACGCCCGCACGGAACACTGGGTGGAACATAAGCACGCCGGAGACGCCGATCCCATCCTCGACCGCGTGTATCGCGTCTATCCCACCGGCACAGGCACGCTGAAGCTCATGATGGCGGATGCCGGCGCGCCGGTGACGCCCGAAAGATATCGCGACGAGTTGCACGAACTCGAGCAGGGGCTCGTCTCCGCGCTCGATCCCGCCGAGCCCCTCCAGCATGCCCGCGTCGAGAAATGGAAGAGGCGCTCCGCGGAGCGTTTCCGCGCCGTCGAAGCCTTCCGCGATGCCTATCAGATCACCTGGCTCGGCGTCGAACGCGTGCCAAACGCTCCCGACCCGCGCCCCCTGGCCAAACTCCTGTTCGATCCCAAGCCGGGCCCGGCTTCCGGCTCCATCGCCACCGAACTCCTGGCCGCGAGCCGCCTCACCTTGTGGGTGGAACCCGAGAGCGGAGCCGTGGTCCGGCTCGATGCGGAGTTGGTCCGCGACCTCCGCTTCGGCGGCGGGCTGCTCGGCAAGATCGACAAGGGCGGGCGCGTGCATATCGAGCAGACGCAGGTTGCCCCCGGTATCTGGCTTCCCCGCATCACCGCCGACGAGGTGCACGGACGCAAGCTGCTCTCCCACCAGGAGTCCGCCCGCACCGTCGAGGCGCGCGACTTCCGCCACGTGGGCGCCCCCGCGGAACTGCTCTCCCTGGTGCGTCGCGAAATAGGCAACGCCCGCATTCAAGTCCCCGCGCCGTAGCCGCTCCCGGAGGTATACTGGGACGTGACGAGGAGGTTTTCCATGCAGAACCACATCGCCGTCGGGATGCTCGCGCTCGCCCTGGGCGCCGTGCCGGTCGCCGCCCAGACTGCCCAGTCCTCCCAGACCGCTCCGCCTTCTCAAACCGTCAAAAACCCGCCGGAGAAACCCAAAAAAGTGTGGACGAACGACGACCTCTCTGAACTCCGCGGCGGGGTTACCTCGGCATCGGCCGAAGTTCCGCCGGCCGAGGGAGGCGCTCAGGCCGAAGCCCAGGCACCAGCCGCAGCCGGCAAAGAAAAGCCGCTTCCGCCGGAGAAGGACCCCAAGGTCTACCGTGCAAAACTCGACGCACTGCGGAAACAGCTTGCCGACGTGGATGCGAAGATCAAAGACATTCAGGACGCCCTGAATAATCCCTTCAACGGAACCAATAAAATGAAACTGGACCAGCAGGCCCCCAACTTCCCGCCGCAGGACCAGCAGCCGGGGTACCAGAAGAATCGTCCCAGTGACGCGCTCTACGGGAATCAGACGGTGAAGCCCCAGGATCAACTCACCGTATACCAACAGAAGCGGGAGCAACTTCAGCTGCAGATTGACGACCTGGAAGCTCAGGCGAGTCAAAACGGAATCGAACCCGGCGATATTCGCTAGCACGAATCCCGAACAAATTGAGACCTGCCCCGCGCGTCTCGGTTGGTGCTCCCCCTCGAGCGCGGGACACCTGTTCCCGCTGTCCGATTACAGCTCGCCCTGTAGGGACGGCACTCCATCCTCCTCAATTTGCCCAAAAACAAGAAAGGGGCCCTGGGTAGGGCCCCTCGTCCTAAGCTGTTTTTCTGGCTGGCTACCAGAACTTTACCCCGGGAAACAAAGCCGTTGGTCGTACAGCATGCAAACCCTCTGCCATGCCAGCGATCGAGCAGATTGTAACTAAACGATTCTTTTGCATACACTTAGAGATGCAAGCCCTGGTACGGCTCACTTCCCTCCTACATTTTGTAGTATTCCCGCTGGGCTGATTCTATGCAGTTTTGGAGACGTGTCACATTTGGGACGATGACCTTACCTTCCTATTTCGCATTCCCCGGAGTAACTCTTCCAGGTCGCCGCTTGAGAGTAGCTCGAACCACCGCTCGCTCGCATCTCGGGCGCTCCCCGATTATTGGGAGACAGCCACTCCCGGCGCAAAGAATCGCCGGCGCACCCGGCGCACCAGCCACCAGGCGGGCCAAGCCACGAGAGCACCCACCACCACGAGCGTTGGCCCCGCGCTCAGCAGCCACAGCAGCAGCCCCAGCATCAGCTCCGCCGCGTCGCGGAATCCTTCCACCGCGGCATTATTGATCCGCGTGCCCAGCGAGGGCGCCGGCGTCTCCAGCGATTGCTTGTATTCCTCGGTGATGCGCAGATCCACGGATGCATAGCGCACCTGGTTTTCCATGGTTTTCCGCTCGGCGTCCATCTGCTCGATCTGCTGGCGCGTGCGCGAGATTTGCTGCTCGACCTGCAAGACATCGCTCACTTTTCCGGTGCGCTCGCGCAGAATTTCCACCAGCCGCTTTTCCGTCTCGCGAGCGTTCGCCAGGCGCGCGGTCAGGTCCGCGAATTCGCGCGTCACGTCGTCGGCCGATTGGTTCTCCTGTTCCACGCGGCCCAGCTTCCGCAATTCGACGAGCACGGCGTCCAGCTGCACCGCAGGCACGCGCACCGTGGCCGCGAGCGATCGCCCCGCCGAGGCCGGCGTCGCCACGTTCAGCTCTCCGAAATATCCCTGGTGCGCTTTCACCAGGTTTTCGAGCGCCGACCGCGCCGCGTCGAACTCCTTCGTCAGCACCGCCAGCGAAGCCCGCCGCACGATCATCGGCCCGGATTCCCCGGCCTGCGCCTGTGCCGCCGGTGCTTTTTTCGCCATCGCCACCGCGCTCGTCGCCTGGCTGGCCTGGTCCCTCAAGGCGACCGCCGGGGGCGGGCCTGGCGCATTGGGGGATTCCCTGGTCGCGTAGGAGGACGAGCGTGACTCTAGAGCGGATAGTTCCTTCGCCCTTAGCAGAGCCGCAGTTTGGGTCATCTCATAGCGGCCCTGTCTCAGGGCCCCGAACGCCATCAGAAGCAACACGGCCACGGCAATCGACGTGGCCCACGTCGGCAATCGCACTCCCATCCAGCTCCGCGCAGGCCGCTCCTCCCGCGCCCCGGGCGCTTTCGCGGCCTCCTGCAGTTCCGCGGCCAGCAAAACGCGCTGCTGCATGCCGGCCGGAATCGCTTCGACCTCCCATTCCGGCATCTGTCGGGAGACCGCGCGCAGGTCCGCGGCCAGCGACCGGCATTCCGCGCACTGCTCGAGATGCGCGGCGGCAGCGGAGGCGCGCTCGGGCGCCAGTTCGCCGTCGAGATACGACATCACTTCTTCGCGATTGAAAGGATGAGTTGTGGAGTCCATGTTTGTTCCTCAGGCCCCGCCCGTGCCGGGCTGCCGTGCCACCAGCAGTTCGCGCAGCGCCATCCGCGCGCGGAACAGGCGCGAGCGCACCGTGTTCACGGGTATCGCCAGCACCTGCGCAATCTCGTCGTAGCTCAATTCCTCGTATTCCCGCAGCAGCAGGATTTCCCGCTCGGCCGTTTCCAGCCGCCCCACCGCGTCGCGCACCCACGCGGAGGTCTCCGATTGCGCCGCCTGCGCGGGTTCCGCGGCATTCCCTGAGATAGGGGTCTCCCGGCTCGACTTTCGTCGCTCCGCCATCAGCATCCGCACGGCGATGCTGTAGAGATAGGTGCGGAAGAGCGCCCGCGGCTCGTAGCGCGCCGCGCCTTTCAAAACGGCGACGAACACGTCCTGCGTCAATTCCTCGGCCCGCGTGGGGTGGTCCAGTCTCCGGCGGAAGAAGCCATACAGGCGCTGTGCGTAGCGCTGGAACAACTCCGTGAAGGCCTCCGGGGAGCCCTTCTGAAACTCGAGCATCAGCTTTTCATCGCTGGACATATGCCTACACGGTTGTTCCGGCCTGGGCTGCCCTGCGGGTGGCGACTTCCGGGCCTGGTCCCTTCACCCACTGTAATGCCGCGAGAGCCGAAAAAGTTCCCGAGGTATTTCATACCTCCCGTGACGCAACTCCCCCTCACTGCCCCCGCGGCCCTGTAGGGGCACGGCGGATGCCGTGCCCACCGCTCGCAGGCCGCGAAACCACACCTTTGCCTATTCTTGTCTGGAATCCAGGATGGGAGAAGTCTACCGCAGGGCCTGTAGCGCCGCGATGTGGTCCGGCGTCGTTCCGCAGCAGCCGCCCAGGACCCGGGCGCCCGCCTGTTTCCATCCGGCGCACTCCTTCAGGTAGCGGGCGGGGGGATATTCGTCGGTGAACATCCATTCGGGTGGATTGAAGCGGCCGATGTGCGCATAGGCGCCGGTGGCGATCTTGGCGCGCGGCACCAGCTCTTTCATGGCCGTCGAGATGTGATCGGGCGGCGCGCAGTTCACCAGCACCGCGTCCACGCCTCTCTGCTGCATCGCTTCCGCCGCATCGCCCAGCGTCTCGCCGGTAAAAAGCTTGCCGGTGCTGGCGGGCACAAAGGACACCCAGCAGGGCAGTCCCAGCGCGCGAGCCACCTCCGCGGCCACGTTGGCCTCGCCGATGCTGTTCACCGTTTCGAAGAGCACCAGGTCGGCGCCGTTCTGCTTCACGATGCCGAACAGTTCGCGATACTCGCGCCGGGCCTGCTCGCTCGCAGGCACCAGGTCCGGCCGGAAGCACCATTCCAGTGTGGTGATCGCCGCGGCCACGGCCACCGGACGTTTTGCCCCCACGCGCTCCCGCGCCTCCACGGCCAGGCGCACGGAAGCGGCCAGCAGCAGGTTCGCCCGCTCGTCCAGATCCTTCGCGCCGATGTGGTGACGGTGCGCGTCGTCGCGGAAGTGGTTGTAAAGCGCGCGGCGCGACAGCTGGAAGCTGTTCGTGCTGATCACGTCCGCGCCCGCGCGGATGTAGTCCTCGTGGATCCCGCGCACGAATTCCGGTTTGCTGGTCAGTTGGTGGTCGGCCCAGGTGACGTTGCGGCGAAGGATTTCCGTGCCGATGGCGCCGTCCAGGATCACCGTCCCGCCCTTTTGCAGTTTTTCGCGAAGTGGCTCGTAGTTCATTTCCGCTCCTTCAACTGCGTCCCAGCCACTCCCGCAGCGCGCGGGTGTGCGCCGGAGTGGTGCCGCAGCAGCCGCCCACGATCCGCGCGCTCGATTCCTTCCAGCGCCGCGCTTCGGCCTGGTACTGCGCCGGCGGCCACGCCTCCGTCTCGATGAACTGCGGGTGAAAATCAAACTTCCAGCTCGGCGGCGAGAAGCGCCCGATGTGGGCGAAGGCCCCAAAGGGACCTTTCGCGAAGCCCTTCATCCGCCCCGCGGCGCGCGTGATGTCCGCCGGGGGAGCGTTGCTCACCAACACCGCCTCCGCACCCCCTTTTTCCATCTTGGCCACGGCGTCCGCCAGCGGCTCGCGGCTCAGCAGCTCGCCCTCCGGTCCGATCACGAAGCTCACCCACACGGGAAGCTTCGCGGCGCGGCCCGCGGCCAGCGCCGCTTTCGCCTCGTGGATCGTGTTCATACTCTCCGCCAGCAGAAAATCCACCTTTTCCGCGGCAAAGACTTCGGCCATGGGCTGGTGTTCCCGCAGGGCCGCGTCGTAGGGCGGCGAGAGGTCCGGACGATAGCAGTGCTCCAGCGGAGAAATGATGCCCGCGATGGCCACCTTGCCATCGGCGCCGGCTTTCGTGCGCGCCCGCTTGGCCAGTGCCACCGCGGTTTTCTGCAGCTTCGGCACCAGATGCTCCAAGCCGGGTGCGCCGATCTGGCGCATGTGCTCCAGATCGCGGAACACGTGCAGGTACAGCCGGGGATTCAGTTGAAACGTGTTCGTGCGCAGGATGTCCGCACCCGCACCCAGATACTCCGCGTGCAGCGCCTCCACGGTCTCCGCGTCGGTTTCCAGGCCGTGTTTCCGCCAGCGCACGCCCCGGCGCACCAGATCCGAGCCCATCGCGCCGTCCAGAAGAACGGTCTCGCCGCGGTCCAGCCGCGAGCGCAGTTCGTTGTACATAGGCCCTCCCTCTGCGCTCGAAAGGGGCGCAAAGGCGTGGCGGATGATAGAGGAATCGCGAGGCTATTTCAAATTCGCGGGAATTTGTGCGTTACGGCGCGCCGATCGAGCTGCTGACCGCCGCGGCAAGCGCCCGCGTCCAGTGCTCCACGTCCTCCGCCCGCTCCGCCTCCACCATCACGCGCGCCACCTGCTCCGTGCCGGAATAGCGCAGCACCACGCGCCCGGCGGCATCCAGGGTCGAGTTCGCCGCGGCGAGCGTGCGCGCGACTTCCGGCAGGGATTCCAGCGGCGGCTTTGCGCGCACACGCACGTTCACGATTTTCTGCGGGTACACCTTCAAGTCCGCGGCCAGCACATCGAGCGGGCCCTCGAGCGCCACCAGGCTCGCAACGATCAGTGCGGTCAGCAGGCCGTCGCCGGTGATCGAATCGTCCAGGAAGATCACGTGCCCGGACTGTTCCCCGCCCAAATTCGCGCCCAGCCGCTGCATCTCCTCGAACACGTAGCGGTCGCCCACCGGCGCCCGCGCCAGGCGAATGCCTTCCGCTTCGAGAGCGCGCTCCAGGCCCAGGTTGGACATCGTCGTGCCCACCACCACGCCGGCGCGCAGCGTGCCTGCGGCCTTCATCTGCCGCGCGGCGATGAAGAGCACCGCGTCGCCGTCCATGATTCGCCCTGAGCTGGAGACGAATATTGCCCGGTCCGCGTCGCCGTCGAACGCCGCGCCCAGTTCCGCCCGCGCCTCCAGCACCGCCCGCCGCAAATCTTCCGGATACAGCGAGCCGCAACCGTCGTTGATGTTTTTCCCGTTCGGCCGGTTGTGGATCGGAGTCACCTGCACTCCCAGCGAGCGGAAGAATGCGGGGCCCAGTTCGCTCACCGCCCCGTTCGCGCAATCCAGCACCAGGCGCATGCCCTCGAGGCGCGCGCCTTTCAGCACGAACCGCCGCAGATATTCCAGGTACTGCGCGTCGAGCACCGTGTCCGGCAGAAGGTCCGCGTCCGCGCTGGCCCCCGCGGATTCCCGCCGCCGCAGGATTTCCTTTTCCAGCGCCGCTTCCACCGCGTCCGAAAATTTTGTGCCGTGCGGCGAGATGAGTTTGACCCCGTTATCGGTGTAGGGATTGTGCGATGCAGAGACCACCACGCCGGCGGAGAAATGGTTCTCGCGCACCAGGCAGGCCACCCCCGGCGTCGAGATCACCCCCGCGGACGCCACTTCGGCACCGGCGTCCATGGCGCCCCGCGCCAGCCGCGCCGCAATGTGCCCGCTCGATTCCCGCGTGTCCATTCCCAGCAGCACGCGCGGCCGTTCTGCGCCGCCCCCGGCGCTCAGATGCGCACCCAGCGCCCCGCCCACCGCTTCCAGCGTCGCGTTGTCCAGCGGGAATTCTCCCGGCACGCCGCGGATTCCATCGGTTCCGAAGAGTTGTTTGGACATGGGCGAGATCCGCCGCAGCGTTCGTGCGGAAAGAAGCGAGTCTAGCACACGAAACCCCGGCCCCACGGCCCGGCAGGTCACGGTCGGTGTCCTTCTGACAGCGGGTCTGTGGTCTGACTTGCGTTTTCTGGCGGCGCGCGCCGTTCAGTGCGCTGTTGGCGGGACGCTCACGGGCTGGACGCTCGCGCCGTCCTGAGCGGCCTGCCCAACGCTCAGGGCCACTACGTCGTCCTCATGGATGTCACCAGTTACCTGGACGTGCACTCCATCGTCGTAGCCCAGCGTCACGGGGATGAGCCGGAGATGCTCCTGGCGCACCACAGGCACGTAGGGCTTTCCGTCCCGGAAGATCAGCGCATCGTCGGGCACCAGGAGCCCTTCCGCGTGCGCCGCAATATTGAGTTTGAGCTGCGCGTACATCCCCGGGTAAAGCGCCGCGTCCCGGTTCGGCAGGTCCACCTCGACGAGCATGGTGCGCGTGGCCGTGTTCAATGCCTCCGGGTGGCGCGTCACGGAGCCGCGGAATACGCGCCCGGGATACTCGCTCACCACCACCGTTGCCGGATCGCCGTCGCGAATGAAGGGCGCGACGCTCTGCGGCGCATCCGCATACACGCGGATCGGCGAAAGTGTGGCCAGCGTGATGATCGGTATCGTCGCGGCCGCCGTGGTGGACTGCGGGATCAGCGCTCCGGGGTCCACATATCGCGCGATGACCGCGGCGTCGAACGGCGCCGCAATTGTCTTGTAGGCTCCCAACGCTTCGAGCTGGTCGAGCGCGGCCTTGGCCGAGATCATGTTGTCATGCGAATCGTCCGCGGTCTGCTGCGGAATCGAGCCGTCTTTTGCCAGCGGCTGATTCCGCTGGTCTGTAATCACCGCCAGGTGGTAGCTCGCCCGGGCGTTGGCCACCTGCTGGTCGAGCTCCGGAGATTCCAGCGTCGCGAGAACCTCGTCCTTCTTCACCCGGTCGCCCTTGTCCACGTTGATTGTTTTCAGGTATCCCGCGATCTTTGCGTATACCGGCGTCTCGATGTAGCCGCGCAGCGTCGCCGGGATTTCCAAGGACCGCTGGCTTTCCGCCCGCAGCACCGGAGTCACCACCACGCGCCGTCCCTCCGAAAGCTGCCGGCCCAGCGCGCCCGCCTCCTGCACGAACTTCGCGTTGTGTGCGCGGATCAAGCCCGCCACGAGCAACAGCACGGCCGCCACGGTGAAAACCGCCCCGGCGTAGAACAGCACGCTGGCGCGCTTCGGCGGCTCGGCTCTCTGTTCGGTGCTCATCACCCCGTGTCCGCCGCCTCACGTTTCCGGCGAGAGCGCGGCATCAATCCGGGCATCCCGCTCGGCTTTGGTAATCAGATGCCGGCTGAAGATGGCGTAGGCCGCGGGCACCGTGAAAAGCGTCATGGCCGTGGCCGCCAGCAAGCCCCCGATCACCGCGCGGCCCAGCGGCGCATTCAGCTCGGAACCCGAGCCGATGCCGATGGCCATGGGCAGCATGCCCAGGATCATCGCCAGCGCCGTCATCAGGATCGGCCGGAAGCGGATTCGTCCCGCCTCGATGGCCGCTTCCACCGAGGAGTAGCCTTCTTCCCGCAAATCGTTGGCAAAAATAATGAGCAGGTTGCCGTTGGCCACTCCCACGCCCACTGCCATGATCATCCCCATCAGCGACTCCACGTTGATCGTGGTGCCCGTGGCCACCAGCATCCACAGCGCCCCGGCCAGCGCCCCGGGCACCGCCAGAAGGATGATCAGGGGCTCGAGCCACGACTGGAAGTTCGAGACCATCAGCAAATACACCAGCACGATGGCCAGCAGGATTCCACCCTCCAGCGTGGCGAAGGACTGCCGCATCGCCTGGCTCTGCCCTCGAATGGCTATATACGTCGCGCGGGGCAATTCCCCCAGCCGCCCGATGGCCTCCTGCACTGCCGCCGTGGCGCTGCCCAGGTCGCGTCCGGCCACGCTCGCGTTTACGTCCACCACGCGCTGCACCGTGTAGTGCGCCACCACCGCGGGGTCCAGCCCGCGCGTAATGTGCGCCACGTTCGCCAGCAATTGCGGCGGAGCGCTGCTGCCTGGCATTCCGGAAGTCACCGGAATGGCCGCGAGCGTTTGCGGGGAATCAATCATATGCTCCGGCGTCTGGGAAATTACCGTGTAGTTCACGCCGCTCTTCGGGTCCAGCCAGAAGTTCGGAGTCAGCAGCCCGTTCCCGCTCAGCGAGGTCAGCAGGCTCGAGGCCACCTGTTCCTCCGTGATCCCCATTTCCAGCGCCTTCGTGCGATCCACGTCCACCTTCAACGCCGGGTAGTCCTGCGGCTCGGCGATGCGGATGTCGGTGACTCCCGGGATTTTCTCCATCTCCGCCTGCATCCGCGTGGCGAGCAAATGGTCGGTGGTCAGGTCCGCTCCCGAGATCTGCACGTCAATGGCCGACGAAAGCCCGAAATTCAGCACCTGCCCGATCAGGTCCGCCGGTTGGAAATAGGCGAGCACCCCGGGAAACTCCCTCTTCAGCACCTCGCGCAGTTTGGCCTGGTACGCGGAAGTCGGCGCGTGCTTCGGCTTCAACTGGATCAGCACGTCGGCATCCATCGGCCCGATCGTGTCCGTCTGGTAGAACGCCAGGTCGTAGGACACCGGCAGCCCGATGTTGTCGCTGATGCCTTCCAGCTCTGACGCCGGAATCACGCGCCGCACCGCGCGCTCGATGTCCTCCACGATCTGTTCGGTCCGTTCGATGCGCGTGCCCGTGGGCGCGCGCACATGCAGCCGCGTCATTCCCGCGTCCACGTTGGGAAAGAAGTCGGATCCGACCACTCCCACCAGTCCCAGTGACGCGGCCAGGATCACCGCCACGCAGGCCAGCCCCGCGGCCCGCCCGGCGATGAACTGCATCAGGCTCCGGCGGTAGAATTCGCGCAGGCCTTCGAATCCCCGTTCAAACCAGGCAAAGATGCCGCGGGTGTGTTCCTGGTGCTTTTCCGGGATCAGAGCGCTGGCCATTGCGGGCACCAGCGTCCGTGAGAGCAGGTACGAGGTCAGCATCGCGTACACCACGGCCAGCGCCAGCGGCGTGAACAGGAATTTCGATACACCGGAAAGCAGCACCACCGGGAAAAATACGATGCAGATGGACAGCGTGCCCACCAGCGTCGGCGTGGCAATTTGCCGGGCCCCGTCCAGGATGGCACGCAGCAACGGTTTATCCATCGCGTGGTTGCGGTGAATGTTTTCCACTTCCACGGTCGCATCGTCCACGAGCATCCCCACGGCCAGGGCAATCCCGCCCAGCGTCATCGTGTTGATGGTTTGCCCGGAGAGCTTCAGCCCCACGATCGCCGTCAGAATCGACAGCGGGATCGATGCGATCACGATCAGCATGCTGCGGCCCGACCCCAGGAACATCAGCACCATCAGCGAAACGAGCAAGGCGGCCATCCCCGACTCCCGCACCACCTCCCACAGCGCATCGCGCACGAAGCTCGATTGGTCGAACGTCAGCGACAGCTTCAGCCCCTGCATTGCCTTCGGCACCGCCGCTAGGATTTTTGGGATGCGCTCCCGCACGGCCTGCACCACGCGCAGCGTCGAGGCGTCCGCGTGTTTGATCACCATCAGGTAGGTGCCGCGCCGCCCGTCCACGCGCACCACGTTGCGCTGCGGCTGGTGCGTATCGCTGGCCGGCGCGACCTGCCCCAGAAACACCGGCGTTTGCCCGCTCACCTTCACCGGCAGGGAATTGAAATCCGCCACCGTGTCCGGGCTCATGTTGATGTCGACGTCCACCTCGTAGTTCCCCATCTTCGCCGTCCCCGAGGGGATCACCACGTTGGTCGAAGCCAGCGCCTGTCCCACGTCCAGCGGCGAAAGGCCCAGCGCGTACAGCTTCTGCGGGTCCAGGTTCACCATCACCGCGCGTTGCACGCCTCCCAGCGGCGCCGGCGTCGAGAAGCCGGGAATGGTGAAAAGCTGGATGCGCACGAAGTTCAGCCCGTAGTCGAACAACTGCTGCTCCGACATCGTTTCGCTGAACATATTCAGTTGCGCCACCGGCAGGTTCGACGCGTCGTAGGAAATGATCTGCGGCGGCTGCGTTCCCCGCGGCAGAATCGTGAGCAGCGTCTCGGACACCGCGTTGATCTGCGAAATGTCCGTGCCCAGGTCCGACCCCGGCTGAAAATAAACTTTCAACAGGCCCAGGCCGTTGATGGATTGCGATTCGATGTGCTCGATGTCGTTCACCGTGGTCGAGTAGGCCCGCTCGCTGATCCACACCATGCGGCGTTCCATCTGCACCGCCGGCAGGCCGGGATAATTCCACACCACCAACACCACGGGCAGCTTGATGGCCGGGAAGATGTCAATGTTCATCAGGGAGAAGGAAAGAGCGCCCAGCACCAGCATCAGCAGCGCCATCACCGCTACCGTGAGCGGACGTCGCAGCGCGAGTTCGACCAGCCACATCATAGAAAAAGTTCCAGCGCGTCCGTTTCCCCGGCCCGGGCTACCCGCACACTACAAGCACAAGCCGGAGGGCGGCACGGAGCGATCATGCGTGCGCTATCTTATCGGTTCGGCCGAAGACATCCAAATCGGAGGCGTTTGTCGTCCGCTCTGCGTCCTCCGGCGGCGCGCACTTCTGGCGAACCCGCAGCGTTCCTCTCCACACATTTTCGGGGGAGCAGGAGTGTCGTGCGCCCGGGAATTTGTGTTCGCAACCCTTCCTACGGCGAGCTCGCTCCGTGCTCTCCCGGGCCGGATGGCAGGAGAATCAACCTACGCAGGGGCGGCTTTTTCCGATACAATCCACTCCCATGACGCGGCCCTCCCTGCAGATTGTCCAGGCCAACGGCTCGCGTGCCGGCAGGCGCCTGATGCGCCTCACCGGGCGCCTGGGGATCGAGACTGTGCCTGCTTTCCTCGCCGCCGCGCGCGCCGAAACCGCTCCCACCCTGATTCTCGATATGGGCGACCTCGAGTACATCGATTCCTCCGGCGTGGGTGCGCTCCTCCAAGTCCACGTCAGCCTGGCGAAATCCAACCGCCAGCTCGTGCTCGCTTCCGTTCCCGAGAAGGTGCGCCTGGTGCTGGAAATCGCCCACCTGCAGAGCATCTTTCCGATGTACTCCTCGGTGGCCATCGCCGAGGAACTCCTCCCGTAGGGACACGGCATGCCGTGCCCCTCTGGCACGCACCCCAACCGGCCGGCTTCCCCCCTCAGTCGGGATCGTCGCCGCCCTCCTCTGCTTTTCCCGGGCCCAGCGCCACTGCGCCCAGTCCGGCGCGCCGCGCCATCGCGTTGAACGCCGGCACGTCCGCCTCCTTGATTTCCTTCCAATGCGCCAGAGGTGCGGCGAACTGTTTCTCGAGGCCGGCGAACGTCTCGTACTCGGTGCTGGTCGGCGCCATGTCCGCGCTTTCCACCCCGGCGGCCAGCAGGGCGTATTTCGCGTCCATTCCGTTCCCGAAGTTCAGTGTGTCCTGCGTCCCTTGCAGCTTGGGGTTGATGAATTCTTTTTCCGTCGCGTCGAGTTTCTTCCGCAGCGTGTCCGCCGCCGCGGCGATCTCCTTCTGCGCCGCGTCGCCGCGCACCCGCTTCTCCAGTGCTTTGAGCTGCGTACGGAGATCCCG
>DATEQM010000170.1:0-2796 GCA_035272605.1 Candidatus Acidiferrales bacterium | reverse complement strand
GATGGTCACGGATCCCCCGGCGGGCACCATCATGGCCATGAAGCTGGTTGGAGAACCGCTTGCCGTGTTCGCCAGCGTGAACGTGCCGGCCGAACTGGGGTTGGCGGTCCAGTTCACTTCCGTGTTCGATGCGTTTGCGACGGCTGCCGCCACCGAGAAGCTGCTGCCCACATTGACGGAGGTCGGCGGCAGCGGGGTGACAAAGGCAATAGCGATGGGCGGTGGCGGCCCAGAAGAGCTCCCGAAGCAGGAGGAGAGCACGAGCAGCGAGCCCACCAGGCACGCCAGAGGGAAAAGCGGTCGCCGGGCGTTCATCACAGGCCTCCCGCCGGCTGCGGGCCGCGCGTGGTGCGTGCGCCCGCCGGAATCGGGCGAACGGGGAAGCCGTTCTCGCTGCGGACGGTAATCGTCTGGTTCCCCACCACCACGATCCGGGCAAGGAACACGTCTCCCGCGGCAAAGTGAGTGGTGACGCCGTACATCTGAATCGCCGCGCCCGCCACCAGCCCCTTTTCCGCGGCAATCCGGCCGAGGTACGGCCCCAGGTGAACATCCACGGTGCCCTGTCCAGTGGCGACCATCAGATGCAGTCCCAGCGGAAGCCCCGCCGCGGGTCGCTGGACCACTTGCGAAATTGTCCCGCGGAGAATGACTTCCTTAGTTATGTCATAGGCATGAGGCGTGGGCTGCGCCGCGGCGGATCCGCCCGGGGTTTGCGCGAATGCCGGTAGCGCTATCGCAGCAAACAGGGAGAGGGAAAGAAAGGCGTGCAGAATCGTTGGGGAGTGAGATCTGCGCATAGATCCTCCTGCGAAAGTTAATAAGCTACCAGGCGCATCCCCGCCGCCTGCCACCAACCCGCGTGGCCCGCGGCAACGCCTCGCCGGACAAGAATCTCCCTCGGAACCGGCGGCCCCACCTCCATTGGAACACAAAAACGGCAAAAGAGTTGCGTGGGAGTGCACGTGTATCGCAAATCTCTGACTCCGCAAACGGATAGCGACGCCCGCGCTGCCCATCGTGCCGTCGGGTAGCGCGGGCTTTCAGCCTGCGCGGCGGTCCCTGGGACCGGTCGGAAGTGCCTGCTACAGCCCCAGGTACGCGGCGCGCACCTGTTCGTTGGCCATCAGCTCTTTGGACGAGCCGCTCAGCACCACCGCGCCGTTTTCCACCACGTAGCCGTAATCGGAGATGCTCAGTCCATCCACCACGTTTTGCTCCACGATCAGCACGGTCACGCCCGTGGCGGCCACTTGGCGGAGTTTCTCGAACACTTCCTCGATGATTTTGGGCGCGAGGCCGAGCGAGGGCTCGTCCAGCAGCAGAAGCGACGGCTGGGCCATCAGGCCGCGCGCGATGGCCACCATCTGCTGTTCGCCGCCCGAAAGCGTTCCGGCGAGCTGCTTGCGCCGCTCTTTGAGCCGGGGGAAAAGCTCGAACTGTTCCTCCATCAGCGGCCCCATGCGCGGCCGGCTCCGCGGAACGTAGGCGCCCAGCGCCAGGTTTTCCTCCACGCTCATGTGCGGGAAGAGCTGGCGGCCTTCAGGCACGTGGCTGATGCCGCGCTCCACCATTTCGAACGGCTTCACCCGCGAAATGTCCTGGCCGCGGAAGCGAATGGCGCCGCCCTGCGGGCGGACCAGGCCGGAGATCACGCGGAGCGTGGTGCTCTTCCCGGCGCCGTTCGCGCCAATCAGCGACACAACTCCGCCTTCGTCCACGCGGAGCGAAATCCCGAACAGCGCCTGGAACTCACCGTAGCCGGCCTCGATGGATTCGAGCACCAGCAGGGGTTCACTCATAGACCCAGCTCCTTGTACTTCGAGCCCAGATACGCTTCGATCACGCGCGGCTCGCGGACCACCTGCTGCGGAGTGCCCTCGGCAATCAGCGCGCCGTGATCCAGCACCACCACGCGATGCGCAATGCTCATCACCACCTGCATCACGTGCTCCACGCCGCCCACGGCGGAAATGCCCCACTCCGGCAGTTTCTTCAGAATTTCGGCCAGGCCCAGCGCCTCCGACGTGGAGAGGCCCGCCATCACTTCGTCCAGGAGAATCAGCCGCGGCCGGGTGGCCAGCGCCCGCGCGATTTCCAGACGTTTCAGCATGGGCAGGGGAAGCCCGCTGGCCGGCAGGGCGGCGGCCTTCTCCATTTGTAGGTACTGAAGCACGCGCAGCGCTTCCCGGGCGGCTTGCGAGGTTCCGCGGGTGCGCAGAAAAGCTCCCAGCATCACGTTCTCGAGCACGGAAAGGTTGCGCAGCGGTTTGACGAGCTGGAACGTGCGCCCGATGCCGAGCTGCGCGGCCTGGTTGGGCGTAATGCGCGAGATGTCGCGGCCCTCAAAGCGGATCGAGCCGGTGTCGGGATGGAAGACGCCGCTGATCAGGTTGAACAGCGTGGTTTTCCCGGCCCCGTTGGGGCCCACGATGAAGGCGATTTCGCTTTCGTTCACACAGAAGGACACGTCGGAGGTGGCCACCAGGCCGCCAAATCGCTTCGTTACATGCTCGATCTCCAGAAGAGCCACGGAACGCTTCCTCACCGCACCACGATTTCACCCACAGCCAGCCCGAAGGCCTTTGAGTGCGAGAGGCCCCGCACTCCCGGGGCCTCTCGCCTTTCCCTACGTCGCCTGTCTCACTCCCCGCGTCATGCTCCGGCATTTCACCGCTTCCGCCGGCGGACGAAAGAGGCCACCCCGCCCACGATCCCTTCCGGCAGAAACAGCACCACCACGATCAGCAGAAGGCCGTAAATCAGCAGATGCGCCTCCTGGAACACGTTCTTGAA
>DATEQM010000169.1:0-12816 GCA_035272605.1 Candidatus Acidiferrales bacterium | reverse complement strand
AGAACTGCCCGTGATCCACAGAAACAACATTCGGCTGAGCGTGATCGGCCGGGCAGAAGAACTGCCCGCGGGCGTGCGGCAGGATATCGAGCAGGGAATGGAATTGACCTCAAAGAACTCGGGGATGCGCCTGGTGGTGGCACTGAACTACGGCGCGCGGGCCGAGTTGGTGGATGCGTTCAATTCGCTGCTCGATGAGACGCGTGCGAAGGCCACTAACGGGGAACTCTTGAACCTGCGGATCACCGAGGAAATGATTTCCGACCACCTCTATACGGCCGGGCTGCCCGACCCGGACCTACTGATCCGCACCAGCGGGGAACAGCGCATCAGTAATTTTCTTCTCTGGCAGATTGCCTACGCGGAGATCCACGTGACCGACGTGCTCTGGCCGGACTTCCATCGCGCCCGCCTGCTCGAGGCGCTGCTCGAGTACCAGGGACGTGAACGCCGGTATGGCGGGCTCGGGCGCCCCGAATCCCCGTCCGCGAACTGAAGCCTTCGAGAATGCGCCTTCCTTCTTTCCACTCCGAAATCATTCAGCGGCACCTGCGCGATCGGTGGGCCGGGACGCGTGCCATGCCGGGGTGGTGCGCGTGACCGGCGCGCGCGTGCTTACGGCGGCTCTCCTGATCCCGCTGGTGGTCTTTGCGGTGCTCTGGACCGACACCTGGGTGATCGCGGGACTCGTGGCCGCCGTGGTGATTCTTTGCCTGCACGAATTCTTCCGGCTGGGCGCCGCGGCTGGCGCCGGCGGTGACCCGCGCTGGACTACGGTGTGCGCCCTGCTCCTGGTGGGCCTCCAGTGCCTCGAGAGCAGCCACCAGGGCCGGTGGATGCGGAGCGAATTCGGGCTGCTGTATTCCCCTGACCGCACGCCGCTGCCGCCCGATATCGCCTTGGCCGTATTCATGATGGGAGCTGCCGCGCTGGCGGTGGCCGGACGCGCGCGGTTGAAAGAGGCGATTCCGCGTCTGGGCGTGAACTGCGCTGCGATGTTGCTCGTGGCGTTGCCGCTCAGCTTCCTGGTGCGGCTCCACGGTATGGATCCGCTCGGACCGCGGATCGTGCTGTTCTTGCTGGTATTGTTGTGGGTAGGCGATACGCTCGCCTATTTCACAGGGCGGTCCGTGGGACGGCATAAAATGGCGCCCGAACTCAGCCCGGGGAAAACCTGGGAGGGCGCGGCAGCGAATCTTCTGGGTTCGATCCTTGTGGGGCTGGCAAGTGCCCGGTGGATTGCCTTACCGCCGGTCCACCTGATGGTGATGGCGGGGCTGGCCAACGTTGCGGGACAGGTCGGAGACCTCACCGAGTCCGCCTACAAACGCAGTGCCGGGGTGAAGGATTCGGGAGCGTTGCTTCCCGGGCATGGCGGAATGCTCGACCGCGTGGATTCGCTGATTTTTGCCGCGCCGGTGGTCTGGTACTATTTTCGTATCCTGCTGCCGGCAGTCGGCTAGGGCTTTAATTGGATTTCACCGGCTCCTGGAGTTCACGGAGGGCGGAGGGGAGGCGGCGCGGTCTGCGCGAGAGATGAAACGAATCGCCATACTCGGTTCGACGGGCTCGATCGGCCGGCAGTGCCTGGATGTGGTCAGCCGCCATCCGGAGCGTTTCCGGGTGGTGGCGCTGGCGGCGGGATCGAGCCTGGAGACGCTCGCGGAGCAGGTGCGGGCGTTCGGCCCGCAAATCGTCTCCGTGGGAGACGACGCGCGGGCAAAGGAATTGAAAGCGCGCCTGGGCTCGCGGAATGGCCGCCGCCCGGAAATCCGGACCGGGGCGGCGGGCCTGGAGGCTGTGGCCACGCATCCGGACGCCGACATCGTTGTCTCGGCGGCCGTGGGGGTGGTCGGGCTGCCCGCCACATACTCGGCCGTCTGCATGGGGAAATGCATCGCGCTGGCGAATAAAGAGGTGTTGGTGGCCGCGGGAGAAGTGGTGATGGCCGCGGCGCGGAGGGCGGGGGTCGAACTGCTTCCGGTGGACAGCGAGCACAACGCCATCCACCAGTGTCTGCGCGCCGGGGGACCGAAGGAAGTGCGCCGGCTGGTGTTGACGGCCTCGGGCGGCCCATTCCGGAAGACGCCGGTGGCGCGGCTGGCCCGCGTGACGCCCAAGCAGGCCCTGGCACACCCGAATTGGCGCATGGGCCCGCGCATCACCGTGGATTCCGCCACGCTGATGAACAAAGGATTCGAGGTAATCGAGGCGTACTGGCTGTTCGGCATGCCACTGGACCGGATTGACGTGGTGATTCACCCGCAGTCCATAATCCACTCGATGGTCGAATACGTGGATGGCTCCGTCCTGGCGCAGCTCGGTCCGCCGGACATGCGTCTCCCCATCCAGTACGCGCTGACGTACCCGGAACGCGTGGCCTCGGCGGGTTTCTCGCTCGACTGGTCGGGCATCAAACGATTGGAGTTCGGGCAGCCGTCCGCGCGTAAGTTTCCGTGCCTGGGGCTGGCGAGAGAGGCCATCCGGCGCGGCGGCGCGGCGCCCTGCGCCCTCAACGCGGCGGACGAAACCGCGGTGGCCGCGTTTCTGGCCGGGCGAATTGCTTTTCCAGTTATCGCCCGAGTGGTGGAGCGCGTGCTCGAGAAAACACCGACGGCGCCCATGCGCTCGATTGCCGATGTGCTGGCCGCGGACGGCGACGCACGTCGGTTGGCGGAAGGGTTCGTGGCGGCGGAGGGTGCGCGCCGCAGAAAGAACTGAGCGATGGAAGTTGCCACACTGCTGACTGGTGCGGTCTCCCCTGTGGCGGCCACGCTGCTGGCCCTGCCGGACGTGGCGCGAGCCATCGGCGCCATGGTGCTGGTAGTCGGCGTGATGGTGCTCGTGCACGAGTGGGGTCACTTTGTCGTGGCGCGGCTCTTCGGCGTGCGCGTGGACATTTTTTCGATCGGCTTCGGACCGCGGATCACGGGCTGGCGCCGCGGCCCCACGGACTACCGCATCAGCGTGCTGCCCATCGGCGGCTACGTGAAAATGGCCGGGGACAGCCCGGAAGAAGAGCGCAGCGGTGCGCCGGACGAATTCCTGTCCAAGCCCCGCTGGCAGCGCGCGCTGATTATCGCCGCGGGGCCCAGCATGAACGTCATTTCCGCATGCCTGCTGTTTTTCCTGATCTTCTTCGGCTACGGCATCATTCAGCCGACCTATCTGGAACAGCCGGCGGTGCTCGCGGGCGTGTTGCAGAATTCTCCGGCGGCAAAAGCGGGCCTCCGGGCGGGGGACCGTCTGGTCGAAGTGAATCACGTCCGCACGGCCACCTGGGAAGACGTGGTGAAGGCCTTCGATGCCGGCAAGCGGAAGGACCGCGTGGAGATCGTCTTCGAGCGTGCAGGGCAGAGCATCACCGCGGTTCCACAGGCCGATGTCGCCAATCGGCAAACCATGTCGCCCGCCGCTCTGCTGGGATACCCCGACGATCCGGTGGAGCTCGACAACGTGGCTTCCGGCATGCCTGCCGACCGCGCCGGCTTGAAGTTGGACGATCGCATCGTCTCCGTGGATGGTGCGCCGATGATGAGTCTCGACCAGTTTCTCGAGACCGTCCAGAACTCCGGCGGGAAGGTGCTGCAATTCGTGGTGCGGCGAAGTGGGCAGACCCTTACGATTCCCGTGCAGCCCATCCAGGAAGCGCAGCCCGACGGCCGAAAGGCATGGAAAATCGGGGTGTACCCGGCGCCGGCGGAATTCCACTACCGGAAGCTCTCCTTCTCGGATTCGGCGGAGTTTTCCGTGGAGCAGACCTACGGTCTCACGGGCCGGATATTTGGCATGGTGGCGCAGCTCGTCAGCGGGCGCGCTTCCCTCCAGGAGGTCGCGGGCCCGGTGGGCATCGCGCGCTATTCCGGCGAGGCGGCCAAGCGCGGGCTGTATGACCTGGTGTTCCTGACGGCGGGGATCAGCCTGAACCTGGCCATTCTGAATCTGCTGCCCATTCCCATCCTCGACGGCGGGCACATCCTGCTGCTTTGCCTTGAGGGGATCCGGCGGCGCGACTTCAGCCAGGTGTTCCGCGAGCGATTTCTCCAGGTCGGGATGGTGTTCCTGCTGCTGCTGTTCGTCACGGTCATGTACAATGACATTCGGAAGTTGATTCCGGCGAAATGGCTGGGATGATGGAAAGTGGCGGCCTTACGCCGCCGGCTGAGCTGGGAGGAAGAACGTTGCAACACGCGATGGAGTCCACGCGCGTTTCCAGCGGCGAACGCATCAACGCTGGCGAGCGCCCCGGCCGCCTGGAAGCGGAACTGGGCTCGCGCGGGCGCAGGCTTACGCGGCAACGGCGCGTCATCGTCCGGGTGATGGACACGGCCCAGCGCCACCTGGACATTGACGAAATCTACGAGCGGGCCCGCAAGCTCGATCACCACATCCATCGTGTAACTGTCTACCGTACCGTGGACCTGCTGAAGCGCCTCGGGCTGATTGACGAGCTGGACCTGTTGCACATCCGCGGCGACCGCCATTACTACGAAAGCCACGCCCCGCGCGAACACATCCACATCGCCTGCCTGCGCTGCGGGAAGGTGCGCGAATTCGAAAGCGCGCTCTACGACGAGATGAAACGGCAAATCGAGCAGGAGCTCGATATGAAAATCACCCTGAGCCGCACAGAGGTGGGCGGCTATTGCCGCGCCTGCTTGCCTTCCGCCGCCTCCGCAAAAGCCAAAATCGACCACTAATGGCGTGGTAGGGCCGCCTTCCCGTAGGCCATGAGCCCGCCGCGGCGGGCGAAGGGCAGCCGGTCACCGTGCAACTCATCGGCTGGCACAGCCGGGGCGGGCAGATCGTCGACGTTGCACTACGCCCTTTGGCGGGCGCGGCGCAGGCGGGCCAGGTGCCGGAAAAACGCACGCGTGCGGCGCACGTCGTTTTCGATCTGGGATTTCAGCTCTTGGGCCGAGGGGAATTTCTGTTCGCCCCGCAGGTACTTCCAAAAGCGGATCTCCATGGCGCCGGCCTCGTGGCTTCCCGTGAAATCGAGAAGATGGCTCTCCACGGTAACGCGGGAACCGTCGAACGTGGGCCGTACCCCGACGTTGCTGGCGGAGTGGTACCAGCGCCCGCCGACGCGTGTCTCCGTGGCGTACACGCCGCGCCCCGGCAGCAACTCCTGGTCGCAGGCCAGGTTCAGCGTGGATACGACCTCCCGGCCGCCGGTGCCCGTGCCGGCTACGACTCGCCCGGTGAGCGAAAATGGACGCCCGAGCAGCCGCGCGGCCTCGTCCATTCGGCCTTCCGTAACGGCGCGGCGCACGCTGGTGCTGGATACGATTTCGCCGCCGACGACCACCGGCGGCACGATCTCCACGGAATAGTGGAAGCGGGCGGACAGGGATTCGAGCAGGGCCACATTGCCGGCGTGGCGGTGCCCGAAGCGGAAGTTGTCGCCCACAAAGATGCGCTCGGTGCACAGCGTCGCGGCCAGCATTTGCGCGACAAACTCCTCGGCGCTGAGCTGCGAGAGCTCCACTGTAAACGGAAGAAGGAGCACGGCCTCCAGGCCGAGTTCGTCCATCCAGGCGAGCCGTTGCTCGAGCGTGGAGAGCAGCGCGGGGGCGTGCTCGGGACGGAGAACCTTCAGCGGATGCGGGTCGAAGGTGACGGCGGCCCCCAGCGCGCCCGTGCTGCGCGCATACTCGTTCACGCGGCGCAGGATAGCCTGATGGCCCACGTGCACTCCGTCAAAATTACCGATGGCCAGAGCCGTGTGGCGGCCCGCCACATCGGGATCCGCGCGCCATTCGGGGAGTCCGCGGAAGATGCGCAGGCTCATCGGAGCGAAACCTCAAAGCTCAGGCCGTCGTAACCCAGCCGGACGTTTTCCGGCAACCGCGCGTTGGTCTCCTCGTGCGGCAGGTCGTGGCTGATGTGCGTGAACCAGGCGCGGCGCGGCGCGAGTAGCCGGACGATTTCCAGCGAGTTGGCCACCGTGGAATGCATCGGGTGGGGACGGTCGCGCAGCGCGTCCAGTATCAGCTCGTCAAGGCCGTGCAATAGCTCCATGGACGCCGTGGGAATCTCCGAAAAATCGGTCAGGTACGCGCCTCGCCCGAAACGGAAGCCGAGCACGTCCATGTCGCCGTGGTGCGCCGGAATGGGCTGGAAGAGAACGCCGGCGGCTTCGAACGGGCCGGAGATTTCGCGCAACTCCACGGCCGGGATGGTGCTGAGCGTGGGCGCCTCGTCGAAGATGTAGGCAAACGTGCGCGCCAGGATGGCCAGGGTTTGGGCATTGCCGTAGACGGGGATGCGCTGCTTCTGTTGGAGGTTGAAGGGGCGCACGTCGTCCAGGCCCAGGATGTGGTCGGCGTGGCCGTGTGTATAAATCACGGCGTCCAGCCGCGCGAGTCCAGCGCGAAGCGCCTGCTGGCGGAAGTCGGGCGACGTGTCAATCAGGATGTTCCGCCCGCCGGCAGCGAGCAGGATCGAGGGTCGCGTGCGGTTGTCGTGCGGTTCCGGCGAGTGGCAGACGCGGCAGTTACACCCCAGCGAAGGAACCCCCATCGAGGTGCCGGAACCGAGCATCGTCAGCCGGAGCGAATCCGGCCGGGCGTCCTGCGCGGGGGAATTCATGAAAGCGTTGCCGTGGAGGGCGGATTCCGCCCCCGGTAGGACAGGCTTTCAGCCTGTCCTCCGAAATCCATCCCAGCATTGTCCCGCCGGCGGTTGGTTCAACGGCGCGACGCGGCCTTGCCAGGCCCGGTGTGCTGGGCCGCGGCGGCTGCAGCTTTGCTCATTTCCAGGAAGCTGTATTTCAACGATCCCAGCAGCTCCGCGAGCATGCGGTCTTCCTCCGGCGCCAGGTTGCCGCGCGTCTTTTCGCGGAGCACGTCGAGCATGTCAATCACTTCGCGCGCCCCCTCGATGTCCACCATGGTTTGACCCGTGGCGGGATCCTCCATGCCGGAGAGCAGCATGGCCGCCTGGTTGGCGAGGCTCCTCACCAGCAGGTCGAAGTAGGGGGAGCGGACGGGAGCGGGCTTCTCGGCGGCCGGAGGCGCGGATGGGGATGCGGCCGGCTGCTCCCCGGGCTTTGCGGCGGGTGCCGCAGCGGGAGTGGCAGGCTGGGGCGCGTCCTTTTCCCGCTGGGCCTGTTCTTTGGCCTCGGGGCGCAGTTCGCCCTCCTCGGTAAAGTGACGGCGATCAATCACACGGAAACTAATGTCGGATTTGTCTTGGGCCACCGGGCGTCCTCGAATCTTTAATACAGTAATGTTCCGATAGGCCAGTCTATCACCCGTGCTTGAGGTGGGCAACCGCCGCGCCTCTTGCCGCCGGAATTCGGGACGGCATGCAGAGAATCTCGCGGCCGTTGGGTGTAGGGATGTGCCGGCGTAGCGCTCGGCTCAGCTTTACTTGCGGCTCAGAATTTCTTCGAAGAACGCTAACGCGCGCGGATCCTTTAACTGGCTGAGCCAAAAGATGACCTGGCCGCGCGTCTATTTGTTGATGTCTTCTTTGGCTTCGAGGCGTTTCACCAGGGCCTCGAACGCCGGCTTGTTCTGGGGATCGGCTCCGCCCACGGCTATCTTCATTTCCTTCACCGCAGTGTCGAAGTCGCCCTTGGCGCATGCCAGACGCGCCGCTTCGCTGTGCGCCAGCCAATTGTCAGGAAATTTCTTAATATTGCCGCGGAACACAGTAAAGGCCTCATCCTCCTTGCCCTGCCGCTGGAGTTGTCGCCCATAGATGTGCACCTGGAGGGCGGAGCCCATTTCCAGCGCCTTGGCGCGGATCTCCTTGGCTTCGGCCTGGCGGTTTAGCGTGTCCAGCACCCGGGCCTTGGCCATCAGGTTTTCAAACCGTTCCTCCACCTTAATGGACTGATCGGCCCATTTCAGCGCCTCTTCGGGATTGAGCTTGTTGTCCTCCAGGTAGTTGGCCGCCTCGTCCCATGGCGCCCACTCGTACTGCACGCGCCCGCGGAGCTGATTGTGTAGGCTCTGCTCCACGATCTCGGGGGTGTCCACACCCACCTGGATGGGAACCGCAATCTTGTCCCAGCGCAGAACCAGCGTGACGCCTCTTGGCGTGGGATTGTCAAAATCATACGTCAGTGCTTCGTGCATTTCGTCCGGGTGCGGCTTCACGGTCACGCGCAGCGCATCCTCGGCCTGGTCGTACGTGAAGCTGCCCCAGGAGGTGGAATTCTTCGAGAAGATGATCGTCCACTCGGAATCTCCGGGGATCATGTGCAGGCCGTAGGTCCCCTTGGCGAGCAGCTGACCCTCGATGGTCACTCCGTCCGTAAACGCGATAGTGGTGTTCTCATTGGCGCCGGCCCGCCAGATTTTTCCATCGGCGGCAATCACGTTCATGATCTTGCGCCCCTTCACCAGCGGCCGGTGGTAGCGCACGGTGATGTCCGTGATGCCGATGCGCTGGGAGACTTCCGCGCGCTGGCTGTCACGCGGCAGTTGCAATAGCGCGGACTGAGCGAAACAAGTCGGAATTGCGATAAGGCAAGCGGCAACACTCAAAGCTGCACGAACTAAATTTCTAGGCATGGAGCACCCCCCGATCGAATCCGCTTCTCCAAGACTCGATGCGAAACTGGAGCTTGGACGTGCCCGGATGGGGGTTGGTAACAGCTCAGATGCGGTTTCTATTCCTCAGTGAAACCGTTTGACTGCTTGCCATTCTTCCCGTGCGTCAGCGCTGCAGGACTTCCTCGAAGAAGGCCAGGGCGCGCGGATCCTTGGACTGGGCGAGCCAGAAGAAGGCTTGCTTTCGGACCTCGGGATTCTTATTGGAACGGGCCACCTGGATGAGCAGGGCAACGCCCTCTTCGTGCGGCTGTTGGGAAAGTGCGAAGACGGCGGATCGTTTGATGGCCGTGTCTGGGTCGTTCTCGATCGCATCGGCGATGGCTTGCGTGGCGCGCTTTCCGGCCTTCTGTGCCAACCAGAACAGCGCCTGGCCACGCACGTGGTCGCTCTCGTCGTCATGGGCCATGCGGATCATATCGTCGAGCGCGGCGGGCTCGCGGCTCACTGAATATGCAAAAGCCACCTGTTCGCGCACCTTGGGGCTGGGATCATGTTTCGCCATGCCCTCGAGCAAGTGCAGGCCGGTGGCGCCCCGCGCGGTGCCCAGCCAAAACGCGGCCTGCGACCGCAGCTTCTCCGGCTGGCTCGGCGCTACGAACGATTCGAGCACGCGATCAGCCGCCGCGTCGGCCTGCATGGCGATGGCAGCGAGCGCGCCATGAGCCGGTTTGCGCGAGTCCCCATCATCGCGAAAACCGGGGACCACGAACGTGGCCAGCAGGGTGACGCTCTCCGCGGGCCTCACATCGCTCAGCCACAGGACGCGCAGGCCTCCGGCATCCACCTCGCAGCCTGGCGTAAGAACGCGGATTCTGGTGACGCTGTGTTCAGCCGCGCGGAGAAAGACCACCATCTCCTGCGGGGCTTCGAGATGCTCGACGCCGGAGGCTGGGCCCCGCACGGTGTGGTTCGTGTCGGCGTCCGACTCGAGCGAGCAGCGGCCGCAGGATTCGCGTTCGTCGTCGGACCAGCCTTCGCCGCAGCAAAGCGGATGGTGGCCGGCGATGGCGGGCACGGAGTAGGCCATCCACCCGGGCTCGGATTGTTCGGAGAGGAAGCGGCGGTAGGCCCGCTCCAAACCGTCCGATGCAGAACGCGTCTCCAGCCGGGCATGGGTGATTTTGGGCTGGTCCGCCCGCGCTGCGGCAGCGCAACCCAGCACGCACGCGCACACGAGGAGGGAAGGGAAGAGTCGCTTCATGGCAGCACCTATTTGTTCAGAATTTCCAGCAGATAGTCGGTCGCTTCCTTGGATTGCATCAGGGAGAGCTGCTGGACGATATGCTTCTTCATCTCCGGATCGGTCTCTTTCCGCGCCAGCGCGACCATGGCCTTGGCATTCCCGGAAAGAAACAGTCCCTGGATCACCGCGCGGCGCACGTCCGGGTCTTTGTCGGAAGTGTAGAGAGATACGAGCGTGTCCCCGGTCTTTTCGCCCATCAGTCCGAGATCCCGGATGGCCGCGATGCGCAGGTCGGGCTCCTTCTCGTTCTTGGCGAGCTGCGTCACGTGATCCATGTCTCCGGAAATCCACATGGCTTGGAGGACCTTCTTCTTGACCTCCAACGACGTCTCCTTCTGGTAAAGCTGCCAGATTTCTTCCCGGGCGCCCATCACGCCGAGCTGCCGGATGGCTTCACCGCGCAGTTCGGCGTCCTTCTCCCCTTTGGCAGCCGCCAGGATGCGATCGCGGTCCCCGGAGACCATGAAGCCGTTCAGGATGTGCTTCTTGAGAGCGACGTCGTTTGAGGAGGCGTAGATTTGCGCAAGCGTCTCCCTGCCCCAATCGCCGCCGAACAGCCCCAGATCCTGCACAGCCTTCCGCTGGAGATCGGGATCGGAGCCGTCGCGGGCGGCGCGGGCAATCGTTTCCCGTGCCTGAGGTGAGGCGGACTGCGCGAGAACGAACAGGGCCTGGCCGCGAAGTTTAGGGCAGTCGTGACCGTGGAGCATCTTTTCGAGCATGGGGATGGCGCGCTCGGAGTCCATCTGCTGTAAGCCGTTGATGGCCAGCAGCTTCAGCTCGCAGTCGCTCTGGGCTTCGGGAGCCACGGGCTGGCCTGAGCCCTGGCGGACTTCGATCTCCAGCGCCTTCGCGTCGTTCGCCCAGCGGCTTTGCGGTGCGCTGCGCTGTAGTTCGGCGATGGAAGCCAGGGCGTCGGGACGGCGGCCAAGTTTGTTGAGCGCCCAGGCCTTCCAGTAGAGCGCGGCGTCGGCCCGGCGGCCGTGGAGTTTGATCACCTGATCGAATTTGTCTACGGCTTCCTGCCAGCGCGACTCGTCAATAGCATTCGTGCCGCTGTCGTAAAGGTCATCCTCGCGCTGCTCGCGGTCATCGTCGCCGGTAGCCGCAACTGTAGTCGCAGCGCCGGCCAGGAAGCGGGCAGGGAGCGCAGCGGCGGCCCGGGCGGGCGGGAGCGCGGCGAACGGCACGCCGAGCAGAAGCGCGAAGGCTCCGGCGGCGCCGCGAAGCGTGTATCTGTGGGGCATGGTCATGCGATCTTCCTTTCTCCTTAAGAACTGTGCTGCGGCTGCGCGGCGGTGTGGGCCTTCTCGCGCTCGTGGACCGTGGAATCCACGATCCGCACTTTGAGCAGCAGGCCGCGCGCCTCAATCCGGCGGCGCAGCCCTTCGAAATCCGCGGCGGAAACCTTCGACGGGCTGTTGGCAATCTCCAGCAGCAGCGGTTCGAGTTCCCCCAAAACGTCGGCCACCGAGGCGTCGCCGGTTCGTTGGGCCGTCTGGCGATACAGCCGGTTGGCAGCGAGAAGATCCTCAGCGCGCTGCTGCTCGCGGGAGATGTCCACCTCTTTGCCGGATGCGGCGGCTGGTTCGGCGTTCGAGATTTCCAGGAGAATGGACTGCGCGCGGTCCAGGTGTTCCCCCACGGCGACCAGCAGGATGCGTTCGCGGACCTGCGGCATGTGGGACAGACTTTCCGTCTGTCCTCCTCCAGCGGTCTGCCCCGAACCTGCGGGCCGCGGCCAAAATCGCCCCGCCAGAAACGCAACCAGAACGAGCACGGCAACCGCGCCGGCGGGCGCCAGATGCCGCGGTGAGAACCACTCGCGCCAGTTCCAATGGGCTTTGCGCGGCTCGAACTGCGGGCCCAGGCGCTGCCACAGGCGGGCCTCGTATCCCGCGTCCGGTTCCGGCACCGGAAGCGCGCGGGCCGCCTCCAGCACGCGCCGAAGCGCCTCGTGGTTTTCCCGGCATCCATCGCATTCGCTCAGGTGCCGCTCGATGGCCGCCGCGTGCTCCGCGTCGCCGCCTGCGTATTCGATCAGCCGCTGTTCGTCCGGATGATTCATCGCGCTGCGCTCACTAGGGGATCGAGATGGCGGCGCAGTTTCTGCACCGCCCGGAACACGCTGTTTTTCGTCGCCCCGATGTTTAGGCCCAGGGACCGCGCGATTTCCTCGATCGAGAAGCCCTCTACGTGGCGCAGCAGAAAGGCGGCGCGCTCCGTCGCGCTCAGGGAGTTCATGGCCGCGCGCACGCCCGCGCCCAATTCCGCGCTCAGCATCAGGCGCTCGGGGCCCGGCTCAGCGCTCGCGGTGGCCTCCAGCGGATCGCCTGCGTCCGGGTCGTCGTCCCGAGGTGTGGGTTCCCGCCGGGCCTGCTCCGCGCGCTGCCGCCGCATCAGGTCGAGCGCGCAGTTCGCGCAGATGCGGTAGAGCCAGGTGCCGAAATTCGCGCGCGCCTCAAAGCGGTCCAGCCTCCGGTAAGCTCGCAAAAAGGCGTCCTGCACAATCTCCTCCGCGTCGTGCTCGCTTCCCGTCATCCGATAGGCCAGCCGGAACAGGCGCCGCCCGTGGCGTTCCACCAGGACGCGGAAGGCGTCCGGGTCGCCGCCGAGGACCAAGGCCACTTGCGCCGCATCGGTATCGGCCATCCGACTCATTAGACCGTAATGAGCGTCCTGCGGTTAGGTGGGACAGGCATTTCTGCCTGTCCTCTTTGCCCCTCCCACCCGCTCCGCACTCCCTCCATCCCATCGGCTAATCCGCGGGTCTCTCCTCGTGGTTCCCCGCAGGCTCCGCCGAACCTGCCCGCTCTACAGCCGGATTGTCTCTTGTGCTTTGATTCCCTGTGCCCTAGATTGGCTCAAATGGTTCCGGATCGGAACGAAAACCATGTCACGCCGATTTGAAGATCTCGTCGCCCTGCAACAGAAGCTGCTGGCTCCCGGCGGGTGTCCCTGGGACCGCCAACAAACCCACGACTCGCTCCGCACCTACCTGCT
>DATEQM010000168.1:0-4806 GCA_035272605.1 Candidatus Acidiferrales bacterium | reverse complement strand
CACGGGCCTGCGCAATCAGATGGACCCGCAGGCGCAGTTCCGGCGCAACGGCCGGGGTCTCGCCGCGTCGACTCACATGGACGTGCTTTTTCAGGAATACCTCACGGCGTTCATGGTGCTCGCCGGGATTAACGCAACCGCGCCCGGGAGCTTTACACCCGGCGGCGCCCCGGTGAACCCGGGCTGTCCCTACGTGAACTCCAGAACGGAAAACGGATTCGGCACCTTCGGTGGCCCGGATATGGCGGCATGCATCGGGGAAGTTGCGGTGAAGGCGCTGAACGCCGTGTGGTACCAGAAGTGGTATGTGCACCTGCGTCCGCGGCCGGAGGCCATCGGCGGGCTGGTCCACCTGATCAAGACCGGGCAAGGGAACAAGACCGACGTCACGTTGAGCAAAGTGATCCTCCATTCCCAGGGATTGCAGCAGAGCTTCAACAAGTACGGCACCTGGCTGCTCTCGCAGGCATTTCCAGAAGGCTCGCCGGCGCATCCCTCTTATCCCACCGGGCACGGCACGGTGGCCGGGGCGTGCATCACGGTGCTGAAGTTCTTTTTCGACGGGAGTTCCGTCATCCCCGATCCCGTGGTGCCCACGAGCGACGGACTTTCGCTGGTTCCGTATACGGGGCCGGACGCCGGGCAGCTCACGGTGAACGGCGAGCTGAACAAGCTGGGACACAACGTGTCCTTCGGCCACGGAATCCACGCCGGCATCCACTGGCGCAGCGACACGGACACGTCGTTGTTGCTCGGTGAGGCCGTGGCGCTCAGCTTCCTGCGAGACAAGGCGCATACCTACAACGAGCCGTTCACCGTGCATCTGACGAAGTTCGACGGGACCACGGCGACCATCTCCAACCGGGAGAATCCGTAACCGCTGAAAGCGTGGAAGATCGGATTGGCCGCACAGGGGAAAAGCCGCAGGGCTCCCCCGTAGAGCGGGGCGCCCTGTGTTACAGCAGTTCGGGGTCAGTAGCGAGAAGCTGCGTCGCTCAGAGTTTCGAGCAAGTGCTCCAAGGTCCAATTGCCCCGGCTCTCGATCGGCTCTCGCGGCACCACTTGCAGCAAGACGACCCGGGGAAGGGCGAGGCCGGTGCGAGCGTCTTCCAGGGCAGCCTGTGGCCGGCGCTCGTGGAGCTCCACGACTCCGTGGTAGAGGTAGGCCTTTGTGCGGCACAAATACGTCTCGAATGGGCTGATGGAATGTCCGTTGATGGCCGCGTCGAGGTCTTCCAGTGCCACGTTCCATTCGTCGTGCGCCCATTCGAGCTCGCCGAGGCGCTCGCGGAGCGCTTGGGCGCGTTGTGCTTCATCATCCGGGTCCGCGGCGAGGGCGCGGCGGTAGATTTCGATGGCGGCGGGAAGATCCTTCGCCGTGAGCGGGTCGGGAAGCGCGGCGAGCACGGCCGACTGCGCCTTCGAACGCCGCGCCGCCTCGGTCCAGCGCAGGATTCGCAGGTCGGGATCGAACGTGATGCCGAGCGCGGGCGCGGGCACGTTGACGGTGAAGGGCGTCACCCGGCCGTGCGTCGCCACGGAATGCTCCACATTCCCTTGCGCCGTGCGCACAGTCATGTCCACGCGCACGGAGCCCTCCGGCGGCAGGCCGCGGACGAGGATTTCTCCGGCCACCACGCTGGGCGATTCGGAAGGGAGGCGGCGCAACTCCAGCTCCGGCACTTCCTTGCCTTCCACGTAGTAGCGGAAAAACCAACTCAGATCACGCCCTGCGATTTCCTCACAGACTTTCTCAAAAACTGCGGTGGACAGCGGGTGCTTCCCAGTCCTGCGGATGAACTCCGGAAGCACGCGGTCCACGCGCTCCTGGTCAATCACCGTCTCCAGAGTACGCAGCAGCAAGAGCCCGCGCTTCCGGGCTTCGCGCTTTTCACGTTCGCGGTTCTCCTGTGGGAGGACATTCTTCCCATGAGCCCACCAATTCTGAATGTCCGCTAGCCGGAGAAGTTCCACCTTGGTCCCCACGTCCCGCATTGCCTCTGCCGCCAGGACGCGCGATGCTCCTGGATTCGCCTCTCGCAAATAGCGCCAAGCCAGGTATTCGGGAAGCCCCTCCGAAAGCCAGGCGTTCTTGCTGTCCCACCGCATATCGGGCAACCATTCACGCGCAATCTCCCGCGGGACGACGTCGGGCGCATACGCGTCGCCCCCGATCGCCATGAAGTGGCCCATTTCAAACTCGATCTTTGCTGAGGAGTGGATCGCGACCGAGGGTCCGGGATAGTCCGTGGAGTAAACCCCGTCCACCTCCAGACTTTTTCGCGGAAATTTGCCGAGCAAGGGGCTAAGTCGCGCGATCACGTCCGCCGCCCGTCTGGCCAGCTTGCCACACTGAACTTCGGAGTCCCGCCGAGGAAACAATTCAAGGCATGGCTCTCGCACCACCACACCATCCGGCGTTCGTGCCTCCTCGTATCGCGGCTTCTTTTGCGCGGACCTGGCCTGCCCGTCGGCCGCTCCCGCTGGCGCCAGCACCACAACCAGCGCCGCCGCTTGACACACCCGCCCAAGAGCCGCTATAGCTCTGTGCATGGCGCAATCCTATCTAATCTTCGATTTTGGGGGAAACGAGGACGCGGCGCAGCAGGCCCGCCGCCGCGTGGACGGGTGGAAGCAGGCCTTCCGCCTGGGCCGCAAACTCGAAATGCGCTTCGAGCGCCAAGCGCCCGAGGAAACGCCCGATGCCGCGAATCCCCTGCATTTGCGGCTCATCGTGCGCCTGGATTTTTCCGACCACGAGAAGCTGTCGCACACGCGCTGGCTGGAGCGCATTCCCGCCGAAGCGCCCTTCAAGGGCCTGCCCGTAGAAATCGTCCGCTCCCGCGACGAGGCCTACGCCAAAACCGAGGCGCTGTTCGATTCTCTGCGTGAGGCTGCCCCCGCCCATCCGAAGAAATGAACGGCCTTATCGGGGTGGCCCACCCTTTGCCGAGTAAGGGTGGGACTCTTTTTCTCTCCCCCACTCGTCAGCATCCGACCAGGATGCTGATCCTGCCTGCCCGCCAGCACTCTGGCGGGAGGAGCAAAGCGCCGAAGGGACACTAGAAGTAATCTCATATATGGCGCACGGAAGGGCACGGCTTCAGCCGTGCCGACAAGTGCCGGTAGCTCCGGGGCTTTAGCCCCTGAGGTCGGACGCCGGAGCTACCACAGCACTTATGAGACAGGTTCTAGCCACCGCGCGAGTTGCAGGTTTCGCTGAGCACAGCTAAATTAAGTAAGAGAGTTGGAGCTGTACATGAAAAGGCTTGTCCCGGTGGAATCTGCCTCTGCACTCATCGACCAGAAGATCAAGGAACTCGGGGACTGGCGCGGGAAGACGATCGCCAAAGTGCGCGAAATCATACACCAGGCAGACCCTCAGATCCTCGAAGAGTGGAAGTGGATGGGCACCCCCGTCTGGTCCCACGGCGGCATCGTCTGCACGGGAGAGACTTACAAGAACGTCGTCAAGATGACCTTTGCCAGGGGAGCTGCGTTGCACGACCCTTCCGGTCTTTTCAACTCCAGCCTCGACGGGAATGTCAGGCGCGCCATCGACATCCACGAAGGCGGCCCGGTCGATGAGGCGGCTTTGAAGTATCTCATCCGCGCTGCCGTGGCGCTCAATCTCCAGGGCTCAACGCATGTGGTCGTAAAGAAGGGCAAGCCGAAGCCCCGGCCGGCGAGCCGCAAGTGGGTCGGCTAGGGCGCGCGCTCGTGCTCGGCGCCGGTGGACACGCCGCGAGTGCGTGGGAGCTCGGCGTCATTACCGGCATGGCTGATGTTGGCGCCGGCGTGCGCGACGCCGACGTGATTGTAGGCACCTCAGCCGGATCGCGGGTGGGTGTCCAAATCAGGAGCCATCTGGCACTGGAGGAACTGTTCCAGCGACAGGTCGATCCACATCTGGAGACCGCGGAGCCTGCCCCGCCGGTCGACTTTACGCGCTGGCGTGCCGATTTCATGCGCGCGAAAGAGGGCTCCGGCGACGCCGTTGCCGTGCTCAAGCGCTTTGGCAAGCTGGCGCTCGAGACGCCTTCCGATTTACAGGAGACGCGCCGGAACCTGGTCGCCGCGGCGCTGCCGTCGCATGCGTGGCCCGAGCGGCGCCTGTTGATCCTGGCCGTCGACGTGGAAAGCGGTGAGCGGCGTGCCTTCGATCGGTCGAGTGGAGTTGACCTCATCGACGCCGTGGCTGCCAGTGGCGCCGTGCCGGGGATTTGGCCACCGGTCGCACTCCAGGGGCGCCGCTACATGGACGGTGGTGTCTATTCCATCGACAACTCAGATCTCGCCGTGGCGTGCGACCGTGTGCTGATCCTGACGTTGCCGGCACGTGTACCGCCGCTTTGCGTCGCATCGCTCGAAGCCGCAGTCGGCACGCTCAGGCGCAGCGGTGCGTGCGTCGAGGTCATCCATCCCGACCAGGCGTCGCAAGCGGCGTTTGCCTCGGTCGGTGGGAATCTGCTCGACCCTTCGGTTCGTCAGGCCGCCGCCCGCGCTGGCCGCGAACAGGGCCAACGCGTGGCGATTTAGTAGCGCCGGCGTTGCGCATTTTGCATCCCGACCCGGTCGGGACTTGCCGGCTCCCTCTCTGTCCGGGCTAGCCACTCGCCACTGCCCTTAATCTGGTATCTGCAAGACGCGTACTGTAGAGTGCGCTCCGTCCGAATCGCTGTAGGCGAAAAGCTTTTCGCCGAGAAAGGCGAGCGAACTGCGCGCATACCACGGTAAATTCCGGTGCCACACTTCCTTGCCATCACTCGTGCGAAGGACGTAGACCGCATCCTGGACGTTAAAATC
>DATEQM010000167.1:0-10353 GCA_035272605.1 Candidatus Acidiferrales bacterium | reverse complement strand
CAGTGATCCCATCGCGCGTGTGATGGCTGCCATGGTGCCTGCGCCGAATACCGATTGCATCGCGTGCCCCATCCTCAAACCAAAGCGAAGCGCATGCTCGGCCGCTCCGAAGTTCCCGGCAACTCGCCGCGCCATTTTCTGGGCGGCTGGCGGATGCCGCAGCCGGCGGAAGCGTTTGGTAAGCTGGCCCGTGTCAATGCCCACGGGACAGGCCGTCGCGCACAGGCCGTCCACCGCACACGTGTCCAGGGCCGCATACGGGAAGTCGCTTTTCAGCGCCGCCAGCAGCTCCCCATTCCCGTCTTCGCTTTCGAGCCGCGCCATCTCCCTCCGCAACACGATTCTCTGCCGGGGCGTCGTGGTCAGGTCGCGGCTGGGACACTTCGATTCGCAGTATCCGCATTCGATGCATTTATCCACTTCCTCCTCGACCGCCGGCGTGGGCTTCAGTCCTTGGAGATGAGACTTGGGGTCGGGATTGATGATCACGCCGGGATTCAGCAGATGTTCCGGGTCTGCCAGCGCCTTCAACCGCGTCATGATGCGGTGGGCTTCGGCGCCCCACTCCTTCTCGACAAAGGGCGCCATATTGCGCCCCGTGCCGTGCTCCGCCTTCAAGGCGCCGTCGTAGCGCTCCACCACCAGCCGCACCACATCCTCCAGGAAGCGCGCGTACTGGTCGATGGCCGCTTGGTCGTTGAACGACTGCGTGATCACAAAGTGCAGGTTGCCGTCCTTGGCATGCCCGAAGATGATTCCGTTGTCGTAGCCGTGCTTGGCAAACAGCTTGGTCAGGTCGATGGTCGCATCGGCCAGCCGCTCCACGGGGAATGCCACGTCTTCGATGATCACCGTCGTGCCGCTCTTCCGTACGGCGCCGACCGAAGGGAAGGTGCCCTGCCGGATCTTCCACAGCAGCGCCTGCTCGCCGGGATCGTGAGTGAACGCGGCGGGCTCGACGAGTTTCAGTCCCTGGACGGCTTCCCGTGCCAGTGTTTCCAGTTGCGCTCGTTCGGCCACGTCCGCGCTCTGAAACTCGGCCAGCAGCGCCGCCGCCGTGGCAGACAGCTTCTTCATCGACGGCGGAATGCCCGGCTGATCTTCCACCGACCGCAGCGAGGCGCGGTCCATCAGTTCCAGCGCCTTGGCTCCCGCATCGCGCAGCGGCACGATGGCCGCGCAGGCCGCATACAGGTCGGGAAAAAGCAGCAGGCCCGTGTATTTCACCGGCAGGTCGGGCACGGTGTTCAGCACCGCCTCGGCCAGGAACGCCAGCGTGCCCTCCGAGCCAATCAGCAGGTGCTGAAAAATGTCGAGCGGCCTCTCGAAATCCACAAAGGCGTTCAGGGAATATCCCGTGGTGTTCTTCATCCGGTATTTGGCCCGGATGCGCTCGCGCAGCACCGGATTGGCTTCGATTTCCTCCTTCAGTTCCAGCAGGCCTTCCGCCAGTCCCGCCTCGCGCGCGCAAAACTCCTCCTCCGCGTTCGGGTCCGCCGTATCGATCACCGTCCCCGATGGCAGAGCAAACTTCAGTGAATCCAGCGTGTGATACGCATTCTGCGCGACGCCGCAGCACATGCCGCTGGAGTTGTTGGACAGGATGCCGCCCATCATGCACGCATTGATGGAGGCCGGGTCGGGCCCCAGCTTCACGCCGTACGGCCTCAGCAGTTGATTCACATGCCCGCCGATTACCCCGGGCTGCACGCGAACCTTCTTGCCGCCCTCCTCGATCTTCACCCCGCGCCAGTGGCGCGCCACCTCCACCAGAATGCCGTCGGTTACGGCTTGCCCGGAGAGGCTCGTGCCCGCGGCGCGAAACGTCAGCGGAATCCGCGACTCGTGGCTCAACCTGAACAGCGCCTTGATTTCTTCCACCCCCCTCGCCAGCACCACCGCTTTCGGGATCAATCGGTAGAAGCTCGCGTCAGAAGCGAAGGCAATCAACTCAATGGGTCGCGTCAGCACACGCTCCGGGGCAACAATCCGCACTAGCGCCTCGCGCAGTTCGCTGGCGGACCGGCTGGTGGAGTGTGCGGGATGCGTGGCGGACGACATGTTCGGACTCCTGTTCAGTCCTGCCGCAGACTTCAACCGCGGCAGGCCGCCCGGCCAGCGAGCATGACTGCTCCCTGCCGCCGGGGCCAACTTCGAGATTGCTTCTCGTCTCGCATTCCCGTCGGCCTGTTCATGAATCCGCCGCGGGACCGGCAATGCCCAGGAACACCAGGACCGCGCGCTCCAGGCGCGCTACATCCTGGGCGGTCAAACGGCCCACAAACGCGCCGACCCGGGCTTTCGGCACGGTGGTGATCTTATCCACCATCAGGCGGCAGGCAGCCCGCAATCCATTCGTTTCGCTGGGCTGGATGAGCAGGCGCAGAAGGGGAGCATCAGTCGGATTCGTGGTCAAGCCGCAGACCGTGATGGAGTCTGTCCTGTCGAATCGGTCGTCCTGGAGAATCACCACGGGCCGGGGCTTTCCTGCGTACTCCTTGTCGCCGGCCACGGTCCAAATCTCGCCGCGCTTCACGGCTCGCCCCTATCAGAGACGGCGTCGATAAAGTCCTGATCCTGCTTGGCGCGGCGGCTCCTGGCGACGGCACGGGACTGCCGGCGCGCCTCGGCCGCAAAGGCGGGTGAGCGCACGTCGGGCACCCAGATCTGGACGGGGCGCAGCCCTTGCTGCCGCAATCGCTTGCGGTGTGCTCGCACCTTGTCGCGAGACGACTTGGATCGACTGCGCGCTCCCATGGTGGCCTCCGCGGCTGGTTACATGTAACCTACCACCACGGCCCTCCGATTTCCAGCCGCTGGGCGGGATGCGCCGTGAAGGGGCTGGCATGAGGCGGCGTCGGCGGCGAAGGCAACCAGCTCAATGGCACGTGTGACAACGCGGTTCCTGCCGGGCAATGCGGACGACAGCATTTCGACCTTCGTTCGATTACGCGCTCGCCGCACTCCGCTTTCTTGACTCCCCGCACACCGCCCGGTACATTGAGAAAGTCGCTTCGGCTCACCTGCCGCAGGACAGATCGCTGGTTCGAGGGGAAAGTCCCATCCATCGCCTTGGTTTAATATCAGGATTCATCCTGGCAATCATCTTGCTGCCGCTCGCCGCAGCGCCGCAGGCGCCTCCCCCGGCGCAACAGCCCGCGCCTCCTGCCGCTGCGCAGCAGCCCATGCCGCCTGCGCCGGGAACGCCTGTCGAGGCAGTCTCGCCCGTATCAGTCCAGCAGAGCCCGCAACTCTTCGCGGCCCTCTGTGCGGCTCATGCCGGCGGATACCAGGCGAACGTGCCCGAATCGGAAATGTCGCCGCTGCACGCCGCCATTCGCCGTGAAATCGCGAAGGCCAGCGGCCCCGCGGTAGACGCCCTGCGCGAGTTCTACCGCAATCACGAGCTGGCCGGTCCCGGTGAGACCCTTTCCCATTACGTTTCCTTTGGACTGGTCATCGGACCGCCTCCCCGCTTTGCCTTCACCATGGACCGCGATGATTTGCCCCCCGATGTGCTCTCGATGGAAGGCTTCACGCCGCTTTTGTCCGCCTATTATCGCGACGCAAATCTGGACCAGCTCTATGAACGCGTGAAACCCATCTATGCAAGAAGCGTGGCGGCAACGGAGCGCACGCTCGGCCAGATCACGCTCCAGGAAACCGGCTACATCCGGCAAATCCTCAAGCCTTCGATGAACCACACCTTTACCCTCTACGTCGAGCCGCTGGTGGGCGCGCAGACCAACTTCCGCATCTACGGCGGCCGCTACGCCCTGGTGATGGACCCCGCGGGCCCCTCGGCCACCGAGGACATCCGGCACTCTCTTCTGCATTTCCTTCTGGACGACCTGGCCATCGCGCACCATCCCCCCCTCGCCGGGCGCAAGGCCCTGCTCGATGTGGCCGCGCGGGCGCCGCAGCTCCCCCGGCAACTCCGCGGTGACATCGAAGCACTGGCCGACGAATGCCTGGTGCGAGCCGTCCAGCTTCGTATCCAGCGGCTGCCGCCCGCACAGGCTCGTGCCGCCGTGGACGCAGCGGAGGCCGACGGCTTCGTGCTCATCCGCCCGATCTACAACGGCCTGGAAACCTATGAGCGCGGCGAAGACAACCTGGCCTCCTACTACGCGCAGCTCATCCAGAAGGTGGATCTCGCGGCGGAGGCCAAGCGGCTCGCGAGCGTGCAGTTTGCCACCGCGGACACGCCGTCGCTCCAGCCTGCCGAACCTCTTCCCGTCGCGCCCGTGCCAGAATTGAGCGAACTGGAACGATGGCTGGCAGACGGCGAAAGCCAACTGGCACGCAAGGACACGCGAGCGGCGCGAGCCACCTTCCAGCGCGTGCTGGAGAAGTATCCGGACGTGCCGCGCGCGCAATACGGCCTGGCGGTCGCCATCATTGTCGATGGCGAGGTGGACCGCGGTAGATCGCTGCTCGAACAAGTGGTGGCGGAGCTGGGCAACCCCGCCGCAGCCGGACAGAGTGCGCCGTTGGGCACCGCGCCGGGGGCCCCTCCGCCGCAGGCGACGGCCCCGGACCCGCGCACGCTCTCGTGGGCCCACGTGTGGCTGGCCCGAATTTACGAAGAGGGCGGGCGCCGCGACCTGGCCGGGGTAGAATATCGTGCGGCGCTCGATGTAGCGGGCGCTCCGGAAAGCGCCCGCGCCGCCGCCCAGCGCGGACTGGCGGCCGTGGGATCGAAGGGACAGTCGCCGTAGGGGAGCGCTATGCCCATGCAAGATTGCCGCCCCACTTTCCGGGGATGGTATTGCGGCAGTGAAGTTCATTCCATGGAGATTCGAATGCGAAATCTGATGAGCGGGAACCGAGGAGTCGCGGCCGCGGCCGTCGCCGCGGCTCTGGGATTGGCATTATTCGCCGCACTGCCCGCAGAGGCGCAGGGCACGCCGCCGGCGCAGCCTGCCCAGCAGCAGCAACCCGCGGCCGGGCAGGCACCTCCGCCGGGCGCAGCGCAGAATCCCGCGGCCCCGGCCCAGCCCCCCGTCACCAAGGAGGAAGAGGATGCCTACAAGGCGTTCACTGACCTCACGCCACAGCAGCGTGATCAGCTCATCTCCACAGGCGAAGACTTCCTGAGCAAACACCCGGCCAGCCTTTATCGGTCGGCCGTCTACGCCCGACTGGTGCTGGCCTATCTCAATTCCGGAAAGCTGGACAAGATGTTCAGCACGGGAGAGAAAGCGCTGGCGGAGAATCCGAATAATGTCGACGTCCTGGCCCTGATGTGCACGACCCTCCCCGTCGCCGGGTTCGACCCGAGAGCGCTCGACGCCAATCAGAAGCTCGACCAGGCGGAAAAATACGCCAAGCGTGCGATCCAGCTCGCCTCCACGATCACAAAGCCGGCAACCATGACGGACGAGGAATTCACGAATTCCATCCATGTGAAGCTGGGGATGGCGCACTCCGGCCTGGGACGCGTGTATTACTGGGAGGGGAAAACGGCCGACTCCGTGAACGAGCTGGGACTGTCGGTGAAAACCGACCCCTCGCCCGACCTGCTCGACTATTATCTGCTGGGAACCGGCGAATTGCGTTTGAAGGACTACTCCGACGCCGGCGCGGCGTTCGAGAGCTGCGGCAAGTCCGCCTGGGCCTGGCAGGACCGGTGCAAGAAGTCCGCCGAAGATGCCAAGAAAATGGCGTCCGCGCCGCCGGCCGCAAAGCCCTGATCGCGCGGCAGCGCGCCATGCTCGCCAGCGAACACGCGGAGTTGGAGAGCCGCCTGGGTTACGCCTTCCAGGATCCTTCGCGGCTTGAGCTCGCCATGACCCACACCTCGCGCCACAGCGAGTCCCGCGACTCGGGCGCCCCAGCTTCCAACGAGCGTCTGGAACTTCTGGGCGATGCCGTGCTCGGCCTGGTGATCACCGACCGTCTCACCCTCGTCTTTTCCGAGTGGAGCCTGGGCCGCCTGAATCGCGCAAAGGCTCATCTGGTCAGTGCCCAGATGCTCTCTCGCGTGGCCCGGCGCCTCGATCTGGGCCGTTTTCTGCAACTTGGCCCGGGAGAGGAAACCACGGGGGGCCGCGAAAAACCGAAATTGCTCGCTGACGCCTATGAAGCGGTGGTCGCGGCCATCTTCCGCGATTCCGGCCTTCAGCTCGCCGGCGATTTTGTTCTCCGCACCCTCTGGGAGCCCGCGCTGGCGGAAGGCCTGGGGTCGCTCGGCGAGCCGGACGCGAAGACCGCGCTGCAGGAACGCCTGCGCGAGCTGCATCTCGAGCCGGGGGAATATCGCCTGGTGGCCTCCTCCGGGCCGGAACACCAGCGCACCTTCCGCGTGGAAGTATGGATGGGGGGACGTTCGCTGGCCTCGGCGGAGGGGCGATCCAAAAAGCAGGCGGAACTGGAAGCAGCGCGGCTGGCGCTGGCGCATCTCGAGCAGCATCCCGCCGGGGGGGACTGAGGAACTGCATGGCCCAGGACGCCATCACCGGGAAAAATCCCCTCGCGGCACCCGCGGAGGCTGCGCCGCGCCACTCCTTGTTCCTGGAGTATGCGGAGTCGCTGCTCGTCACCGTGATCCTCGCGCTGTTTTTCACCACCTTCATCCTGCAGGCCTACCGCATCCCCACGCCTTCCATGGAGCCCACGCTTCTGGTGGGCGACCACCTGCTGGTCAACAAATTCATTTTCGGCGGGCGCGGCGAATGGTTCGAACGCGTCCTGCCCTACCGGCCCATCCACCGAGGCGACATCATCGTGTTCAAATTCCCATTCGCCGACCACACGAATTACGTCAAGCGCGCCATCGGTTTGCCCGGCGACCGCCTGCGCATCGTGGACCAGCTCGTTTACATCAACGGCAAATTGCTCAGCGAGCCCTATGCCTACCATCCCGAGGGCAACTCCGAACCCTACGGCGACAACTTTCCGCCCGCTCCTGGTCCCAACGCCTATATCCCCTACGGCATGGTGCAAAACGAGTGGCGCGGCGAGATGTTTCGCTACATCCGCGACGGCGAGCTGATCGTCCCGCCGCACAAGTACTTCGCCATGGGCGACAATCGCGAGCGAAGTTGGGACAGCCGCTACTGGGGCTTCGTGGACCAAGACGCCATCATGGGGCGGCCCATGTTCATCTACTGGTCGGTGAATTCCGCCGGCGACGAGGCCGCCGACCAGACCCTTTCCGGCGGCGCCGCGAGCTTCGTGGACGTGCTCGTGCATTTCCCCACGCGCACGCGCTGGAGCCGCATGTTCCACCTGGTGCACTGACCGTTTTCCCGCGCCCGGAAGCTTCCGGACCGCGTAGAATCTGTGCGTTCCCGTGGCTTCGGGAACGGATTCCAAACGAATGGATCGCAACCGGCTCCGATTGCGGCGGCTCGCGCTGGCCCTCGCTGTTTTGTTCGCGGCGCGCGGAGGCGCCTTTCTGGTGCTGCGCACGCGCCGCGTGCACGACGCGCTGCGCGCCCGCCTCGAGCGCGCTTTCGGCCGTTCCGTAGAGGTCGGCCGGTTCGACCTGAGCGTCTGGAGCGGGCCCCGCCTGGAAGCGCATTACGTGACCGTCGGCGACGACCCCCGGTTCGGATACGAATTCCTGCTCCGCGCCGACCAGCTCTCGGCGGCCCCGGACTGGGGCGCCCTGCTTCGCGGGCGGCTGCTGTTCTACCGCTTCAGTTTCGACCGGCCTAGCCTCAATCTGGTGCGCGGCGCCGACGGGCGCTGGAATCTCGTGGTCTGGGCCGCTGCCTTGTCGAATTTCGCTGCGGCCTCCGGCGGACAGCCGGCATTCGCCGCTTCCGGCGCCGGCCGCGTGGAAGAGGTCGCGGTGAGCAACGGCCGCATCAACTTCAAGCGCGGCGCGGACAAACTCCCCTTCGCGCTCGTAGACGTGAACGGTCGTCTCTCGCCTTCCCGCGATGGCCGCTGGAGCATCGCATTCGATGCCCAACCCTTCCGCGCCGGCGTCACGCTTCAGGACGCCGGCACCATGCGCTTTACGGCGCTGCTTCCCCCATCCGCTTCTTCCGCTTCTGTGGCGGGCGCGCCAACCGGCACACCTCCCGCTGAATTCTCGCTGGAATGGAGCAGGGTTTCACTCTCTGACGCGCTGCGCCTTTTTTCCGGCGGCGACTTCGGTGTGCGCGGTTCACTGGAGGCTTCGCTGACTGGCCGCGGTCCGCGGCCCGCGCGGGCAGCGGACGCCGCGCAGCCCTCTCCCGGCGCGGATTCCGGCACCACCGCGCGCGCGGCGGCCGGGGCGCCGGAGGCGGGCTGGAAGTTTTCCGGGAAGCTGCATCTCGCGGACGTGCATCGCTGGGATCTTCCGCTTCAGCCCGACCCGCCGGCGCTCAATCTTTCCCTCGATGCTGCCGCCTCCGCGGACCGCCGCGATTGGGACCTTCGCGAAATCGTGCTGGAGGCCCGCCGGTCGAAAATGCGCGGCAGCGCGGCCTTCCGGCTGGGGGACAACGCGCGCGCGTCGCTGCGCGTGGTTTCCGGCGGCATCCATTTGGACGACCTGCTGGCATGGTATCGCGCGTTCCATCCCGGTGTGCGGCCGGGCACCTGGGTGGATGGCTACCTGGGTGCCGACGTGGAGCTGCGCGGCTGGCCCATCAGTATCGTCCACGCCACGCTGGCCACCACCGGAGCGCGGCTAAACATTGCGGGGCAATCCTCCAGCCTGGAGCTTCGCCGCGCCGTGCTCGAAGCCGATTCCAAAGGCGCGCGGCTCGGGGAAACCCGGCTCGCCGTGGGCGACGCTGACCCCGGGGTGAGTCTTGCAGCGCGCGCCGGCTGGACACCAGGCGTTCCGTTTGAAGCCAGCCTCGTGGGCGCCACCCCGCATCTGGCGGAACTCTCCACGGCCGTCGCCGCGCTCGGCATTTCTCCCACCGCGCATCCGCTCCGCGCGGAAGGCTCGGCCAGCGTCCAGCTCCACTGGAAGGGGTTCGCGCGGCCGTGGCGGGTCGCCACCTCGGGCTCGCTGGCGCTGGAAGACGTTGCGCTCTCCGGCGGTCTGCTGCGCAGCGGAATCTCCGTGGGCAAAGCGCGGCTGGATTTTTTGTCGGGGCAGCGCCGCGTGCAATTTGCCGTGACCAAAGCGTTTGGCGCCACCTGGGCCGGCTCGTTGCGCGCGCCCACGCTCGCTGGCCCCTGGGAGTTTGCTCTCTCTGCCGACCGCCTGAATCCCCCGGCGCTCGTCCGTGGATTTTCCAGCGAGCCGCCGGAGAACTCCAGCCTCCTTTCGCGCATTCTTCCCGCGCAGGCCGCCGCCACCCTGGCGCGCGAGGCACCGCACTGGCCGTCCTGGCTGCGCGGGGAGGGCACCCTCGCTGCCGGAGCCCTGGACGTCGGCCGCCTCGAGTTCAATCGGTTGAAGGGCCGCCTCCGCATCGGCGAACGCGGCATCGCTCTCGAAGGCGCCGAGGCCGCCGCATATGGAGGGCGCGTGCGCGGGGAGGTGCGCGCCGACTTCGGCGAGCAGCCGCGCTACGCGGTCCGTGTGGATTTCGATGGCGTGAACGTGGCCTCCCTCGCCGCTCTGGCTCTCTCTGCGCGCCAGTGCTGCGCCGGGACCGCCTCGGGCCGCGTGGAGCTGGACGCCGCGGGCTGGAATCGCGACGCGCTTCTCGCCAGTCTCTCGGGCACGGGCCGCGCCCAAGTGCGTGCCGGAGCGCTGCTCACGTTCGATCTCGCCGCCTCGCTCGATTCCGCTGCGCTCCGCCCGGGGCGCACGGCCCTCCGGGAGGCTTCCGGCACGTTCGTCTTTTCCGGTGGCCGCGTTTTGTTCGATCGCCTCTTGTTGGACTTGCCGCTGGGTGCCGTGGAAGGGAAGGGCAGCACGACCTATCGCGGGGAACTGGAGTTGACGGTGGCGCCGCGGGGGGCCGACTCCAGCGGTGTGAGATTGACGGGCACTCTGGCCGCGCCGCAAATTACCCCCGAAGGAAAGCGCGTCCCCTGAGGGCCCTGGCGGAACCGGAAGGATGGTGGTCCGCCGCGGCAGGCCGCCTCTCCAGCAGGCTACCTCCGCTTCGCGCGGCCGGAGGCGCGCTGCGGCACCGTTGTGGCGGGTTCGGCGGCGGACTCGGCGGGCGTGGCGGGCGGCGGCGCAGGCGCGGCATCGGGCGAGACCGGCTCCGCCGGCAGCGAGAACAGTTCGCTCAGGCTTTTTTGCTTCAGCGCGCGCAGCCGGTCGCGGATCTGCGCCGCGCGCTCGAACTCGAATTTTGCCGCGGCTTCGCGCATTTGCGCTTCGAGCTGCGCCATCGCCTGCCGCATTCCCTCCTCGTCCGCGATGCTGTCCAGTTCCGGCGCGTCCAGCGGCACGGTGATGTAATCGGCTTCCACCACCGCCGCGAGTTGCATGTCCAC
>DATEQM010000166.1:0-9622 GCA_035272605.1 Candidatus Acidiferrales bacterium | reverse complement strand
GCGAGTCATCACCGCCTCGCCGCCCGCGGCGCGCACCACCTTCGCGATTCGCTCGTCGTCGGTGGCCACGAGCACGCGGGAGATGCCGCGGGCCTGGCCCACGCGCTCGAGCACGCGAACGATCATGGCTTTGCCGCGGAGTTGCGCCAGGGCCTTTCCCGGGAAGCGCGTTGAGGCGTAGCGCGCGGGAATCACGGCGATTACGGCATCGGCCAATTTCGCCTCCCACTTCCACCGCAGTGTGCGGCGGAAGAGGCGGGGATGTTAGCACAGCCGGGAGGCGCGGCCCGCCGCGGAGGGCAGTGCTGCCCTCGGCACTCACCTTCTCCGCTTCGGGCATGAAGGGTGTAGTGGAGCCGGAGACACCCCGCAGCCGGCCCGACAATTACCCCATCTTGCTTTCGCACTTCCCGGTGCTACAATCCCCGTCAGCATCCGGCGCCCGAGTCTCGGTTGGTGCCTCTTCACGATGCGCCGGAACTGCTGCGGCATCGGGGACATTGCCCGCCCATCCCGCGTGGCGAGCGAGGGAAGCCGTGAGTCAGCAGGCCGCCAAAGGGCTCCGATTGGTCGGAGGCGCATTCTTGTGCGCTTTTCTGGTGGCGGGCGCGGGCGCGCAAACGCCCGCACAATCTCCCGCGCCGCCCCCGGCGGCGCCCGGCCAGAATCCAGGATCTCCACCCCAGAGCATCGTCATTCCCGTTCCGCCGGAGCGGGGGAAGGCAGATTCCACGGCGGAGGGAAAGAACGCGGTGCGCGTGGACGTGGATCTCGCGCTGGTGAACGTGACCGTAACCGACCCCTATAACCGCCTGGTGACCGGACTGGAACAGGAGAACTTCCGCGTGTTCGAGGACAACGTGGAGCAGGAAATTACCCACTTCTCGGCGGAGGACGTGCCCGTTTCGATTGGGGTGATCCTGGACCTGAGCGGGAGCATGGCCAACAAGATCGACAAATCCCGGATCGCCGCGCTGCAATTCTTCAAAACCGCCAACCCGCAGGACGAATTCTTCGTGGTGAGCTTCAACGAGCACGCGCAGCTCTCCAGCCCGTTCACGACCAGCGTAGACGACATCTCGACGCGCCTGATGTTCACGGCGGCGCATGGGCGCACGGCGCTGATGGACGCGATCTATTTGGGCCTCTCCCAGATGCGCGGGGCGCGCAACCAGAAGAAGGCCTTGCTGCTGATTTCCGACGGCGGAGACAATCACAGCCGTTATTCGGAGCACGACATCCGCAATTTTGTGCGCGAGGCGGATACGCAGATTTACGCCATCGGCCTTTACGACGAAGCCAGCGCCCGCGCCACCCCTGAAGAGGCCAGCGGCCCCGCGCTGCTCGGCGAGGTGACCGACGAAAGCGGCGGCCGCACCTTCGCCGTAAGTAATCTGAACGACTTGCCCGATATCGCCATCAAAATCGGCATGGAGCTGCGTAACCAGTACGTGCTGGGCTACCGCCCTTCGAATCGCGCGCGGGACGGCAAATGGCGTAAGATAAAAGTGAAGTTGCGGCCCCCGAAAGGACTGCCTCCTCTGAATGTCTACGCGAAGAGCGGCTACTACTCTCCGAAATAAGCGCCGGCCTCTCAGCCTGGAAATCTGCCTCTGCGCGGCGCTCGCGCTGGCGGGAGTGTCTCTGTGGGCTGCGCCGGCCGGGCCGGTCCCGCCGACACAGGGCAGCTCTGCGCCTCCCCAGGGCCGGGCGCAGTCCCAGCCGCAAGCGCCGCCCCCGGCACGGCCGGGCGAATACCGGCTGCGGCGCGACGTGGACCTCGTGGTGCTGTATGCCAGCGTGGTGGACGAGCACGGCAACTTCGTGCCCAGTCTCGACGAGAACAACTTCCGGGTCTACGAGGACAGAGTGGAGCAGAAGCTCTCCACGTTCAGCCGCGAGGACGTTCCCCTGACCGTGGGATTGGTGGTGGACAACAGCGGGAGCATGCGCGACAAACGCGAAAAGGTGATCGCCGCCGCGCTCACTTTCGTGGAGACGAGCAACCCCCAGGACGAGGTCTTCGTGGTCAACTTCAACGACGAGTTCTTTCTCGACCTCGACAAGGATTTCACTTCCGACATCGGGGAACTCCGCGAGGCCCTGGAGCGGGTGGACTCGCGCGGCGGGACGGCGCTGTATGCCGCGCTGGTCGGCTCGATGGACCACTTGAAGAAAGGCACGCACGACAAAAAAGCCCTGCTCATCATCACCGACGGGGAGGACAACGCCAGCGGGCACATCACCCTCCAGACGGCGGTGGAGCAGGCGCGCAAGACGGGCACGCTGATGTATGCCGTCGGGCTGCTCGATCAGGACGATAAGAAGGAAGCGCGGCACGCGAGAAAGGCCTTGCTCACGCTGACGTCGGAAACCGGCGGGGCGGCCTACTTCCCCAGCTCGGTGGAAGACGTCCAGGCCATCTGCAAAGAAATAGCGCGCGACGTGCGCAACCAGTACGTGCTGGCCTACTATCCCACGAACGTGGCCAGGGACGGCACTTTCCGCAGCGTGAAGATTGACGTGGTGAACCCGCCGCATCGCGCCGGCAAAATCTCGGTGCGCACGCGCCTGGGCTACTACGCGCCCAAAGCTTCCACCGGCGACTGAGGTAGCGCCGGGCTGCCCGCAGATACTGAAGCCGCCGCGGCAGGCCCGCGCTGAGTGCAAAGGGTTAAAGATGTCGAGGGGCGCGCAGGCTAAAGCCCGCGTTACTTTTGCTGCTACAATTTGCGGCATGATGCCAGCACCGATTAAGCCATTGATCGCGCTGCAGGTCCTCGAGCAGGTGGACATCCGAGCGGGCACCATCGAATCCGTGGAGGACATTCCCGGTTCCGACAAACTGGTCCGCATGCGCGTCCACTTCGGGGACCACTGCCGCACCATCGTGGCAGGCATGAAGCAGGAGCGTGCGAATCCGCGTGAGATCGAGGGACGACAGGCGCTGTTCGTCGTCAACCTGGAGCCCCGGAAAATGCGCGGCGTCGTCTCAGAAGGCATGCTGTTCGACATCGGATTTGCCGACGGACTACGGCCCGTGCTCGCCGTGCCGGAAGCGCCGGTCCCGGACGGCACCCGCGCGGGATAGTCCGGCATCGTTCTTCTCTGGTTCCCCGGGCGCGACCTATCCGGAATGACGGCCCTCGCAGGAGCAAACTGCACGAAACTTTTCTGCCTCTCGCTTCGTCCAATGGCTTATGGTAGATAATCTACTGGAGCAGGCAGTTTCACCCTGAACCATGCCCCGACGCGGCGCACCTCCCCTCGATGCCGATCTCGTGCAGGGCACGCTGGACCTGCTGATTCTGCAGACGCTCGCGCCCGGGCCGGCGCACGGGCACTCCATCGCCCAGGTGATCGAGCACCGCTCCGATGACGTGCTGCAAGTGGATCACGGCTCGCTCTACCCTGCCCTGCACCGCATCGAGGATCGCGGCTGGATTTCCGCATACTGGGGCACATCGGAAAACAACCGCCGCGCGCGGTATTACCGGCTGACGCCGGCTGGGCGCCGCCAACTGGCGAAACAAACCTCCCGGTGGGAGCAGCTCGTGCGCGCGATGGCCCGTGTGCTGCGTCCCGCGGAGGAGTAGCCCGTGTTGCCGGAATCTTTCCGCCGCCTGCGCCGCTTTCTCCGCCGGGAGAGCTGGGAGGCGGAGCGCGCCAGCGAGATTGACGCGCACATCGAAATCGAGACCGAAGAAAACAGGGCGCGCGGCATGTCGCCACGCGAGGCCCGCGACGCCGCGCGCCGGAAATTCGGCAACGTGACAATCGTCCGAGAGGAGATCTATCACATGAACAGCCTGGGCATTCTCGAAACGCTCTGGCAGGATCTGCGTCACGCGGCGCGGTTGCTCCGCCTGAATCCCGGCTTTGCGACCGCGGCCATTCTTTCGCTTGCCCTGGGCATCGGGGCAAATACGGCGCTGTTTCAATTGCTCAACGCCGTGCGCCTGAGGACTCTGCCAGTGAAGAACCCGCAGGAATTGGCGCACGTGATGATCGACCATCGTAACGGCGCCTCGGGAGATTTTACGACGCGTTATCCCGAGCTTACTTTCCCCGTCTGGGAGCGGATTCGGGAGCGCCAGCAGGGCTTTTCCGGAATCTTCGCGTGGGCGCCCACGCGCTTCAATCTGGCGCGCGGTGGAGAAATGCGCAACGCAGAAGGGCTGTGGGTAAGCGGGGAAATTTTCAATGTACTGGGTATCGAGCCGCTGATGGGCCGGTTGTTTACCCCCGCGGACGACCATCGCGGCTGCGGCACTTCCTCCGGCGCGGTGATCAGCTACCCCTTTTGGCAGCGGGAGTTCGCGGGGGATCCGGACGTGCTGGGAAGAACGGTGTCGCTCGAAGGGCAAACCTTTTCCGTGATCGGCGTGACGCCAGCGGCCTTTTTCGGCGTCGAGGTGGGGCACAATTTTGACGTGGCGGTGCCGCTGTGCGCGGAGCCGCTGCTGAGCGGGGAGGATTCCGTGCTGGAGCGCCGCGACGGCTGGTGGCTCTCCTTGATCGGCCGCCTGAAACCGGGCTGGACGCTCGCGCAGGCCACCGCGCAACTCCATTCCATTTCGGCCGAGGTCTTCCGGGACACTCTGCCCGACCGCTTCAACAGCAGCGATGCCAAACATTATCTGGGATACCAGCTCGCGGCCTTTCCCGGCGACACCGGAATTTCCGAGCTGCGCCGAGAGTTCGAGAACCCGCTGTGGCTGCTGCTCGGACTGGCCGGGCTGGTCTTGCTGATCGCGTGCGCCAATCTCGCGAACCTCATTCTGGCGCGATCTTCCGCGCGGGAGCGCGAAATGGGCGTGCGGCTGGTGGTGGGCGCCACGCGCGCGCGGCTGGTGCGGCAACTGCTCGCAGAGAGCCTGCTGCTCGCCGTAATCGGCGCGGCGGCGGGGGCATGGCTGGCGCAGAATCTGAGCCGATTCCTCGTGGCATTCTTGAGCACGCCGGACAATCCGCTGTTCGTGGACCTGGCGACGGATTGGCGCGTGCTGGGTTTCACGGCCGGACTGGCTGTGCTCACCTGCCTGCTGTTCGGACTGACGCCGGCGCTGCGCGCCACGCAAATCGCACCGGGCGAGGCACTGAAAAGCGGGGCGCGTGGCAGCACCGCGGGACGCGGGCGGTTCGGGCTGCGCCGCATGCTTGTTTCCCTGCAGGTGGCGCTGACGCTGGTGCTGCTGGTGGGCGCGCTGTTGTTCTCCCGCAGCCTGCGCAATCTTGTCACGGTGGATCCCGGCTTCCGCCAGGAAGGCATCCTGTCGGCATATGTGGACTTCTCCGCGCTGAAAATCCCGCGGGACCGCAGGGTAGAATACATCCGACAATTGCTGGAGCGCCTGCGCGCGATTCCGGGAGTGGAATCGGCGGCGGAGGCGGCCATCGTGCCGCTCTCCGGCAGCGGTATGAACCGTACCGTGGAGAGCAAGATGCCGCTGGGAAAGCGCCGGGTCACGACACAACTGAATCGCGTGAGCCCAGGCTTTTTCCAAACGCTCGAGACTCCTCTGCTGGCCGGCCGCGATTTCAACAAGCAGGATGCCGCCGGCACGCCGCGGGTGGCCATCGTCAACCAGACCTTTGCCCGCAGTTTTCTGGGGGAGAACAATCCGGTCGGAAAATCCTTTCAGTTCAAGGTGGAAAACGCCAAGTCCGAGCCGGTGTACGAAGTGGTTGGCCTGGTAGAGGATACGAAGTACGGAGAACTCCGGGAGGAGGCCACTCCGATCGCGTATTTCCCCGTGGCGCAAAATGACGCGCCCGAGCAGGACGATTCGTTCCTCATCCGTTCGACGCTGCCGCTCGGCAGCGTGCTGGTGAGTGTGAAGCGTGCGCTTGGAGAGGCCAGCCCGGAGATTCGCGTCAGTTTCCAAGTGCTGCACACCATGATCCAGGAATCGCTGTTGCGGGAGCGGCTGATCGCCACGCTTTCGGGATTCTTCGCGTTGCTTGCTGGAATTCTGGCCACCATCGGACTCTACGGCGTGATTTCCTACATGGTGTCGCAGCGGCGCAGCGAGATCGGCATCCGCATGGCGCTAGGGGCGGACCGCGGGCGCATCGTCGGCATGATCGCGCGCGAGGTGGCCGTGCTTCTCGGCACCGGCCTGATGGCGGGGATGCTGATCACTCTGGGGGCCACGCGGGCGGTGGGCGAGTTGCTGTTCGGCTTGCGGCCGGACGATCCGCCGACACTTCTGATGGCCGTCGCCCTGCTCACCGCGGTCTCCATCGCGGCTACGTACCTTCCGGCGCGGCGCGCGGCGCGGCTCGACCCGACCGAGGCCCTGCGCGCCGAGTGACGGAGCGGCGCAGAGGCTGCTCGCTGCGCTTGTTTTGTGAGTCGGGAGCAGTGCAATTCCGACGGTGGGGGATTTCTGGGTGCGGGCTTCTCGACCGCACTTGCGGCACGGAGCGCAGCCAGGAGCGGCTGCGCCACCACGATTAATCCTTCGGCACCAGCTTCCAGGAGGGGTCGGGATTGTATTCCTTTATCGCTGCGGCGATTTCCGCGGTCTTCGGTCCCAGGTTCTTCTCGTAGACCCTGCCCTGGGTATTGACGATGAAGGTCATCACACCGGAATTGCCCCATTCGGCGGGATAGGCAACGAGCGCAAACCCGGCGATCATGTGCCCATTGAGGAGGTAACCGAAAGCGCCGCCCGGCGCACTCGGGCCTTGCCGCGTCAGAATCCTGAAGAAATAGCCGTGGTAAGGCGAGTGCGGCCGCGAAGCTTCCGCGGAACTCGCGGAGCCACCCGCAGTGGCCTTGGCGGGCTTCACCGATGCGCTCGTGCTTGGCCGGCCGGCCGCGTACCCTTCGGCGCGCGCCTGCGCCACCAGCGGCCCGAGGGGGCTGGGTGCTCCATTGGGGCCGGTGTCCCAGTACAACCCGTCGTGCTTTCCCGGCGTGCTGATGAATTTCTGGGCGTATTGGGAAAGGCCATCTTCGTCGTTGCCGCTTTGCGTGAAATATTCCCACTGCGCCAGGACGTAGGCGCGGCAGGTCATGATGGCGGAGAGTTCGTCCTCACCGATGCGCCGGTTCAGGATTTCTTCAACGCCCGCGTGGGTGTCGAACCGCCATTTGTCGCCGTCTTTGACGATGGGGATGGGAAAAGGAAAATGGTTTGCGCCGACGTAAACGATGTACTTCCCTTCGGCCGCTTTTTCGAGCGTGCAGGCCTCCTGCAAATGCGCCGCGAAACGCTCCATGTGCTGCTTGAGCTGCACGGGATCACTGGAGTGCAGCTTCTCGTGCTCCGGCCCGAAAATTTCCGCCATGGCGGCATGGTCTTGGGCGATGCCCGCGGCCATGAGGGCGTCTTTGGCTTCTTCGGGCGTGGCGAACAGCTTTTGTTGCACGGCAGGCTTCTGCTTCGTTGCCGCCGCCTTGTGCGCCACGTGCGAGGGTGCGGCGGACTGCGCCCAGGCCGCGGGGCTCACCGCGAGCGCCGCGGCTGCCAGGATGAGTGCCGCCGCGTGCAGGCTGCGGGCGGCGCGCGGCCCGGAAATCTCCGGATGTTGCGTCTTCATCGCTTCGTTCCTTTCCATCATCGGATCTCCCGTGCGAACGGTCCTGTAGGTGCCGCATACCATTGGTCTTCTCATGGCCGCTTCCCACCGCCGCCGGACGGCTTCGGTGCCGGCGCGGGCTTGGGTGCGGGTGCGGGAGCGGGATGGCTGACTGGCGCCTGGCGGCTGGCCTGGCCGCGCTGGCTGGCCTGCCCCGGATTAAATGTGCGGCGGTCCGTATCGAACGCGGAGTTCGAGGGCGCGCCAGGGCGCTCGGCGGGGCGGGCCTGTGGTGCGGGAGCCGGCCTTTCCTGCGGTCGCGCGCCTCCTTGCATGCCCGGGCCGGTGGCCTCGCCTTCGCGGCCGCGGAAATTATCAATCCGCCCGTCGTTTGGGTTGATATTGCGCTGGATCACCTGGTTGTTCACTTGGGGGCGGGAAGGCTCGCCGACGCGTTCGTTGGCACGTTCGACGTTGCCCACGGCTACGTTTGTGTAGCGCACGTCGTGATGCACGGCATTGTAGCGATTCAGATTTTCGACGTTTACGCGGCGGCCGATCACGGCGCGGTTCACGGTCACCGTACGGAAGCGATCGTTCACGTAGACGCTGCGGATGTGCACGAAGGGGCGCGCGCGCACGGCCCAGGGCCTTATGAAAGGCCCGCCCCAGCCGAAATAATAGATGCCCGGTCCGCCCCAATTGAAGTCGTAGCAGAGCCAGGCCCCGATGGGATAGCCCACGCCAAAGGTGATGTACGGTCCGAAGAAACCGCGACGCCCGATGAACACGATGGCCGGGTCATAGATCGGCACGTAGAGTAGCTGCGGCTCGACCGGCCAAATGTCCCAGTAGCCGTTCTGATTCTCCACCTGGATCTGCGGCCCGGACTCCAGCGTGCCGGCGTCGTGGGCCATGCCGCGCAGCCGCTGGATGGATGCGTCCGCATCCGCGGATTGATTCACGTAGGCCTGGCCCACCGAAGTCGTCCAATCCAGGCGGTTGTCCATCATGTAGAGCACGGTGGGATAGTGCGCCACCGCCTTGACGCTGACGTCCCAGTCTTGATTGTCAATGTCCTCCGGATTGCCGCCTCCGCGCAGAAAGCGCGAGGCTTGGTCAATCTGGTCGGGGAAGGTCGCGGCCAAAAGCACCTGGGCGAGCAGGGGATCGGGGTAGAGGGCGATGGGCGCGAGCAGATTGTCTAATTGATCCGGGGTGAAGTTCGCGTACACGCTCTGATCCTGATTCTGGTCCTGACTCTGGCTCTGGTCCTGGTTTTGCTGGGCGGGATCCTGCGCGCGCAAGCCTGCCGCGCGAGTGGCGCCGCCAGGAGAGACCGCGGCCGCGAGCATGAAGAACAACAGGAGAGACAGAAGAAGAAAACCTCGAGGCCGAATCCGCATGATTGCTCCTCTGCTCGGAAAGCCGATCCACAACGGCTCTCGCTCCGCGGTCCCGAGGGGCGGGGTGCCAGAGGCGGGTGTGGCGGAGTCGCGGCCGACCGGCGCATGGGCGGTCCCCCATCCAACTCCAAGCTGCGCGCGCGCCCACCAGGATTGTACTCCATCGCGGGCATGCGAGCGCGGCGCGCGCCTTTCTTCACCCTCGCACATTCCTGGCGCCGTCACACACCACATATCGCATCCAAAAAACTCGTCCCGTGCGGAAGGCTACCGCCGAAAATCTCGGCAACCGTCTGGCCCATATCCGCGAGCGTCTCGCGCGTGCCCAAATCTCGCCCGGCAGGCTGCCCCGGCGCATGGGCGAGAATGGGCACGTACTCGCGGGAATGATCGGTGGAAGGCGAGCAGGGACACGGATCACAGCCGTGGTCGGCAGTGAGCAGGAGCAGGTCCGCAGCCTCGAGCCGGGGCAGGAGCGAGCCGAGCCACACGTCGAACTCCTCGAGCGAGCGGGCGAAGCCTTCCACGTCTTTCCGGTGGCCGTAGAGCATGTCGAAATCGACCAAGTTGGCGAAAATCAGGCCGTGCGGATGTGCGGCGAGCGCCGCAGTGATCTTCTCCATCCCGTCCGCGTTGCTTCGCGTGGTGACGTAATTCTCCAGACCGCGACCATTATAAATGTCGTG
>DATEQM010000165.1:0-3053 GCA_035272605.1 Candidatus Acidiferrales bacterium | reverse complement strand
TGGAGGGCGATCGGCGCAGCGAATGGCGGATCATCCCAAAATTGAAAAGGTCACTCCGGGAGCGGCCATCCCCGGCGGGGAAGTCTCCATCTACGGAGCCGGCTTCACCCACCGCAATGGAGCGCGGCCCAGCGTACGCTTCGGCGGCAACGAAGCCAGCCTGGTGCTCTGTACGGAGCGCCGCCTGGTGGTTCGCGTGCCGGAAGGCGCCACCGGCGAAGTGCGCGTGGCCACGCCGCAGGGCGAAAGCAAAAAGTTTCCGTTTTCGGTGGGCATCTCCATCGCGGACAATCTGCACCCGGTCACCAACCCCGCCGTGGACAGCGAGGGAAATGTGTACGTGACGTTCAGCGGGCAGCGCGGGCAGAAAGTCCCGGTCTCGCTCTACAAAGTCACGCCCAATTTCCTGGTCAAGCCCTACGCCACCGAACTGATGAATCCCACGGGATTGGCGCTGGACCGCGAAGGCACGCTGTATGTTTCCTGCCGCCACGACGGCACCGTGCACCGCATCACTTCCGACGGCCGGGCGCAAAAATGGGTGGAGGGCATGGGCATCGCCACCGGGCTGGCCTTCGACCGCCAGGGCGCGCTTTATTGCGGCGACCGCAGCGGCACCATCTTCAAGATTTATCCCGACCGGCAGATTCTGGTGTTCGCCACGCTCGAGCCCTCCATCGCTGCGTATCATTTGGCATTCAGCGCCGCCGGCGACCTCTTCGTGGCCGGGCCCACCACTTCCAGTTTCGACCGCATCCTGCGCATCTCCGCCGGCGGCGAGGTCAGCTCGTATTTCCGCGGCCTGGGACGTCCCCAGGGCATGGCCTTCGACGCCGCGTCGAATCTCTACGTCGCGGCGTCCTACGGCGGCCGGCGCGGCATCGTGCGCATCACGCCACAGGGAAAAGCCGACGTGGCGGTTTCCGGCAGCGGCCTGGTGGGTTTGGCGCTGATGCCCTCGCGCCGCGCCTACCTCGTCACCGGCTCCGTCATTTACGCGCTCGATTGGGACGTCGAGGGCGCCACGCTGCCCTTCTGAGATCCCCTCGCGTATCAAGCGACGCGAAAACTAAATGATGCCGTTCCCCGTCCTTTTCCGTTAGCATACCGGGTCTCAAGAGCTCTCCCGTTCCTCTGAACGTTCTCGCGAGGTGGAAAATGATGGCAAAGCTCTCTTGTTTGGCGCTGCTCGTGGCCGGACTGGCCGCGGCGGCGGGCGCGCAGACCGCTCCGCCGGTAAAACCTGCGTCCGAGCCCGCGCTCCCCTACTCGCCCAGCCTCGACGTCACCTCCATGGACAAATCCGTGGACCCCTGCGTCAATCTCTACCGCTACGCCTGCGGTGGATGGCAAAAGAGGAATCCCATTCCGCCCGACCAGACGAGCTGGTCCGTCTACGCCAAGCTCTTCGAGGACAATCTGCTCTTCCTGCGCGGCATCCTGGAGCAGGCGGAAGTGGAATCCCCCTCCCGCAACCAGGTGACCCGGGAGATCGGCGATTTTTACGCCGCCTGCATGGATGAATCGGCGGTGGAGAAGCGCGGCGTTTCCGCCATCCAGCCGCAACTCGAGGCCATCGCGAAACTGCAGTCCCCGCGCGAACTGGCCCCGCTCGTCGCGCGCCTGCAATTCGCCTACGGCCGCACCATCCTGTTTGGCGCAGGGTCCACGCAGGATCCCGACGACTCCGAGAAAGTGATCGCCGAGCTGGACCAGGGCGGCCTGGGCCTGCCCGACCGCGACTACTACACCAAGGACGACGCCAAATCCAAAGAAACCCGCGAGCGCTACGTCGAGCACGTCCAGAAAATGTTCGAGCTCCTCGGCGAGACACCCGCCGCGGCCCAGCGCGATGCCGCCGCTGTCATGCGCCTGGAAACCGCACTCGCCAAGGCTCAGCTCACCCGCGTCGAGCGCCGCGACCCCTACAAACTGAAGCACAGGATGGGCCTGCCCGACCTCGAGCAGCTCGCGCCCAACTTCGACTGGAAAACGTACTACCGCGACGCGGACTATCCGGCGTTTCCCGTCCTGAACGTGAACACGCCGGACTACTTCAAGCAGGTGAGCGCCATGCTGGCCGCCGAGCCCCTGGGCGATTGGAAAACCTATCTGCGCTTCCACGTCGTCAATTCCGCTGCGCCCTATCTTTCCTCCCCGTTCGTCCAGCAGAATTTCGATTTCTACCGCAAGTACCTGCGCGGGGCCAAGGAACAGCAGCCGCGCTGGAAGCGTTGCGTCAGCTACACCGACCACAACCTGGACGATGCCCTCGGCCAGGCGTACGTGGCCAGGGTGTTTTCGCCCGAGCTCAAGCAAAGCACGCTGGAGATGGTGCGGCGCATCGAAGCCGCCATGGGCCAGCGCATCCGCGAGCTCGACTGGATGAGCCCGGAAACCAAAAAAGAGGCGCTGCTCAAACTCGCGGGCATCCGCAACAAAATCGGCTATCCCGACAAGTGGCGCGACTACAGCTCCATCCAAATCGCGCGCGGCGACTTTGCCGGCAATATGGACCGCGCCGCGACCTTCGAGCGCCGCCGCGACATCAACAAGATCGGCAAGCCCGTGGACCACGGCGAATGGATGATCCCCGCGCCGACCGTGGACGCCTACTACGATCCGCAGATGAACGACATCAACTTCCCCGCCGGCGTGCTCCAGCCTCCTCTCTACGATCCGAAAGAGGACGCCGCGCCGAATTACGGCGACACCGGCGGCACCATCGGCCATGAATTGACGCACGGCTTCGACGACGAGGGCAGCCAGTTCGACGCCAAGGGCAACCTGCGCAACTGGTGGACAAAAGAAGACCGCGAAAAGTTCGACGCGCGCACCAAATGCGTCGCCGACCAATATGCGACCTACGTGGTGGTGGACGACATCCACATCAATAGCCGGCTGACGCTGGGCGAAGACGTGGCCGACCTGGGCGGCGAAATCCTGGCCTACGTGGCGTGGAAAGACGCGACCAGCGGCAAGCAACTCGAGTCCATCGACGGCCTGACGCCCGAGCAGCGCTTCTTTGTCGGCTTCGCGCAATGGGCCTGCTC
>DATEQM010000164.1:0-2886 GCA_035272605.1 Candidatus Acidiferrales bacterium | reverse complement strand
GCTCGTGGACGAGCTGGCGCGGGAAAACATTTACGCGCGCCGGCAGGAAATCCGCAAAGTCCGCCAGGCGCGCCTGTTCTGGAAAGGGAAGCAGTACATCTGGTGGAGCGAGCGCGACCAGGCCTTCCACACGCCCTTCGACACTTCGTGGACGCAGTCGGACGACACCGGCGATGACATGCCCCGCTACCAGTACGTCACCAACATTTACCAGCCCTTCGGCCTTTCGCTGATGGCCGCGCTCTCCCAAACCGTCCCGGCCACGCGCCTGTTTCCCGAATCGCCCACGGACGAGCGCGACATCACCACGGCGAAGGCCGGAACGAAAGTGATTGAATATCTGGAACGCTCGAACGACGCCCGCGGCCTGCTGCAGGACACGGCCTTCTATTTGTACACCGACGGAAAAGTCGGCGGCTACGTGCGCTACGTGGTGGATGGCCAGCGCTTCGGCTTCAACGTCCAGGAAGTTTTCGAAGAGGCGGAGGTCGTGCTTACCGCGGCGAAGGCGCTGTGCCCGGAATGCGGATGGGAAGGGGAGGAGCAAGCCGCCGCCGCAGTCCAGACGGCCGAGCAGGAATCCGCCCTCGACCGCGATCCGGTGGAAGACGATGCGGCCGAGAGTGCAGCGGCGGCCGGTGGCGCGGGATCGGAGGAGCGCAGGCTGAAAGCCCGCGCCGCCTGCCCCCAGTGCGGCGCCGCGCTCTCCGATGCGGACATGACGCCGGCAGAAACCGTCCGCGTGCCGCGCCGCGCCGGCGTCGAGCGAGTCCCCAACGGCCAGGAAGTCATCTCCATTGTCGGCGCGCTGGAATTGAAAACGCCGCTGTGGGCCCGCGAGCAATTCGAATTTCCCTACCTGATCTGGGGCATCGAGGCGCACATCTCGAAATTGAAAGCGGCCTATCCGCACGTGGCCGACAAAATCACGCCCGGGGGCCTGGGCGGCGACCAGGAATACGAACGCATCGCGCGGCTGACGGTCGCGCAGGGCTCGACGATGATCGAGCAGACCGGCGACGTGCTCGCCAACCTGGTTACTTTCCAGCGCGCCTGGCTGCGCCCCTGGGCCTTCTACGCCATTGACGACCTTCCCACGCGGCAGCAGCTCCTGGCGCTTTTTCCCGACGGCTGCTACGTCGCGTTTGCCGGCGAGACGTACTGCGAGAGCCGCAACGAGGGAATGGACGACCACTGGCGCGTGGTTCACGCCATGCCCGGCGACGGCCAGGACCGCCCCGCGCTCGGCGAATCGCTCATCTCCGTGCAGGAACGGCTGAACGATCTTGCCAACATCGCCATCGAGACCTACGAGTACGGCATCCCGTCAACATTCGTGGACGCCGAGATCATTGACCTGGAAGCCCTCGAGGAACAGACCAACGCGCCGGGCGCGATGTATCCCGTCCACCCGCGGCCCGGCCAGCCGGTAGGCGCGGGATTTTACGCCACGCCGCAGGCCCAGCTTTCTCCGGACATGCTGCGGCACATGGCCGACCTGTTCGGCCCGATCTCCCAATTTCTCACCGGCGCATTTCCCGCGCTCTTCGGCGGGGAAATGGAGAACACGAAAACCGCGTCGGGCTACGCCATGGCGCGCGACCAGGCCATGGGACGCCTCGGCCTGCCCTGGGGACGCATCCGCAAGTTTTACTCCGACCTAATGCTACTGGCTTTGGAATGTTTCCGCCGCAACCGCGTCGAGGACATGGAGCTGCCCGTGGTCAGCTCGAGCGGCGATTGGTCGGCCGAGACGATTCACCTAGCCGACCTGGCCGGCCGCGTCCGCGTGTATCCCGAGGCCGACGAAAACTTCCCGGTGTCGTGGACGCAGCAGAAACAGTCGCTGTTCCAGCTCATGCAGGTGATGGGCAACGACCCGGCATTCAAACAGGCCATGAGCGACCCGGAAAACATGGCCGTGCTGAAGCGCCTGGTGGGTCTGGACGATCTGGCCCTGCCCGGCGACGAGGCGCGCGTCAAACAGTTCCGCGAAATCGCGCGGCTGCTGCTCGAGCCTCCCCAGGTGTTCACGGATTCACTCACCGGCGTGCTGCGCGTCGAACCCTCCATTCGCCCGGACGTTTTTGCCGACGATCATGCTGCGGAGCTGGCCACCTGCCGCCGCTGGATGTCGTCCGACGACGGCCAGCGCGCCAAGATGGCCAACCCGCAGGGCTTCGCCAACGTGCGCGCCCATGCCATCGCGCATTACCGCGCGCTTAGCGCGCAGGCCGCGGGCATGTCGCCGCTCCCGCCGCCGATGGTCGTTCCCGGAGCGGCTGCGCAAACGGCATCATCCACACCACCTTCGGTAGCGTCAGAGGCGCCATCGCCCGCTGCCGAAACCGAACTATCGTAGTTGGGCGCCGCAGTGGCGCGGGCTTTTAGCCTGCGCTCCGTCCCGAGATCGACGTCGCGGTAGCACAGACACTCCTGTCTGTGATCTCTTCTGAAATTGCCGACACGTCCGTGCGGAAAACTAGCGAGATTGCCTGCGCTCGGCTGTCAAATTTGCGACGCGGCTTCAGTGCGCACAGACAGGAGTGTCTGTGCTACCACCGCGCGTCCACGAGTTGGGCCCGCCGCGGGTGGGGTGGAGGGAATGAGGGATAGGTAGCAGCTAGCAGCGGCGGGCCCATGATTGCCAGTAGCGCGGTCTTTCAGCCTGCGCGCGCTTGTAGTCCAGCGCCGTGTACTTACAACGTAGCTAAACCCGCTGCAGGCGACTGCGAGCGGATCGATTCTGAGCGACGTGCACGCAGAGGAAGGGCGCACAGACTGAAGTCTGTGCCACTGAGGACGAATGGCCACGCAAACCATCACTGTATCCCGCACGCCCGCAACTGGCGCCTCGAAATCCAGCGGGATTCCGGCCGCGCCGGG
>DATEQM010000163.1:0-7611 GCA_035272605.1 Candidatus Acidiferrales bacterium | reverse complement strand
ACCATCCGGCTGTACGGCTGGTCCATGCGCAGCACGTAGCTTCCCGCGGGAAGTTTCTGCGGCTCCGCATCCTTCTTTTCCCCCTCCTTCTTCTCCCCCTTTCCGCCTTTCGCTTCTCCCGCGACTTTCGCCTCCGCAGCTCCCCCCGCGGCCGTTCCCTTCGCCTCCGGCGCCGCAGCCTCCTCCTTCGCGTCCGGCCGGCTTTCGTACTTCGTTTCCGCCGGCTTCGCTGTGAACTCCTGGTCCAGGTGGTGGACCTCCGCGCCGAGGCCCTGCATCAGCCCCGCCAGTTGCGCGGCGAGCGCCGGCCGGCGGCCGTCGTTCACGATCACCCACGCCGCCGGGCCTTCCGTCGTCGCTTTGGCCACCGCGCGCACGCTCTTCTGGTAGAACCGGTCGAGGAATTCCTGCCTGTGGTCCGCCGTGTACTCCAGCGCGAACAGCAGGCCGCTCTCCTGGAGATTGATGTTGTCCCGGATGGACCACCGCACCTTTGGCAGCGGTGGGTTCGGACGGAACCACGTCCGCGACGTTTCCTCCGGCCCCACCGTGCGCTCGCCCGTGTCCGCCCCGCGCCCGCCGAACGTCTCGTAGAACCGCCCGATGGAGTTGTGGCCTTGCGCCACGAACATCATGTAGTTCGGCGCCCAGCCGTCGTAGAACCCGTGCGTCCACACGCCGGGAACGCCTGCCTCGCTGAATTTCTGGATTTCGTAATACGCCATTTCCTGCCACTCGCTCACTACGATGGGGTCCAGCCACGCGTTGTACGGCCCCGTTCCCGTCGAGGTGTACAGAAACGGGACGGACTCGTGCAGGTCGTGCAGCACCTGCGGGTGCCACTCCAGAAACGTGCGCATCTGGATGCGCGACAGCGCCAGGCCCATTCCGATGGCGTCCCGATTGTTGTCGTGCGCCACGTAGTGGCCCCAATAGATCAGGTTCGGCGCGGCTTTGTCGGGATTCGCTTTCCGGTAGTTGTACAGGTCCACGTCGCGGTCCCGCCCGTCCACCTCCAGCACCGGCGTGATCAGCACGATCGTGTTTTTCCGGATCTTTTCCACCAGCGGCGTATCCTCCACCGCCAGCCGGTAGGCCAGTTCCATCAACATTTCCGGCGACCCCGTCTCCGGCGAATGGATCGAGCCGGAGAGCCAGTAGAAGGGCTTCCCCCGGCCGATCAGCTCGTGCGCCTCGGCCGGGCTGATCTTTCTCGGGTCGGCCAGTTTCGCCGTGATTTGCTTGTAATCCTGGAGCGCGGCGATATTCGCCTCGTCGCTCACCGCCACCAGCAGGAAATCCCGTCCCTCCTCGCTTTTCCCCGTCGTCCACACCTTCACGCGCGGCGTGGCCTGGGCCAGCGCACGGTAATAGCGGTAGATCTCCGCCGTGTGCGTCAGCTTGTCCGGCGTACCGATCACGTAGCCCAGGATTTTCTCCGGCGTCGGGACGGTCGCCGATGCCGGCAGGTGGTCCACCAGCGGCGTGGTCAGGAACGGCTCCGTGGTGTACTCATGGATCTTTGCGGTGTAGGGCGCGTCCGTAACGCCGCTTGGTTCCGCCTTGCCGATTTTTTTGTGCGAAGTTTTGGTTGGTGCTTCGCCGGAAAACGTGACCGTCTGCGCCGCCGCCGGCCGTGCCGCCGAAGCGGCGAACCCCCCACACACAAAGCAGATGAGTCCGAACCAGCCTAGAATCCCTCGAATCCGCATCGCCGCCCCTCCTGGTCCCTTTGGCCGCCTCCCGGCCCATACTGGGGCTGACAGGCGCCGTGATTTTGCGATACTTTCCAATCGAGAGGGAGGGAAAAATGACCGCTTCTCGCGCGAACGACTCGAACCCCACCGTGCTGATCACCGGCGCCACCGACGGCTTGGGCCGCGCCATGGCCATCTTCCTCGCCGCCAACGGCTACCGCGTCTTCGCCGCCGGACGCAGCGCCGAGAAGCGCGCTTCGCTCGACCGCCTCGCCGATGACCGCAAGCTTTCTATCGAGACTCTCGACATGGATGTTTCCGACGACACCTCCGTGCGCCGCGGCGTCGCGCGCGTGCTGGAACGCGCCGGCGAGATTGGCGTGCTCATCAACAACGCCGGAGTTGCCTACGTCGCCCCCGTCGAGGAACTCCGCATCGACGATCTCCACGCGCAGTTCGAAATCAACTTCTTCGGCGTCGTGCGCCTGATTCACGCCGTGCTTCCGGCCATGCGCGAGCGCCGCCGCGGCCGCATCCTCAACATCAGCAGCATTGCCGGCAAGATCGCCTCACCGCTGTTCGGCTCCTACTCTTCCAGCAAATTCGCCCTGGAAGGTCTTTCAGACGCCCTCCGCCTCGAGCTTGCTCCCTTCGGAGTCCACGTCGTGCTCATCGAGCCGGGCTACATTCCCACGAACATGGAGAAAAGTTCACTGACTCTCTCTTCCGCTTACGCCGCGCGCGCGGAAAAGAGCCCCTACGCGGCCGTCTACCGCGGCTTCCGGCATTCCTGGAAGCAAACCACCGATGCGGCTCGCACCACCCCCGAGGATTGCGCCCGGGTCATCCTCCGCGCCCTGCTCGACTCGCCCCCGCGCCCCCGTTACACCGTCACTCGGCGCGCCCGCATCGGCGTCCTCGCCAAGCGATTCTTGTCCGACCGCTTCCTCGACAAGCGCATTCTCCACGCCATGGGCCTCGACAAACCTTTGTAGAGGCGGGTTTACCCCGCCATCCTCGGTGTTTTCCGCCCGCCGTGGCGCAGCCAGTCGCCGCGGCGACGCTGCGCTCTGGGAGACACCCGCAGCGAGACAGGCGCAACGCCGGTCCCATTCCAGGCTTCAGCCTCTCGGTTTTTTCTCGGAGAACTGCAAGGAAAGAAACTGCGCCAGCAAATCCCGCGCCGCCGGGCTCAAATTCGTGAACTCCACCGCCGCCCCGCGGCCCAGCTCCAGCCGCCGCACCACCCCGCGCGCGTCAATGTTTTCCCCGCTGCGCAGCGAGAGCCGCAGCGTCAGCTCCTCACCGGAGGGCGGCGGGTCGGGAAGCAGCAGGTACACTCCGGCCAGTGAGATATCGCGGATATGAGCCACTGGCGCCCTACATTCCACCTGCGCCTGCACTCCGGAGGCGCGGGGCGAATGGCGGCGCTCGGCCGGTGACTTCGACATTGCGCGGATTCTAACACGTGCGGCGTGACGGGGATGGAGTCTCACTTCGGGATGGTTCCCTTTGTGGAGCTGGTCCACCCAGCCTTCGATTTCTGGCCAAGAATCTCTGCCGGCTGGCCGCGGAGCCTCCCGCCGGAAGTTCAATGGGCCGGATATCGGGCGTGGCGTTTGAGCGTCAGTTCTCGCCTAAACGCCCAGATCCGGAACCGCGCGCGTGGCGTCGTTAAAGCGGTTCGTGAAATTCGCCAGGCAGACGATGAGCGTCAATTCGACGATCTGCCCATCGTCATAGTATTTCCGCAGTTCCTCGACCGACCCGGCTCGAATCGCCGCCGCTCCGCGCGTCATCCGCTCGGCGTAGAGAAGTGTCGCCTTGTCCTTCTCATCGAACAGCGAGCTGCGGTCGTAGAACGCCAGCGCCTGGATTTGCTCTGCCGTGATGCCAACTCGCTTCGCCGAAGCGGTGTGGGCCCGCGTTCAATATTCACAGCCGTTCAACATGGATGTCTTCAGATAAGCCAGTTCCTTGAAGCGCGGCTCGATGGTCCCGCCCTCCATGATGGCGGAAAACAGCGGCAGAAACGTGGAAAGCACGCCGGGGCGGTGCGCCATCATCCCGAAAATGTTAGGCATCTTGCCGAACTTCTTCGTCAGGCCCTCATACGCCCCGTGCACCTCGGGGCTGGCGGATTCTTTTCCTAGCGGCGTCAGGCTCATGGAATCCTCCTGTAACGGTCGGAATGGTGAGTCATCATTTCAGGACTATATAAGAAGGAACCGGCGGAACGCCACGCCACCACGCCGCATGCCGGCTCGCCTCCGGTCTCACCCGGCTGCACGAGGTTCTGCCACATTTCATAACCTTCACGGATTCGAGAGCTGCGGCGAAAGCGAATTTTCCCGGAGCAGCAGATACGACTTTTCCCATTTCTCGTGGACCGGGCTGAGCGCGTAATCATCCGCCGCGTCGCGGCTGGCGAATTCGATGGCAAACGCCGCGTCCCAGTCCCGCGGCTGCATGCGGTCCGTCTTCAGCCAGATCGTTTTCATCCCCGGAATCTGCGCGGCCATCGCCTTCACGCCGTCAATGGCCTTCTGCTTCTCCTCGTCCGGCACTCCCGCCCGCCATTTGATCAGCGTCACTTGCAGCACCGTCTTCGGCTGCGAAAAATGGTTCATCGCTTGCCCGCCGTGGCGGGCCTGCCCCGCCGCAAACCCGCCGCCGAACAGTGCGGCCGCGGCCAGCGCCATGGCGATCTTGCGGAATACGCGCAACTCCATAAACATCCTCCCTGGAGGTCAGAATTCACGCCGCAGTCTTGCCCGGCGCCGACACCATCCTACTACGCCTCCCCGCGCCGAATGGGTGACCGCGCCATCTATTTTTTCGGGCGGAGCAGGTCGAAGCAATCCGTCGTCCGCGCGTAGGTATTCCCGCCCATGCGCCCGATGGCCCGCAATTTCTCCGGCGCGATACGGAAGTCCTGCACGATCGCGTCGTCCACGTGGAACCGCACCACTTCGCCCAGCACTATGCTCCCGCCCAACAGTTTCTCGCTCACCCGAACCACTTGCAGCAGCCTACACTCCATATTCACGTGCGATTCCGCTACCCGCGACGGCTTCACCAGATCGCTTGGCAGCGGCGTCAGTCCGCTCACCTGGAATTCGTCCACCTCCGGCGGATATTCCCCCGAGCAGAGATTCATTTTCTCCGCGAACTCTTCCGACACGATGTTGACCACGAATTCCCGCGTGGCTTCGATGTTGTTCAGCGTGTCTTTGTGCGCCATGTCGCTCGAACGAATCATCGGGGAAAAGCACACCACCGGAGGGTTCGCGCTGATGGCCGTAAAATAACTGAACGGCGCCAGATTGGGGATTCCGTCCGCGCTCAACGACGAAACGAACGCAATCGGCCGCGGGACGATCGCGCCGATCATCAGCTTGTAGACGTTGCGCGGATCCTCCGTCGCCGGATCAACGACCATTCTCGCCTACGGCCACGGGCTCGTACTTCGCCCCGCTCCAGCTCTTCCAATATTCTTTCCACTCGCACCCCTCGCCCGCTGCCAGCACGTGGATGGGGTTCAGCCCGTCCAGCATCACCGCCGACTCGTCCGTATGCGTCTTCGCCCGTTGGTTGGCCAGCGCCTTGGGGTGCGGCCCGTGATGGATGCCCCGCGGGTGCAGCGTGGCCATGCCCGCTTTGATGTTGTCTTTCGAAAAGAAATCGCCGTCGTGGTAGAAAATGAACTCGTCGTAGTCCGTGTTGCGGTGGAAAAAGGGCACGCGCAGCGCCTCGGGGTCCTGCTCCAGCGGCCGCGGCAAAAAGCTGCACACCACCGCGCCGTGCGTTACAAACGTCGTGTGCGCGCTCGGCGGCAGGTGCGCCCGGTGGCTCATGATCGGCCGGATGTCGCGCAGGTTGACCTTCCACGCCGTCAGGTCGCCCTTCCATCCCACCACGTCCAGCGGATTGAACGGGTAGAACAGCTTCGAATAGTCGTTCTCCACCTTGATCCGCACTTCCCACTCCCGCCCGTCTTCCGGATTCGGTTTGGGCTCCGGCGTGAAGATCACCGCCGGATCGTACAGCGCGTGCTGCCCCAGAAGCCCCTTCTCCGGCTGCTCGAACTCCGTTTTCGACTGCACGATCAGGAAAAAATTGTCCCGCGTCTCCGGCACCACCCGGTAGGTCACCGCGCGCGGCAGGATAATGTAGTCGCCCTTTTCGAACGGCACCGGGCCGAAGTCCGTCTCGATCACGCCCGCGCCGCGATGCACGAAGTACAGCTCGTCCCCGTCCGCGTTGCGGAAATAAAACGGCATGGGCACCGTCCGCCGCGAAACCTGGAGTTCCACGTCGTTATTGCCCAGGAACGCCACCGGCGCCCCCTGCGGGTCCTTCCGATCCGTGGGCTCCAGCAGGTTCAGGTCGAAGCAGTGCGGCCGCAGCTTCCCCTCAAACCGCACCCAGCCCGTCGGCGCGTGGGTGTGGTACAGGTGCGCCGATTTGCCGTAGAACCCTTTGCGCCCGTGCTCCTCTTCGAACGTTCCCTCCGGCAGTCCCACGTGCGCCTGCGCCGTGGTCTTCCCTTTTTTCAGCGGATACATGAAAACCTCCCAAAGGCGAAAATCGAAAAACGAAATTCGAAAATCGGGACGGCTGGAAACCCCTGCTACGGCTTCACGACGCGGTTCCGTAACACCCCAATCTTCTCGATCTCCAATTCCATCACGTCCCCGGGCTTCACCCACCGGTCCAGCTCTAACCCGCATCCCGTGCCCACCGTTCCCGACCCGATCACATCGCCGGGAAAAACCGTGTCGTCCTCGGTCAGAAATTCAATCATCTGCTCGAATTTCCAGTAGATGGTCCCGGAATTTCCCCGCGACCACTCCTCCCCGTTCACCCGCGCCGTCATCGCCAGCGCGTACGGGTCGCCCACCTCATCCGCCGTCGCCAGCACCGGCCCCAGCGCGGTGCACCATTCTTTGCCCTTCGCCGGGCCCAGTCGCACGCGCATCTCCCGCCGCTGGATGTCGCGCGCGCTGAAGTCGTTCATCACCATATACCCGGCAATGTACGCGCGCGCGTCGCCCGCCGCCACGTTGGTCCCGCGCCGACCCACCACCGCGGCCAGCTCCAGCTCGTAATCGAATTTCTCCGTGAACCGCGGCCATAGCACGTCCTCGTCCGTGCCGATGATGTTGTGATTCCCGCTGCGATAGTACACCGGAATTTCGTACCACTCTTTGGGCATTGGCTCGCCGCGCTTCTCGAAGCCCTTCTTCACGTGCGCCTCGAAGGCGTAAAAATCCCGCACGGAAGGCGGCCGCGGGATGGGCGTGCGCAGCCGCACGCTCCCGGGCGCATAGAGCAGCGTTTCGCCCTGCGCGCCGCGATCACGCCCGGCGCGCAGCGTCTCGTCCACTGCCCGTCGCGTCTCATCCAGCGCGCCGGCTTCCAGAATTCCCAGCACGCTGGCCGGAATTCGCGCGTCCGCGGCGTTCAGGTCCACGATCCCGCGGTCCGTCACCGCGCCGGCACGGAGCAGGTTTCCTTGCGGATGGGGAATCTCAAAAGTGCAGAGCTTCATCGCCCGCTACAGGTTTCCCCGCGCCGCCTGCTCCCGTTCAATGGCCTCGAAGAGCGCCTTGAAATTTCCCTTCCCGAAGCTCCGGCTGCCCTTCCTCTGGATCACCTCGTAGAACAGCGTCGGACGGTCCTCCACCGGCTTCGAGAAAATCTGGAGCATGTACCCTTCGTCGTCACGGTCGGCCAGGATGCCCAGCTTCGCCAGCTCCCCGATGGGCTCGTCGATTTTTCCCACGCGGTCCACCAGCGAATCGTAATAGCTGGTGGGCACCCGCAGAAAATCCATCCCCCGCGCCTGCAGCTCCGCTACCGTGCCGATGATGTCGCCCGTTCCCATGGCGATGTGCTGCACGCCCGGCCC
>DATEQM010000162.1:0-3877 GCA_035272605.1 Candidatus Acidiferrales bacterium | reverse complement strand
CTGAGGGATGAGCGCGCCGGGAATGTCGCCTTCGCGCTGCCAGGCGATACCGCCCAGCGGAAGGAGTACGTGCCGTTCCAGTTCCATCAGGCGAACCGAGCCGAGCTTCAGCCGCCAGATCTGCCGCGCGGGATGGAGCAGATCGAGATGCGCGGCGGGAGCCGCGGCGGAGATGCGGCGGGTCATGCGGTAGCGCGTTTCGAGCAGCGGCCAGTCGAACGAGCGGCCGTTGAAAGTGACCAGCACGCGGCGCTCCGCCATCCGCGCGGCCAGCGCTTCCAGTACGGCGTGCTCTTCGCTGTAGTCGCGCAGGAAGAGCTGTTCGACTTCGAGCCCGCCGGCGTCCCACCACGCCAAGCCAACCAGGAAGGCGTAGGTGCCGCTGCCGCCGGCCAGGCCGGTGGTTTCCGTGTCCAAGAAGAGCCACTGCGCCGGATCCAGCGCTTCCGGCGGCATCTCGCCGAGCGGGACGAGCAGGCGGCGGAGAGGAGCGGCGAGCGGCGCGTGCCCCGACGGGCAATCGTGACCCTCGAACCAGCGCTGGACCGCCAAATATTCGCCGTGCGTATTGCGGCGGGGAACGGCGGCGACCATGCGCGCGAGTTCCTCCGCGGCGGCGGGGAGAGATTCAGCATGGCGGGCCGCGGTGGCGGACGCTGCCACAGGCCGCAGCGCCGCTGCGCGGGAGAGTCGTTGTTGGAGCAGCGGGTTCATTTTAGATGTGCAGCCGCTCCAGGATCGCCAACGCTACCTGCTTCGTATCCTCGCCGGAATCGGGCGCCGGGCCTACGCAGGACGGGCAGCCCTTTTCGCAAGGGCAGGAAGTGATCAGTTCGCGAGTGCGCGCCAGGAGCGTGGCGTGCATCTCGAAGAGCGGCTGGGAAAAGCCGATGCCGCCCGGATAAGCGTCGTAGAGATACAGGTTGGGTTCGAAGAAATCCGGGATTCCAGCAGACCCAGCCGCGGAATCACCGCGTCCCGATCGTAGGGGCACGGTCCCGCCCCGGCGGGATGCCCCAATCACCACGGCGCCATCCGTCGAAGCATCGTCATGGAGGCAGGATGCGTCAGCGGGCGCACCGGGCGCGGGCGGCCGCTCGCCGATCGCCGTGCCCAGGTCGCGGCGGTCGCACATGAGCAGCAGCGCGGCCATGGATTCGAGGGCGTACAGCAGCCCCAACATCCCGCTCTGCCTCTCGGAGAGGGAGAAGGCCAGCGACTCCACCAGCGCCCGTTCCAGCGTGATCCAATAGGCCGTGGTGTGCATTTCGTTTTCCGGCAGTTCGAGTTTTCCGGCGCCGATGTTTTCGTTCGTCCAGAATTTAATCTTTTTGAAGCCCACCACCTGCGAGCGGACCAGCACGTCGCCGTGCACCCGGCAGGCCGGTCCGGCCACGCGCTGCTCCTCCGCCGGATGGAGCACGCGCACCTGCGTGTAGCGGATGGCGTCCGTGTAGTAGTCGGCATTCACCGGGCGGACGTAGGCCTTGCGCTGCTCGAAATCCAGCCGGTCCACGTGATACTGCTGGCCCTGGTGCAGGTAGATGGCCTTCTCGTGCACGGTGGTGAGCGCGCTCGAAAAGTCCACCTCGCCGATCACCTCGGGCTCGCCCTCCGCGCCGCCCGCCGTGTTGACGATCACGAAGTTGTCGGAAGTTACCGAGCGGAGGCTGACGGTGTCCGCGGGATAGGCCTCCTGCGTCCAGTGCCACGAGCCGCCGCTGCGGTGCAGGTAGCCCGCCGCTTCCAGGTGCGCGCACAGTTCCGGCAGATTTACCGCGCCGAAGGATTCGTCGGGATCGAGCGGCAGCTCGAACGCGGCGCATTTCAGGTGGTTCAGCAGAATCTCGAGGTTGTCGGGCTGGATGAATGCGCGCTCCGGCGCGCTGGAGAAAAAATATTCGGGATGCCGCACGATGAACTGGTCAAGCGGCGACGAGCTGGCCACAAAGACGGCGCAGCTCGTGCCGCTGCGGCGTCCCGCCCGGCCGGACCGCTGCCAGGTGGCGGCGATGGTGCCGGGATACCCGGCGAGCACGACGGCGTCCAGCGAGCCGATGTCGATACCCAGCTCGAGCGCGTTTGTGGCCACCACGCCGCGAATCGCGCCGTCGCGCAGGCCGCGTTCGATCTCGCGCCGCTCGCCCGGCAAGTAGCCGCCGCGGTAGCCGCGCACGCCTTCCGGCTTGCCGGGCGCGGGTGGGTGCGCGTCCTGGAGGTAGGTGAGCAGCAGCTCGGTGTGCAGCCGGCTGTTGGCAAACACGATGGTCTGCATGCCGCGGCCCAGGAATTCCTCGGCCACGCGGCAGGATTCGTTGATGTAGCTGCGGCGGATGCCCAGAAAGCGGTTGACCACCGGCGGATTCCAGAAGGCAAAGAATTTTTCCGCGGCGGGCGCGCCGTTGCGGTCCAGCACGGAGACGGGAGCTTCGAGCAATTGCCGCGCTAGGTCGCCGGGATTGGCGATGGTGGCCGAACAGCAGACGAACACGGGGTCCGAGCCGTAGAAGCGCGCGATGCGCCGCAGGCGCCGCAGCACGTTGGCCAGATGGCTGCCGAAGACGCCGCGGTAGGTGTGCAGCTCGTCGAGCACGATGTAGCGCAGGTTCTCGAACAGGCGCGTCCACTTCGTGTGGTGCGGCAGGATGCCGGTGTGGAGCATGTCCGGATTCGTCAGCACGATGTGGCCGCGCTCGCGGATGGCGCGCCGCGCGTCGCCGGGCGTGTCGCCGTCGTAGGTAAACACGCCGAAGGGTTGTCCTCCGGCTGGCGTTTCGAGGCGCCGCGCCAGGTCGTAGAGTTCAGCGAGCTGGTCCTGCGCCAGAGCCTTCGTGGGGAAAAGGTAGAGAGCGCGCGCGTCGGTGTTTTCGAGAATGGCGTTCAGGATGGGCAGGTTGTAGCACAGCGTTTTGCCCGAGGCCGTGGGCGTCACCACCACGGTCGAGCGCCCGGCGCGAACGGATTCCGCCGCCTCCGCCTGGTGCGTATACGGTTGCCGCACGCCCTTTGCGGCATAGACCGCGGCCAGTTCCGGTCGTACCCATTCCGGCATGGGCGCGTATTCCGCGGGGCGCGCCGGGATGTGTTCGAGCGCGGTGAGCACGTCTCCGCGCCCCGCGGTGTCGCGCGCCGCCAGATGGTCCAGCGCCTCGCGGACGGCTTCCATCGAGCTAACCGGGCGTACGGCGAGCGAGTCCCCCATCTCCCCTCCTTCGCTTTTTATTCGCTCAACATACCACCCACCCGACCAGTCTGCAAGGGGAAATCCGCAGCAGTGAAGGGAACGGGGAGGAGAGCAAGCGGAGGAGCGGCTGCAAGGGGTAAGGCGGGTTCGAGCTGCCCCCGGCTCATCGCGCAACCGCAGCAGGGCCCTTGAAATCCTTCTCCTTGACGATTGTGTACATGTGTGCATACTAGGGGGTGTGGGCTGCGAATGGGATCCGGCCAAGGCCAGAGCTAATCTGGCCAAGCACGGGGTTCGTTTCGCGGACGCCGTGAGCGCGCTCGAGGACGAACTGGCCTTGACGATCCGGGACCCCTCGCCCGAGGAGGAAGAGCGATGGATCACGGTCGGAGCGGATTCCTTCGGCCGAGTCTTGGTGGTCGTTTACACCTGGCGGGGTGAAAGAGCGCGGCTCATTTCCGCGCGGCCCGCCACTCCCCACGAGCAGCGGCAATATGAGGAAAGCCATGAAGCGTGAATACGATTTTAGCCGCGGGAAACGCGGACCGGTGATCTCCGTCCCGAAGGGCAAGACGCGAATCACGATTCGGCTGGACCACGATATTCTCGACTGGTTTCGCGAGCAGGTCGACCGGGCCGGCGGCGGCAACTATCAAACCCTGATCAACGAGGCACTCCGGCAGCACATCCGGC
>DATEQM010000161.1:0-4973 GCA_035272605.1 Candidatus Acidiferrales bacterium | reverse complement strand
CACGCGGCGCTGGGAAACGGGTACTACAGCTACGTCTACTACCAGCCGGACAAGGGGAAAGTGGAGTACGAAAAGGCGCTTTCGCTCACCTCGCGCACCACGGACCGCGAACGCCTGTTGATTCAAACGACCTTTGAGGGCGGCCAGCAACACCAGAACGAAGCGGTGCCGCTTTACAAGGCCTATCTGGAGAGCTACCCGAATGATTGGAGCGTGCACCTGAACTACGCGCGGTTTCTACGCCTGCACAGCCGCGAGCCGGAGGCCATTGAGCAGTACGAGCAGATACTGCGCATCGCTCCGGACGACGCCAAGGCGTACATCGAATTGGCCACCACTTATAAAGTCCTGGGGCAGTTCCAGAAAGCTCTGGACGCCTATGGGCAGGCCTTTCGCCTGGAACCGGGATGGCTGACGTCGGGAAACATCAACCGCGAATACGGATTCACTCTGGTCGCGATGGGGGGGGATGACAAGGCCATCCAGGCCTTCACGGCCATGCTTGCCCAACCGGGCGGCCAGGCTGAAGGGTTGCGTTCGCTGGCGCTCCTGGATCTCTATCACGGCCGTTTTGCCGCCGCGCGGCAGCGCCTGGAGCAGGAATTGAAGATCCAGGAAAACAAACGCGACACCTTCTCCGCCGCGCGAATCCATTTTCAGTTGGCCGTCATTGCCAAGGGAGAAGGCGATTCGCGCGGACAGATGGAACACCTGGACGCTTCCGTCGCTGATCTGAAGGACATCGGCCCGAAGGTGAACTGGGCAGCGCTGGTGGGCCAGGAATACGCGCGGGCCGGCGCCACCGGCAAAGCGGAAAAGCTCGCGGAGGGGGTGGCTGCGTGGGTGGACCCGCGCAACTCAGAAGATGCCGCCTATTTCCAAATCCTGAAGGCCGAGGTGGCTCTGGCGAAGGGAGACGCGAACGCGGCGAACAAGGGCCTGCTGGCCCTTGAATCGGAGACCAGCGCCAACATTCGCACCGTGCGCGCGGAAGGGCTCGCGCATGCCTATCAGCAGTCGGGCAACGCGGACCAGGCCATCACCTGGTATGAAAAGTTGCTGGCGATCCCGGAGGGAGGGGCTTCATCCTGGGAACCGCAACAGCACTGGCTGGCCGCGTACGCCATGCTGGCTTCCGATTACGCCGCGCGAGGCGAGAAGCAGAAGGCGCGTTCGACGCTGGATGTCTTCTTGAACCTGTGGAAGGACGCCGACCCGAACCTGCAGCTTTTCAAGAAAGCAAGGCAATTGCGGACGCAGCTTTCCGAGTGAAGCTGTTGCGGTTCTGATGCCGATGTGCCGCGCGGAAAGATACTGGGAATGGCCGGTTGGGTAGGTTTTCTGGGGTTTCTCTGCGCCTCTCCGACAGGATTTTCCGGCTTCCGGGGCAACGGCGCCGAAGTGCAGCCTTCTAGGTTGCGCTGCTTTTCTCCCGGGCGCCGCGGAAATAGAGCACAAGCCCGAAACCAATGGCTACGAGCGAAGCGCCGATCACTTTCACTTCGAAGACGAGTTTGTTGGAGACCTCGCCGGGGGGAATCGCGGAAAGGATGATGCTGGCCAGGGTGACGACAAAAGCCAGGCCGCCGACGATCCACACGCCCGGCTTGCCGCCGGGAATGAGAACGGCTTGCTTGTTTTCGGCGCGATCTTTTCTGCCCGCAAGTTTAATCACCGCGGCGTACATGTAGAGAAAGGGGATGAAGTAAAGGATCACGGCGACGTCAATCAGTCCCTGGTAGGCCCCTTGCATGGTCTCGTTGATCTGGCTGAGCAGGAGCACGGCGCCGGAGATGCCCGCCTGCACGAGGATGGAGATGTGCGGGGTCTTCCAGCGAGGGTGAATTTTCCCGAAGGGCGCGGGGAGATAGCGGTCAATGCCCACAACAAAAGGGACGCGAGCGATACCGGCAACGGTGGAGCCGACGCCTCCCGCGTTGCCTACCGACACGAGCAGGGCCGCAAGCACGCCGAGGAGAGCGACGCGGAGCAGGCCGGAGCCGTGGGTGATGGCCTGGAAGACGCCGCTTTTGGGGTCCACCTGATCGGCGGGGAGGATGGAGAGGACGGCGAGAGTCCCCACGATGTAGATGAAGGCAATGAGCAGGCCGGAACCGAGGATGGCGCGGGGCAGAGTACGCTGGGGGTCGCGGATTTCCTCGCTCATGGCGGAGACGAGCTCGAGGCCGGTGAAGGCGAAGGCGATCTGGGACCAGAAATTCACGGTGTCCCAGTTCCAGTGCGGCAGGATGTTGGCCCAGGTGAAGTGGGTGATGGAACCGTGGCGCATCCAGAGCACGCCGGCAACTGCGGATAGGATGAGCAGCGGGACATAGGTGCCCACGCCGCCCGCGTTCTGGAGCCATTTTCCGATGTTCAGCCCGACGATATTCATTCCCACGGCGACCAGCAGCATGAGCAATGAGCCGACCAGAAGAAATGTCCGCTGCTCGGCAAGCGCGGCGCCGCCGGTTCCGGCGACGTAGGCGCTCATCGAAACGCTGGCGAGCAGCAACCCCGGAAAATAGAAGACGGTGTAAATCCAGTAGGTCCAGCCAGCCACGAATCCGTGGAAATCGCCGAAGGCCTCTTTGGACCAGACGTAGAGCCCGCCCTCGGAGGGAAAGCGCGTGGAGAGTTCGCTGATCACGAGCGCCGTGGGGACGAAGAAGAAGAGCGCGGCAAAGACCCACAGGCTGACGGAGGAGGTACCGTTGTGCGCGGCGGCGGCGATCCAGCGCGGGCCGAGGACGGTGGCGATGTTGAAGAGCAGGACGTCCCAGAAGCCCATGGTGCGGCGCAACTGCTTTTTCGGGTCGGTTAGCGGGCTGCTGGGGTCGCTCATGCGGTCACATCGAGGGCGGGGACGAGCGCGTCCTGGAGGAGGAAGTTACGGAGAAAGGGCTGCGTGGTGCTTTCGAACTCGGCCCAGGGGCCGAAGAAAGCGACGCGGCCTTCCTGGAGGAAGACGACGCGGTCGGCGAGTTTGCGGGCCAGATGCGTGTCGTGGGTGACGACGATGGAAGTCTTGTGGAAAGAAGCCTTCAATTTGCGGATCAGCTCGCTGACGTGCGCGGCCATGATGGGATCGACCATGGTGGTGGGCTCGTCAAAGAGGATGGCGTCCGGGTCCTGGGCGAGCACGCGGGCGATGGCCACGGCGCGCTTCATTCCAGTGGAGAGATCGGCGGGAAGGACATCGGCGAACTCGGCCACTTCCAGCATTTCGAGGAGCTCGGAGACGCGGCGATCAATGGCCTGCTGGTCCAAATCGCCCCGGCTTTCCAGGGGGAAGGCCACGTTGTCGCGCACGGTGAGCGAATCGAAGAGCGCGCCGGACTGGAAGACCATGGCGACGCGGCGGCGGATGGCGGCGAGCTGCTCTTCGGTCCAGCCGGTGATGTCCTGGCCGGCGACCCAGACCTGGCCCTCGTCGGGCTGGAGAAAGCCGAGGATGTGTTTGAGGGCCACCGATTTGCCCACGCCGCTGCGTCCCAGGATGACGCAGGTCTCCCCGGGGTCCACGTGGAAGCTGACGTCGCGGAGGACCACATGGTCGTCGAAGGCCTTGGTGACGTGGCGGAATTCGAAGAAGTGGTCGGGCATGGTTGCCACTCACGCTCCGTGATCGCGAGTGAGGGAAAAAAGCAGGTCCCTCGCTACGCTCGGGATGACAGACAAGCTTCTTCTCCTGCAAACTCAGCGACAGCACATTCTCTGCCCGTGGCGCGATCGCCAGAGCGCAGCCAAGAGTGGCTGCGCCAAGGGAGCGCAGGCTGAAAGCCTACGCTACTGGCGCTCCAGATCGGCGCGGGCCCGCTCGAAGTCCTCGGGCGTGTTGAGATTCTGGAAGAGAACGCCGCGCGGGTCAAACGGCTGAATCTCCGCCGGCGTCACCCTCTCGACCGGCAGACGATCGAAAACCCCGGTGACCTTCAACAGGCCGCGTTCTATGGCCGCTCGAATCGGTCCCGCCGCCTCGCGGTGATAGACCGCGCAAAGCGGCTCGAGTCCGGAAGTGCTTTCCGGCAGTACCACGCGGGAGTTGGAGCGGAGCGCCCGATCAACCAGAAATCGCAGCCATTCGGAAGTGAGATAGGGCAGGTCGCAGGCCACCACGAGATTCCATGAAGCTTCGCCGCGGTCGAGCGCTGTGAGGATACCGCCAAGCGGTCCGAGTCGCGGCTGGTTGTCGGCTATGGTGGGAAATCCGAAGCGGGCGTAGTCCACGAGCGAGCCAACGATCGTGGCTGATCCGCACACCGACGTCACAACGCGGGCCGCGCGCACCACTAGCTTCGTACCGTTGATTTCCAACAGGGCCTTTTCCCTTCCCATGCGGCTTGAGCGTCCTCCCGCGAGGACGAACCCGGCACAGGCGGCATTCTGAGGGAGGGACATTCGGCGGGAGGTGCGACCTCTACTGCGGCGGCGGAGCGGCGGGAAGCCTGACCGTGAAGCAGGTTCCGCGGCCGGTGCGCAGCGGGCTTTCCCAGGAGATGCCGCCACGAAGTTCGGCCAGCCGCCATTCCACATCAGCGAGTCCCTGCCCCTTGGAGCCGGGCTTGGTGGTGAAGCCGCGCCGCATGATCTTGGAAAAGTCGCCGGGGATGATGCCCGGGCCCTCGTCGGTCACATCGATAATTACCTGGCCGTCGCGCTGGTGCTGGGCCACGCGAATCAGGCCGCCGGAAGGAGAGGCCTCCACGGCGTTGCGAAGGACATGGTAGACAATCTGGCGCACGGCCTGCTCCGGCCCACGGGCCAGCGGTTCCTCCGCGGTGCGCCCGATCTCGATGACGGCGCGGCGCTGGGCGATGAGCGTACCCAGTTCGTCCACAACCTGGCGGACCATGGAGGGAAGGCTCACAGGGACTATGGGCTTCTTGGCCCGGGCGGTTCCCGCTGCTGAGTTCATTGATCCACCTCTCGACGGCAGTGGCGATGAGTCGAATTGTGCCACAACTGGGGCG
>DATEQM010000160.1:0-6050 GCA_035272605.1 Candidatus Acidiferrales bacterium | reverse complement strand
CGAGCGTGGCCAGCGCGTGGCGCAGCAGGGACAGATCGGAAGCCGAGGGGTTGCTCATGGCATTCTCCGTGGCAAGGTTAGGCGACGATCCACATCACGGCAACCGCGCAGATCATCAGCCGCACCAACCAGCCGGTCACGTGCGCGCCGGTCACCTGCGGGTGGATCTTCATCCACATTCCGTTCTGGACGAGGATGGGGAGCGGCCCCATGGCCCAAACCGCTACGGCCAGCTTGAGCGAAGCGCTCCAAGTGTGGATTCCCAGCCGGGCGCAGACCAGGACGAACGCGGCGCAACTGATCAGCCCGATCATCTGCGACCCCGCGACCAGCGCTTTATCCGGCTCTCCCGGCTTCTTCCGCCAGATTTGAGGGAACGCGAGATACCTGTCGTGGAACAGCATGCCCATGAAGAGCCAGTCGGTGAAGCTGGCAACGAATCCCGAGGCTAGAATGGCCAGTCCGACCCGCGTCCAGTTCATCCGATGCACCTTTCGCCCCGAGTGTCAGCGCCCGGGGGGCCCGCCGGCCTGCGGCTGCGCGTCATGCAATCTGCTTCCAGAAGGAGGCCTCGCGGCTGGCCAGAAGCGCGCCCTTCCGCCGGCCCCAGCGCTGCATGTGTTCGGTTTCCCAATGCCGCTGATGATGCTTCACGCTGACCCAGATTTCGCGCAGCAAGAAGAGCCCCGGCTGGTCCGAGGAAACGTGCAGGTCGTAGGCAATGCAGCCGCCCTCGGCGCGCGTGGGGCCCACCAGCGCGCGCAATTCTTTTTCCAGCGCGGCCTCCTGCCCCAACCGCGCCCGCAGAGCAACGACGAGCGTGACGCCGCGCTTCCCCACACGGGCCGCGCGCGGCGTGGCCGCCGCGGAACGCGCGGCCCTCCTTCTACGCTTCTTTGGCGAGGCACCCATCGCGCCGCGATTCTACTCCAAATCCGGGGACATGGAGGGCGGGGCAGCCCGAATGGGCGCTACTTCTTCGGCGGCTCGCCATTCGCGGCTTCCTCTTCTTCGAGGATGCCGGCGGCGGCGGCGATGCGGTCGTCGTCATCGAGACGGAGCAGGCGCACGCCCTGAGTGGAACGGCCGGCCTCGCGGATTTCGTTGGCGTGCACGCGGATGACCTTGCCGTGCTCGGTGATGATCATCACGTCGGACTCTTCCGTGACCTGGATCGCGGCGATCACCTGGCCGTTGCGGTCCGTGGTTTTCATGTTGACCACGCCTTTGCCGCCGCGCGAGGTGATGCGGTACTCGGCGAGCGGCGTGCGCTTGCCATAGCCCTTCTCGGAAACGGTGAGCATGAGCGAACTGACGGAGTCCTTGATCTCGTCGTTCTCCAGCTCGTCCAGGTTCTGCGTGGTCTTCTTGTGGTCCTTGGCGATGACCTCGAAATCCGGCTGGACGGTCTCCATACCAACCACGAAGTCGTCCTTGGCGAGGTCCATGCCGATGACGCCGCCGGCGTTGCGGCCCATGGCGCGCACTTCGGTCTCGCGGAAGTGAATGGCCTGGCCGTCGCTGCTAGCCAGGAAAATCATCTGCTTGCCGTCGGTGAGCTTGGCGCCGATCAATTCATCCTTGGCTTCCAGGCTGATGGCGATGATTCCGGTGGAACGCACGTTGGAAAACTCGGCGATGGCCGTCTTCTTCACGGTGCCCTGCTTGGTGGCGAAGAAGACGTAGCGGCCCTCTTCTTCGAGGTTGCGCGCGGCGACCAGCGCGGTGAGCTTTTCGTCCTCCTGGAACTTCACCAGGTTGTTGATGGCTTTGCCGCGGGTGGCCGCGGCGGCCTCGGGAATTTCGTACACCTTCAGCCAGTAAATGCGGCCTTTGGAGGTGAACAGCAGGATGTAACTGTGCGCCGAGGCGATGAAGAGGTGCTCGACGAAATCCTCCTCGCGCGTCTTTGCGCCGATGCGCCCCTTGCCGCCGCGGCCCTGGTGGCGGTAGGTGCCCGTGCCGGTGCGCTTCACGTAGCCGGCGTGGCTCACGGTGATCACCATGTCCTCGTCGGCGATCAGGTCCTCGAGTTTGATCTCCTCGACGGCGTCCACGATCTGGGTGCGGCGGTCGTCGCCGTAATCCTTCTGCACTTCGCGAAGCTCGGCGGTGAGCACCTGCTTGAGCTTTTTCTCGCTGGCCAGGATTTCTTCCAGCTCGGCGATGCGCTCGCGGATGGACTTCAGTTCCTTGAGAATCTCGTCCACGGAGAGCTGGGTGAGGCGGTGGAGTTGCAGCTCGAGGATGGCGTCCACCTGCATCGGAGTGAGGCCCAGGGAGCCGGAGGGCGCGGCGGCCACGCCTTCCAGGCCTCCGAGCTTGTACTTGCGCCCGTCCAGCTTGACGCCCACGAGCTTGCGGGCCCGTCCGTTCTCCGTGATGGTCACGTCCTGCTCGGAGAAGAACTTGAGCAGGTTTTCCTTGGCCTCGGCGCGGCCGGTGGATCCGCGGATGATGCGGATCACGTCGTCCAGGTGATCGAGGGCGATCTGGTAGCCGACCAGAATGTGCTCGCGCTCGCGGGCCTTGCGCAGGTCGTAGCGCGTGCGGCGGAGCACCACTTCGCGGCGGTGCTCGACGAAGTGGCGGAGCAGCTCCACGAGCCCCATTGTGCGTGGCTGCCCGCCCACGATGGCCAGCAGGATCATCCCGTAGGACTCCTGCATCTGGGTCTGCTTGAACAGATTGTTGAGGACGAGCTTGGGTTCCTCGCCGCGCTTCACCTCGACGACGATGCGCATGCCCTCGCGGTCGGACTCGTCGCGGACGTCGGCGATGCCGTCGATTTTCTTGAGTTGCACGAGCTCGGCGATGTGGGCGATCAGGCGCGATTTGTTCACCTGGTAAGGGATTTCCGTGATGACGATGTCTTCGCGGTCTTTTGACTTCTGCTCAATGGCCGCTTTCGCGCGCATCACAAACGTGCCGCGCCCCGTCTTGTAGGCCTGGGCGATGCCCTCGCGCCCGCTGATGTAGCCGCCGGTGGGAAAATCCGGCCCGGGCACGATCTTCATCACTTCCTTGAGCGAGGCGTCGGGTTTCTCCACGAGCAGCACGGCGGCGTCAATCACCTCGCGCAGGTTGTGCGGAGGAATATTCGTGGCCATGCCCACGGCGATGCCGCTGGCCCCGTTCACCAGCAGGTTGGGAATGCGCGTGGGCAGGACGGTGGGCTCGGCCGTGCTCTCGTCGAAGTTGGGGATGAAATCAACCGTTTCTTTCTCGATGTCGGAGAGCATTTCCTCCGCAATGCGCGCCAGCCGGGCTTCCGTGTACCGCATGGCCGCGGGCGGGTCGCCGTCCACCGAGCCGTAATTCCCCTGGCCGTCCACCAGCGGGTAGCGCATGTTGAAGGGCTGGGCCATGCGCACGAGCGCGTCGTAGACGGGCGTGTCGCCATGCGGATGGAATTTCCCCAGGACTTCGCCGACGATCTTGGCGCATTTGCGGTAGGGCTTGCCGGCGGTGAGGCCCAGCTCGTACATGCCGTAGAGGATGCGGCGATGGACAGGCTTCAACCCGTCGCGCACGTCGGGCAGGGCGCGCCCGATGATCACGCTCATGGCGTAGTCGAGGTACGACTTGCGCATCTCGACTTCAACGTCTACCGGGATCATTACCGAGGTGTTCTTCTCATCCGCCATCTGTCACTCCGTGAAGCGAAAATCGAAACTCGAAAAACGAAAATCGCGGAAGGATCGCGGCCTGCGATACGACCCGGTGATGCAGGGCACGGCATGCCGTGCCCTACGTGCGCTGATCTCGCGCCCACTCCAGCGCCACCGCCTTTACCGCCTCAAACGCCGCGGCAGCGTTGGAAAAGCGCTGGGCGGCGAAATGCTCCTCGAGGCGCCGGACAAATGCGTCGCGCGCCGCTTCCGAGGCAAAATCGACGGCCACGCCGCGCTCGATGTCCGGTGTCGCCGTGGGCACTGCGCGGAAGCCGCTGCACGCGAGGCCTCGCAGCCCCGGCAGCGTCGCCCAGCTCAGTTGGTGAATCACTCCGTCTTCTTCGGCCGGGGACGCAGCGCGTAAAACAGCACGGCGGCCATGGCCACGACGAAGAGGGTGATGGCCGCTTCGACCTCGAAATACGTCCTGTAGGCCGCCGCGGCGGAAGCATCGCTTCCGATGAGCGCGCGCCACTGCAGGTAATAGCGGCTCAGCTCCGGAACGCGCAATGCCGCGGTCACCAGCCCCGCGAGCAGCAATCCCCAGCGCACCGCGGTGCGATACGGACTGCCCGTTGCTTCGGTTTCTTTCATCGGTGATCAGATATCCAGATTGCGCACGTCGAGAGCGTTTTCTTCGATGAATTTGCGGCGCTGTTCGACGTTTTCGCCCATGAGCGTGGTGAAAATTTCGTCGGCGGCGACGGCGTCTTCCAGGCGCACCTTCAGGAGCGTGCGCGTATCCGCGTTCATGGTGGTTTCCCAGAGCTGCTCGGGATTCATTTCGCCCAGGCCCTTGAAGCGGGTGACGGCAAAGTCCTTCTTGGCCTCTTCGAGCACATGGTGGAGGACTTCCGTGGCAGTCTCTTTGGCCACTTTGGTGCCGTTGGTGGAGATGGTGAACGGCGGCCGGTCGTATTCCTTCATGATCGCGTGCAGCGCGTGCAAGCGCTTGTATTCCGGAGTGGAAGCCAGGGCCCAGCTCATCTTGTGGATCCCCGTGCCGCTGCCTACCAACAGCTCGTAAAGGCTGTGCTCTTCGTCCCAGGCAATCTTCGTTTCCGTCTTGATCTTGGCCCTCTCGATGGCGGCCTCGAGTTTCTCGAGCGCCTTCTTGGTTTCGAAGTCGGCTTTCTTTTCCAGGTCGGAGGCCGCTACGAGCTCGACCACGCGTGCATCGCCCAGTTTGCGCGCCAGTTTCGCGGCCAGCTGGTCGTATTCCTGCACGTTTAACAAGAACTGGGCGAGCGCGGCGCCGGAAAGCGAGCCGCCCGTGATCCTCACCGTGTGGTCTTCAGCGGCGCGGTTCATCAGCTCGCGGTTGAAGGTCTTCTCGTCGCGGATGTAGCGGTCCACCTTGCCGCGCTTGACGCGGAAAAGCGGCGGCTGGGCGATGTAGATGTGCTCGCGGTCGATGAGCTCCTTCATGTGGCGGAAGAAGAAGGTGAGCAGGAGCGTGCGGATGTGGCTGCCGTCCACGTCCGCGTCGGTCATCAGGATCACTTTGTGATAGCGCAGCTTGGCGGGATCGAAATCTTCCTTGCCGATGCCGGTGCCCAGCGCGGTGATGATGCAGCGGATTTCCTCGTGGCCCAGCATCTTGTCGTAGCGGGCCTTCTCCACGTTCAGGATCTTGCCCTTAAGGGGGAGGATGGCCTGGTAACGGCGGTCGCGGCCGCCCTTGGCCGAGCCTCCGGCGGATTCGCCCTCGACGATGAACAGCTCGCAGCGGGCGGGGTCGCGCTCCTGGCAATCGGCCAGCTTCCCGGGCAGGCCGCTGGAGTCCATGGCGGACTTGCGGCGGGTGAGCTCGCGTGCCTTTCGCGCGGCCTCGCGGGCGCGCGCGGCGTCAATGCACTTGGAGATGATGCGGCGGCCGACGGTGGTGTGCTTGTCGAAGTATTCGCCCAGTTTCTCGTTGACGAGCTGCTCGACGCGGCCCTTGATGTCGCTGTTCAGCTTGCCCTTGGTCTGGCCTTCGAACTGGGGCTGCGGGAGCTTGACGGAAACCACGCCGACCAGCCCTTCGCGCACGTCGTCGCCGGTGATGGTGATTTCGTCCTTATCGCCCTTCATCATGCCGAAGGAATTGGCGTAGGAAATAATGGTGCGGGAAAGGCCGGTACGGAACCCGGCCAGGTGCGTGCCGCCGTCCACGGTGTTGATGGTGTTGGCGAAGGAGAAGACGTTCTCCGTGTAGCCGTCGTTGTACTGGACGGCGATTTCCATCTCCACGTTGTCGCGCTTGCCCTCGATGTAGATGGGGGAATCGTGCAGCGTGCTCTTGCCGCGGTTCAGGTGCTTCACGAATTCGCTGATGCCGCCGGTGAAGCGGAACTCGGTCTTCTTGTCCGTGCGCTCGTCCTCGAGGGTGAT
>DATEQM010000159.1:0-19864 GCA_035272605.1 Candidatus Acidiferrales bacterium | reverse complement strand
GACGCGCCGCAGGCCATGCGCGGGAATGTACGGCGTTCCCTCCTCGGCGGCGCCATCCACGTCGGTCGGGATATTTTGGCCATGCCAGTGCAGTTGCTCGGGCGTATCGCTATCGTTGAACACGTCCACGATGACCTGCCGGCCTTCTGTGAGCCGGAGCAGTGGGCCAGGAAAATGCCCGTTGTAGGTAATGAGGGAAATGATGCGGTTGGGCGCGATCTCGACAGGAGAAGCTGCGATCCGCAGCGTGTAGTCTGCCGGAGCGGACTCGCTTGGCGGGGCCGCCGGTCCGCCGCGCGGAACCGGCATCGTCGCGCCGGCAAGGATGTCCCGGGGAGCGAGCCAACAGGCTCCCGCTGCCAGGCCGGTGGCCTTCAGAAATCCGCGCCGCGACTTTGCAAAGTGTGTCAGGGCAATCTTCCCGCGGTCTTTTCCGGCGTTCGCCGCGCGTCCAGAGCCCAGTCCCCGCCACCCGCGGCAATCAGGAAGAGCAGCGAGCAAAACATGGCGAAGTCGGTGCGGGCATCGCTGACCATGAACCAAAAGCCCTGGTTAGCGCGAAAGACTTCCGGGACTTTCGTGGTGGCGATGGCCGTGGTGATCACCACGAACAGCGGAACGGCCGTCAGCCGCGTCCAGAGGCCGAGCAGCACGCAGAGGCCGCACACGATTTCAAAACCCCCCACGAAATGCGCCGTGAAATATGGGTACGGGAAGCCAATGCGCGTGAAACGCACCACGCCCATATTCGGGTCAGTGAACTTGAGTATCCCCTGGGTGAAGAAGATCAACCCGACCGCCAGCCGGATGAGCAGGATGCTCGCTGGGCCCCGCGGGGGACTGAAAAAGAATCGAAGGAGCGAGTTCATCTTACTTCTTCTTTCGCGCCTGGCCCGCGAAGTCTTCGGATGTCATTGCCGAAGGACGTGATCGTGAGCCAATAGGATAGCAGACCGAGAGGCAGGCATTGGTCGCCGGCCGCCGCGGCGATCCGGTTCCGGCCGAGGGCACGCTCGCCAGCAGCCGCTGGGAACGTGAAAACGGGGCAGGCCGGAAACCCGCGCGGAGTCAGCCCGGTCTACGGCCGCTTGCTGTATTTTTCGTATAGTTGCCTGTGCTTGTTGTCGGTGGAAGTGGGCTTGCCGTCGATGTACAGGTGCTTCACTTCGGTGCGCATCTCGAGCGGGTCGCCATTGGTAATCATGATGTTCGCGATCTTACCCTTTTCGAGAGTGCCCAGGTCCTTGTCCAGCCCCAGGATTTGCGCCGGATAGAGCGTGATGGCCTTCAGCCCGTCGTCATACGACAACCCATAGGCCACCGCGTTCCCGGCCTGCTGCGGCAGCCGGCGCACGAACTCCAAACCGTAGGAGGCAATCGCAAAACGGATTCCCGCCTTCTGCAAATCCGAGGGGAGGGTGAAAAACTTGTCGTAGGGATCGTCCTCGTTCTGCGAGAGGCGCATCGTCGGCCCCAGGATCACCGGGATATTGTGCGCCTTCAGCAGGTCCTTCACCTTCAGCGAGTCCGCCCCGTGGCCCAGGATCATGCGGACTTTCTGCTTGTCGCAGAACTCTACGGCGGCGCGAATCTCGTGGGCGCGGTCGGCGAGCACGAGCAGGGGCAGCTCGCCCTTGAGCACCGGGATCATGGCCTCGAACTTGAGGTCGCGCACGTAATTCTGCGCCGAGCCCTTCTCTACGGCCTGCTGGTAATGCCGCGCTTCTTCGAAAAAGTCGGTGAGATCCTGGACTTTCTTGTCGTACTCCTTCTTGGCCTCGGCAAACGGCTTTTCCTTGAAGCTGAAGGTGCTGAAATCAAACGTGCGGGTGTTCAGGCCGGGCCAATTCACCACCATGGCCGCCGACTTCCGCACCAGCATCTCCCCGATCGTCCATCCGGACAGGTTGATTACCGAGGCCTGCCCGAGAATGAACCCGCCGCCTCCGCCGAAACCACCGGCGTCCGGCCCCGAAACCACGTGGGTGATTCCCGCCGCCCGGATCACGGGGATATGTGCGCTGGCGGGATGCACTGCGGTGGCCGCAACGAGCTGCGGATTGAATTCGCCCAACTCGTGCGAGTCCACGGTGGCCGCGACCGCGCCCACCTCCTGCAGCCCCGCCTGGTCGACGGCGTCGAACATGCCGGGATAGGCTTCGAGCCCCGCCGCGTCGAGCACTTCCGCATCGGCCGGAATGGCCGCGTCCGCGCCAATGGCCACGATGCGGCCGCCGCGCATCACGATGTTCCCTTTCTCGATGACTGGGCCCGCGAGCGTTGTAATTTTCGCTCCGCGGATGGCGTAGGTCCTCTCCCCGGCCCGCGGTTTCTCTTTGGATTTCTCCTGCCCGGGCGCGGGCAGGACGGCAAACGCGGTGAGTGCCAGCGCGGCGAACACCGTCAAATAATTCTTTCGAGTAAATGGATGGGTTCTATGCATGGTCGTGTTCCCGCCTCAGTCGAGCCCGGTGGAAGCTGCCTGTACATCCTGCGGCGGCTTTACCGGCTCTTTGGGTTTCGCTTCTTTGGAGGGAGGCGCGCCCGCACCGGGCTTCTTTTCCGCTCCGCCCTTGCCCTCGCCGGGCTTCTTTTCCGCCTCCGCGGCCTTCTTTTCCTTCTCGATCAGCGCCTTGCGTTCTTTCTCATTTTCGACGCGCATGGCCAGATCTTTTTCGCGGTCGAAATAGAGGTGACCGTCAATGAACACTTTCTGCGGCACGGCGTAGACGCTGAGCGGGGGATGGTTGTAAATCACCAGGTCGGCGTCCTTGCCCGTCTCGATGGAGCCGACGCGCATGTCGATCCCGAGTTGAATGGCAGGATTGATGGTGACCAGCCGCAGCGCCTCGTTTTCGGTCAGCCCGCCGTACTTCATGGACTTCGCCGCTTCCTGGTTCAGGTGGCGCGCTTCCTCCGCGTCGTCCGAATTGATGGAGACGATCACGCCGCGGCGCGTCATCATTGCGGCGTTGTAAGGAATGGCCTCGTAGGCCTCCATCTTGTAGGCCCACCAGTCGGAAAAGGTCGAGCCGCCCGCGCCGTGCTTGGCCATCTCGTCCGCCACGCGATAGCCTTCCAGCACGTGCTGGAAGGTGCGCACGCGGAAACCGAACTCGTCGGCCAGCAGCATCAACTGGAGGATCTCGTCGGCGCGGTAGGAGTGCGCGTGAACCCAGCGCTTCCCTTCCAAGACCTCGACCAGCGGGTCGAGCTTGAGGTTGCGGCGCGGCGGAATCGCGTTCTTGTCTCCCGCAGCCACGCGCCGGTTGTACTCGTCCCAGGTTTTCTTGTATTCCCGGGCGTCCACAAAGGCCTGGCGGATCACGTCCATGACGCCCATGCGGCTTTCCGGATACCGCTGCGGGATGCCCGGCGGCGGCTGGAAATTGCTGCGCTTGGGGTTTTCGCCCAGGGCGAACTTGATGCTGAGCGGCGCGCCCTCAAACTTGAGCTCGCTCGCCGTCTTTCCCCAGCGGAGCTTGATCAACTGGTTCTGTCCCCCGATGGGATTGGCGCTGCCATGAAGCACGTGGGCCACGGTCACGCCGCCGGCTAGGTCGCGATAAATCTCGATGTCGTCGGGATTCAAGACGTCGCCGACGCTGACCATGGAGCTGACGGCCACGCTGCCTTCGTTCACACTGCCCTCCACCGCGATGTGCGAATGGCAGTCAATGATTCCGGGGGTGACGAACATTCCGGAGGCGTCAATCACGGTGGCGCCGGCGGGCTCCTTTACGTTTTTCCCGACCTCGGCGATCTTGCCGTCGCGGATCAGAATCGACCCGTGTTCGATGGTGCCTTTCGTGACCGTGAGGATGGTGGCGTTCTTGATTACCGTCACGCCGGACTCTTGCGCCGCGGCGCGGGACGCCCCGAAGGTGACCGCCAGACACGACGTCAGGCCCAAGAAGAGGACTGTTCCGAGCGGATTCTGCCTATTCATGGTCGTCCTCCTGGAGCCCTGCGGTCCCGCCCAGGCTCGGTCCCGGTCGCGTGCCGGTGAAATCCGCGGAAAAATTGGAACCACTGATCGTCCCTTTCAGATTGCTGCCTTCCAGCGCGCCGGAAAGCGTGAAGTCCTGCGGGCCGGATCCCCTGTCCGCGGAAATGGTGATGGAGAATGCGTTGGCGCTGAGGTAGCCGGTGGTGACCGGGGAAGTGCCAAAGGGATGGGTGACCGTTCCGGTAACTTCTCCGCCGGGCGCCATGACCAGTTCAGCGGAAGCCTGCTGCGCGCCCTGCTCCGTGGCAAACGAGATGGTCCACTTCCCGCTGAGGTCGCCCTTGGGCGGCTCCTTGGGTTTCTCGGGCTCCTTGATTTCGAACCTCCGCCCATCCACGAATACGTACTTGATCTTCGTTTTCTCGCCGAACAGGTCGCCGTCGGCCACCACGAGATTGGCGATCTTCCCCGGCTCGATGCTGCCCAGCCGGTCGGCCAGGCCGTAAATCTCCGCCGGGGAGAGGGTGAGCGCGCGCAGCGCCGCGTCCGGAGCGAGTCCCGCGTCAATCGCCTTCTTCACGTTCTTCAGCATCTCCTTCGGCCCAGCGAGCCCGCCGTCATAGAAGGCAAACGTCACGCCGGCCTTGGCCAGCGCCGCGGGAGTTCCCGGAGCGCGGTCGCGGATGCGCAGAGTGCGCAGCGACTCCTCGGCGTCCGGGTCGGCATCCTTTTCTCTGACCGGCCACTTCGCGTCCACCAGGGCCACAACCTTGTTGGCCGCGAGCGCGTCCGCCACGGCGTAGCCCTGCTGCACGCCGTAGAGGAACGGGCGCGTCTTGATCTGTTCCGCCAGCCAGATCCCGCGAAGAATCTGCGGCGGGGTAGTGGCGGGAATCAGCACCGGCTCGCCTGCGCGCTGGGCCACCTCGAGGGCGCGCAGCACGCGGTCGTATTCCGGCCGCTCGTTGGCCCGCACGTCGGCACCATAGACGGCCTGCGCCGCCACATCCTGCTGCTCGTCCAGGAAAACCTGGCGGATGTAAGAAATCGCGCCCATCAGCGAGCCGGGAAAACCCGAGAATCCACCCGGCGCGTTCAACGTGAGCTGCACCGTGGCCGACGGCTTCACCACCAGATCACCCGGCCGCTCGCCAGCCAAATCAATCACCGCGCCCTGCCCCGGAAAAAGGCCCGTCTTCGGCGCGGTGAGCGCGGTGGTGAATCCACCGGAGCGCCACGTCTCGATTTTCTTGTCGCCGACATTCAACTCATCGGCAGCGTCCACCCAGGGAGTCGAAGCGGGACGGTCCTGCGGCCCCTTGGAGAGCATCGCCGGCGATACCGGCCCGGCTGGCCGCCCGCGCCCAGGGCCAGCGCCAGCCGGCGGCGTTGGTGCCTCCGCGGCGCCCAGTCCCACGTCGGTGAGTGCGTCCACGAGGCCGGGGTAAACGGTCAGGCCTTTGCCGTCAATCACCCAGGCTTCAGCAGGAACAGGCACATCTTTTCCCACTGCGGCGATCAATCCGTTCGCGATCACCACAGTGGCGCCTTCCAGGGGCGGCCCGGACACGGGCACAACCTTTACGTTGCGGATGGCGAAGTAGCGCGGCTCGTCTGCCGCCGCCTGGCGCTCCGCAACGCGAAACGCGCAGATAGCCGCAGCGAGCAGCAGGGCGGCCACGGCCAGCGCGCGCAGGCCACCACGCATCTTCGAAGCTTTCATGAGCAACCCCCTGAGGTCTTTCCAGGATCGAGCTAAGGAAAACCTGCAAACCGGGTGAGAAGATACACTACGTGGGCCGCGACACAAAGGTTTCCACAAACGCCCGCGCGGCAACGGCGGGGGATTCCTAGCCTCCCGTTTCCTTTTGCTCGCGCAATTTCCACACGATCTGCCGCCACATGCCCAGCCACACTTCCGCGTCGCCTGCCCGCAGATTCAGACGCCGCACCAGCCGGCGCACTTTCTCCTCCGCCATCGCCGCGCCGCGCGGCTCGAGATATCCGCAGGCGCGCAAAGCGTCCAACAGCATGGCAGTGATGCGCTCCACTTCGGCGGACGTGGCGGGCGGCGCCTGCTCCGTCGCTGGGGCCGGCCTCGCCTGGCGAACCAGCTCGAAAAGACACACCGCCACCGCCTGCCCCAGGTTCATGGAAATGTTCTGTGAAATCGTGGGAATGCGCAAAACCCAGTGGCAGTGGCTCAGTTCGGAATTCGAGAGGCCGGTTTTTTCCGAGCCGAACAGCAGAGCCACGCGGCTGGACCGCAGCCGCCGGCGGATCAGGCGGGCGCCCTCCTCCAGCCGTCGCAGCGAGTGATGCAATTCCCGGCGCCCGACCGCCGAAGTACCCACCACCAGGGTGCAATCGGCCACCGCATCGGCCACCGTCTTGTATTCTTCCGCTGCGGCCAGGACGGCCGCCGCGCCCACTGCGGATCGCGCCTCGCGAAACCCTGCCTTGTAGGGATTCACCATGCGCAGGCGCGAAAATCCGAAGTTGCTCATGGCCCGCGCAGCCGCGCCCATGTTCAGGGGGTTGCGGGTGCGCACTAGCACCACGCGCAGACGGTCGAATTCATCCGCAACAGGCAAGCACGCCGATTCTACGCCAGGCACCGGATGCGCGGCGACTCACAGCAGCCTGCCCCGAGCTTTACGGGGCTGACCTATCGAGGGTTGGGGCCTTGCCCCGGCTGATTCACTGCGATCGAGATCAGCTCGACTTCGAAGACGAGGGTGGCATTCGGCGGGATGACTCCCCCTTTGCCGTTCACTCCGTAAGCCAGATCGGGAGGAATCACGAGCTGCCATTTGGATCCCACCGGCATGAGCTGCAGCGCCTCCGTCCAGCCCTTGATGACTCCGCCGACCGGAAAGGTCGCGGGTTCGCCGCGTTTGTACGAGCTGTCAAACTCGGTGCCATCAATCAGACTGCCGCGATAATTGCAGGTCACCTTGTCGCTCACGGTGGGCTTGGGTCCGGTGCCCGCGGTCAGGATTTTGTACTGGAGCCCGCTCGGCAGAGTGACCACGCCTTCTTTGGCCTTGTTGGCCGCTCGATAGGCATCACCTGCTGCCCGGTTTTTCTCGGCCTCCTCGCGCATCCTCGCTTCATCCCTGGTCCTGAGGTCGTTCTGCAATCGCACCAGCGCGGCGCGTGCTTCCTCGTCGGTAATCTGGGTCTTGCCGCCGGCCAGGGCGTCCTTCAGGCCCTGCAAGACGAGATCGGGGTCAACCTCCACCGATTCCCTTCGCAGGTTGTTTCCCCAGTTCAACCCCAGAGCATAGCTGACCTCGTCCTTCTGGCTCTTGAACGTCGAGCTTGGCTGGCTCGGCGTCCCCGGCGTAGCGTGCGGATTCAGTGTAGGCGCCTGCGAGGCCTGCGCGGGTGTGGCGCCCTGCGCCGCGGCGGGCCTGACGGCAAGCGCCATCCCCATTCCGAAAATACATAAAAATGCCAATAGAGGTTTTTTCATGCCCATCATCTTTTCATGCGGAGCCGCTCCGATGCAAATGGAACGAGCGATCACCCCGCGACCAGGGCGCTCGAAACTGCAAGCGTTTCTCCACCGAGGGGCGGGCCTGAGGAGCCTGCTCTTAGGCGCGGCCTTCGTTAACATTTCCCGATTGGGCCGCGTCCTGCTCGCAGGTCTGAGCCCGCCGCGGACCCGCCACGCCGCGCACCGCTGCAGGGTGGAAAAGAGGACGAACACAGAGCTGCTCCTGCTCAGCGCTGAGTCTGGAGGGAACCGAATTGCGCAAAACGAATCCTGATCACCTTCGTGCACGGCACATCTCCGCTGTGATTGCCATTCTTCTGCTGGCTAACTCGTTCGCGACCTACGGCCAGAATTCGCCTGAAAAAATCGACCTGGCGATGATCGAGAAAATTAAGGCGGAAGCCCTGCACCACTCGCAAATCATGGAAATGCTGGGCTACCTCTCCGACGTTGACGGCCCACGGCTTACCGGCTCGCCGAATCTTAGAAAAGCCCAGGAGTATGCGCGCGGAAAGCTCCACGAATGGGGACTTGCGAACGCTCACCTCGAAGCCTGGGGACCATTTGGCCGCGGTTGGACGCTCGAAAGATTTACCGCCAACATGATTGCGCCGGCGTTTTCTCCGCTCATCGCCTATCCGAAGGCCTGGAGTCCCAGCACCGAGGGGACGGTCCGGGGCGAGGTGGTTTTCCTGAACGCAAACTCAGCGGCGGATCTGGAAAAATACAGAGGGAAACTCAGAGGCAAGATCGTCCTGTTCTCAGCCGCGCGCCGCGTGGACCCGCTGTTCGAGCCGCAGGCGCACCGGCAAACCGATGAAGAACTGCTGCGGCTCGCCAATTCCCAGCCGCCGCCATCCGAGCCTCAACCGTTTCAATTCACACCTGAACAGCGAGCGGCGCAGGAACTCAACTACCGAAAATGGCAGCTCCTCGAATCCGAAGGCGCGGCGGTGGTATTGCAACCGGCGTATCGCGATGCGGGCACCGTCTACGTGACGGAGGCCACGGTTCCCTATCCGCCCGACGTAGCGTTCGACCAGCGGATGCACGCCTGGGACCTCCGCAAGCCGGCCATTTTGCCGCAGGCCGTGGTGGCTGCCGAACACTACAACCGGATCATCCGGTTGCTGGCTCGGGGAATCCCCGTGCAACTGGAAGTGAACTTCTCCGCCCGTTTCTACGAAGACGATCCCATGAGTTACAACGTGATCGCGGAAATTCCTGGGACTGATCGAAAAGAGGAAGTGGCCATGATCGGCGGCTCGCTCGACTCCTGGCACGCCGGCACGGGCGCGACCGACAATGCCGCCGGCGCCGCCACCGCCCTCGAAGTCATGCGCATTCTCCAGTCGCTCGCGCCGCACCCCCGGCGCACAATCCGCATCGGCCTTTGGTCCGCGGAGGAGCAGGGGAGTCTCGGCTCGCGCGCCTACGTCGCCGCGCATCTCGGCCGGAAGATTCCACCGCCGGAAGGCTCATCCACGCGCCCGCGATTCGAGTTCCAGCCGGAATACGAATCCTTCGCCGGGTATTTCAACCTGGACTACGGCACGGGACGAATCCGGGGAGTCTACCTGCAGGGCAACGAGGCGGTCAGGCCGATATTTCGCGCCTGGCTCGGGCCGCTCCAGGACCTGGACGCCTCCACGCTTACCATAGCCAATATCGGGGCCACGGATCACATCCCCTTTGATGAGATTGGCCTGCCGGGCTTCCAATTCCTCCGCGATTACATGGAAGGCACGAACACACGCGCCCCGCACACGAACATGGACGTGTATGACCACGTGCTGGAAGACGACCTGAAGCAGTCCGCAGCCGTGGCCGCAACGTTCATCTACAATCTGGCCATGCGCGACGAAAAACTGCCGCGCAAATCGTTTTCTCGTCCCTGAACGTCACGTTCCGCTTAAGCAGGAGGAAATGACGGCCGAACGGCGGTAGGCGACTCGAGGTTTGGCGTCCAAACGAACCGGAGATTCCTGTACAGCAATTCGTCAAAGAAGGCGGCCCAAACCTCAACGCAGTCGAAGATATTCTTCGACTGTGAACCCCGCATCTTTGAGAAGGCGGACGGCCAAGCCGCGCCCAATGTCGCAGCCCGTGTGTACAGGAATGGTTACGGAAACCCTTCGCTCTTCACTCCACAGAGTCAGGTGACTTCCTGCCTGCCGGTCTTCCACGAATCCCTGGGCGCGCAGAAAGCGCACCAATTCCCGCGCCGTCACCTACGGCATTCGGGTCATTCAGGAATTCCGACGCTCAACTCCTCTACGTGGACCAAGCTGTCGTGCTGGGGAACCGGCTGAGCGTGGGCCAGCATGGACGCCAATTGTTGTTCGACGGCCTCGCGGATATTGCGCTTCGCGTCCTCAATCGTCTTTCCGTTGCTGAAGCACCCGGGCAAGGTGGGGATATAGGCCAGGTACCCCTCGTCCTCGGGCTCCTTCTCGATCACAATCTGAAAGGAATAGAACCTCATGTAAACCTCTCCACGCGGATCAGATATATTCCGATTGCAGCAATTATATCCCGACTGCTTCCCTCCTGGCTGCGAGAATTCAGGGGAGTGTGGCCGCAGCGTTTGGGCAGGACGCTGTGGCACTTATCCGACATTCCTTGTCACAATAACGAGAGCACCCAAGCCGAGCAAGCGATATTGGAAGCCGTGCAGGCGAACGAATGGCCGGAATGCGATGCCGCAGGCAGTCAACCTGGTCGAGGAGGAGAGGATGCTGAGTTCAGCAAAGATGATGGGGTTTGTGCTCACCGAGGACTACGACAAGGCCCGGGCGTTTTATGGGGGCAAGCTGGGCCTTCGATTTGTGAGCCACGACCAGTTTGCCTTGGCCCTGCGCGCCGGAGAAAACATGGTGCGCATTTCCAAGATGCCGAATTTCACGCCGCTCCAGAGCACCATGCTGGGCTGGGAAGTGGGGGACATCGAAGCCGTGGTCGGCTGGCTCCAGAAGCGCGGCGTTGAATTCCAGAAGTACCCGTTCGTCCAGGACCGCGAACGCGGCATCTGGACCGCGCCCGGTGGCGACATGGTCGCTTGGTTCAAGGATCCGGACGGCAACGTGTTGAGCGTCGCGCAGCATCGTGCGGCCACCTGACGCTGAGTTGCTGCGACGCGGGGCAAACGCAATTTACGTCAATTCCTCAGCGGCTTCCCCGTCTTGAGCGTGTGCGCCATGCGCTCGAGCGTTTTCTTCTCGCCGCACAGGCTCACGAACGCCTCGCGTTCGAGGTCGAGCACGTACTGCTCGCTCACCAGCTGAGGTGCGGAAAGCGGGCCGCCCGCCAGGATGTTCGCGAGTTTGCGTGCCACCACCGCGTCGTATTCCGAAACGAAGGCCCCGCGCAGCATCATGTGAATCGCGAGCTTTGCGCCGGCCAGGAACTGCTCGCCCAGCACGCGGATGGACGGCTCGGTGGGCGAAGGGTGCGCCGGACGGTAGCCTTCGCGCACCAGTTCGAGCGCCGCGGCCTTTGCATCGGCCACTTGCCGGTCCTTGTTCATGCTGATTCCGTCGCCGGGCCGGAGGTAGCCGAGGGCGCGCGCCTCTTCCGCGCTGGTGGCCACCTTGGCCATGGCGATCTGCTCGAACACGGGCTTGAGCGCATGGAACAAATCCAGGTCGGAGCCTTCTCCGCCGGCGGGATTTACGCTGCGCGCATGCTCGCCCGCGCGGACCAGCATTTCCTTGGTGCCGCCGCCCGCGGGGATCAGCCCCACGCCCACTTCCACGAGCCCGAGGTACGTTTCCGCCGCGGCCTGGACGCGCGCCGCGTGCAGGGGAATCTCGCAGCCGCCGCCGAGCGACATGCCGAACGGCGCCACAACTACCGGCTTCGGCGAGTGCTTCAACGCGAGGTTCACCTGCTGGAATTGCCTCACGGCCAGATGCACCTCGTCCCACTCCTGCTCCTGCGCGAGCATCAGGATCATCATCAGGTTCGCGCCCACGCAGAAGTTTGAGGCCTGGTTGGCCACGACCATGGCGTCGAAATCGGTCTTCAGCCGCTTGAGGCCGGCGTGCAGCATCTGCACCGTGTCCGCGCCGATGGAATTCATCTTGGAATGGAATTCGCAACAGACCACACCGTCGCCCAGGTCCACCAGGCTGGCGCCCGCGTTTTTCTCCACCACGCGCCCGGCCTGGCGCAGCCGGTCGAGCACAATCACGCCCGCCGGGAGCGTCTCCTCACGCTCGCCCTTCGTAGCCAGATCGAAATAGAAGGTGCGGCCGGCGTCGGAGCGATAGAACGACTTGCGCCTGGACGCGAGCAGCCCGGTGACGAGCGGCGGCAGCGGCCGTTTTTCCGCCTCGATGCGCCGCGCCATGGTCTCGACGCCCGCCGCGTCCCAGATCTGGAACGGGCCCATCTCCCAGGCAAAACCCCAGCGCATGGCGCGGTCCACATCCAACAGGCTGTCGGAGATTTCCGGAATGCGCCGCGCCGCGTACAGGCACATTTCGGAAATGGAGCGCCACAGGAAGCGCGCGCCCTTGTCGCCGTCGCGGCCGGCGAGGGCCGGCGCGAGCAGTTCGCGGAGCCGCTCGCGCGTGTCGTCAATGGCCTTGCCCGCCTCGATGGAGCCGAAGCGCGGCTTGGCCCGCGGCCGGTATTCCATGGTCTTCCAGTCGAGGGTCAGGATTTCCTTCCCCTCACCGCCCTTCACGCGCTTGTAAAAACCGCTGCCGGTCTTTTCGCCCAGCCAGCCGCGCTTCATCATGTCGTCAACCAGAGCGGGCACGCGGTAGCGGTCGCGCATCTCGTCGCCCGCCGCGGTTTCGTAGATGTTGCGGACCACGTGGGTGAGCACGTCCAGCCCGACGATATCCGCGGTGCGGAAGGTGGCCGATTTCGGCCAGCCCACGGCCGGGCCGGTGCACGCATCCACCTCCTCGACGGTCATGTCGAGTTCCTGCATCAGAGCGAGCACGTTGAGCATCGAGAAGGTGCCGATGCGGTTGGCGATGAAGTTGGGCGTATCTTTCGCCACCACCACGCCCTTCCCGAGCGCGCGATCACAGAACTCGCCGAGCCTTGCGAGCGTCTCCCTGCGCGTATCCGGCCCGGGGATCAGCTCGACGAGCTTCATGTAGCGCGGGGGATTGAAAAAGTGCGTGCCGGCCCAGTGCTGCCGGAAATCTTCGGAGCGGCCCTCGGCAATCAGGCGGACGGGCAGTCCCGAGGTGTTCGTGGTGACAAAGGTGCCCGGGCGGCGGTGCTGCTCGACGCGCTCCAGCAGCTTCCGTTTGATCTCCAGGTTTTCCGCCACGACCTCGATGATCCAATCGGCCTCGGCGCACCAGGCCAAGTTGTCGTCGAAATTGCCGATGGTGATGAGGCGGGCGTTTTCCGGGGTGAAAAACGCGGCCGGGCGGGCCTTCTTGGCCGCTTCGAATCCCGCGCGGACGATCCGATTGCGCACTTCGGGCGAGTCTGCGGTGAGCTTTCGCCCCGCTTCCTCCGCGGTCAGCTCCGCCGGGCGGATGTCGAGCAGGTAACAGGGCACCCCCGCATTCGCCAAGTGCGCGGCGATGCGGGCGCCCATCGTTCCGGCGCCCAAGACTGCGACCTTTCGAATTCCAGCGTTCACGCGGTGCCTCCGGGTTGCGTAGCCAAGCAGCCGACACGAGGAAAAAGTTCCGGCGTAGTGCCTGCCAGCGGCTTGGATTATAGACCCACAGAGCACAGTTGGCAGCCGAAGCCGCCCGGGATAGCATCAAAGAGGCTGGAACACGGGGTGTGCGCAATCTCCGCGGCCCGGCCGGTGCCCGGGCACGAAGACAAAGTCGGAATGAGCAAAGGTGACGTGAAAGAGTTCTTCCGCAACAGCCTGCGCCGCATCCGCGAATTCGCGCGTGGCGCGCCGCTGGAGCCCGTGCGCCCGCCGCGCATCGGGCTGGCGCTGGGCGGCGGCTTTGCGCGGGGTATCGCGCATCTGGGAGCGCTGCGCGTGCTGGAGGCCGAAGGCATCCAGGTGGATTGCCTCTCGGGGACCAGCGTGGGGGGCCTGATTGCCGCAGCCTACGCCAGCGGGGCGTCGCTAGAAGCCATTTCCCGCCGGGCGATTTCCACTTCGTTTCGTGATTTTGCGCGCTGGAGCCTGTCGCGTTTCGGCTTGGCCTCGAATGAACGCATGAGCCGCTACGTGTACGAGTTTTGCGGCGCACAGTGCTTCGAGGACTTGAAGCTGCCGTTATCCATCTGCGCCGCGGACCTGCTCTCCGGCGAACCCTACTACTTCACCAAAGGCGACCTGGGAATTGCACTGCGCGCCTCCTGCGCCTATCCAGGGCTCTTCCAACCAGTGGAATTCGATGGCCGACTGCTGGTGGACGGCTTCCTGGTCGGGCCGGTGCCGGTGGAAGCGGCCCGGACGCTGGGCGCGGAATGCGTGATCGGGGTCTACCTGGGCATGGCGGGTCCCGCGCCGCGGCCGAAACACATGGGCGAGGTGCTGTGGCGGGCATTTGCCATCATGCAGCAGCAAGCCATCCAGCGCCGGGACCGCTCGGCCGACGTGCTGCTATCGCCGGACGTGCGGGATTTCGCCTGGGACGATTTCTCGCGCACTGGGGACCTGATCGCCGCGGGCGAGTCGGCCGCGCGAGCCGCAATGCCGCGTATCCGAGAACTGCTGCAGCCTTCCGCGGCGTGGTCCGCCCGCCCAAGAAGCGTCGCGCGGCCCGCGTGATCCAGAGTCCGCGGGGGCACGGCATGCCGTGCCCCTACCAACTCCAGCGTGCCATGGCTGTCCAGGGACAGGGCGGCGCTACTGCCGCCTTTCTCTTTCACTCCGCGCGTAGAATGACGCGCACGGGCTGGCCGTTTCCCTTCCCGCGCTTGGTGAGCCAATCGCCGAGGGCGGCCGCAAAACGCTCCGGATCCACGCGAAAACTGGCCTCCAGACGTCCTTCGCCGGCGGGCAACGTGTCGTCGAATTCTGGAGCATTGGTAAAGTTGCGCATGCAGAAGGAATCGAGCCAGTCCAGGGGGCACGGCCGCCGTTCTCCCGCGATCTCCAGCTCCACGATCCACTTCCGCGCATACATGGCCTGACTATATCACCCGCGATGCCGGACGTTTGAGGCGGCGGCGCAGGGCCTCCTCTGGAACCGGATATCCGATGTGATTTCACGGTGGGTCTGGCGTGATGGCTATCACAGCGCCGGTCGGAGAAACGAAATAGAGTCTTTATTGGAAGTCGCCTGATGCGCACCCCCCGGCCGACGCCGAATGGGGTGGCGAAGGGGGCAGTATGACCTACACAATTGGAATCGAAGAAAAGATCCCCGCGCGCCAGCAGGTTTCTCTGGCGAGGATCATGGTAGCAACCGATTTCTCGCCGGTCTCGAACCGCGCACTCGATTATGCGGTGTCACTGGCCCGCCGCTTTGGTTCGCAGATTTATCTCACTCATGTGATCACATACGGTGGGCACGGCGTGATGGAGCCGGATCTCGGGGCGCCGATGGGCGAGGAACTCCAGCGCATCGCCCACAAACAGGCGCAGGAAGTGGTGGATTCCGGCCGTCTCTACGGAGTGCCCTATGAGGTGGTGATCGAAGAGGGGACGCTCCGGCCGGCGCTCGAGTGCCTGCTCGATAAGTATAAGATTGACCTGCTCGTCCTGGGTACCCACGGGATGAGCGGCCCGCTCAAGGTGTTGTTCGGCTCGTCGGCGGAAGAAATCTTCCGGCAAGCGCGGCTCCCGGTTATGACCGTGGGACCGGTAGTAAAAGAGGAAGCCCCGTTCGAAACGGAGTTCAAGAACATTCTGCTGGCGACCAACTTCGGCCCGGGAGCGGAGCGCGAGGCCACCTTTGCGCTGGCGCTGGCGCAGGAGCACAGGTCAAAGCTCATCCTTCTGCACGTGATCCCGCATCCTGACAATGCCTTCGATCGGGACACCATCCTGGAGAGAGAGCGCATCACGAATCAACTGCGCGAACTGGTGCCGGCGGGATCCGAGCTGCTGTGCAAGCCGGAATTTCATCTGGCCTACGGCCAGCCCGTCGAGGAGATTCTGCGCGTGGCCAAGGTGACGGAAGCGGATCTGATCGTCATCGGCGCGAAGAAGAGGGGCAGTCTGTCCGGACATATCCCCGCCACGAAGGCTTTTGGCGTGGTTCGCGGGGCACGGTGCCCTGTTCTTACCATCAAGTCCTGAGATACGAGGCGCGGCAGGATAGCCAAAAGGCCCCGGAAGCGCGAGCAATGGGCGGCGCGTGGTGAGCTGCCCGGTGTTGAACCTCTCCGTTTACCTCGGGAGCCTTTTCTTGCAATTCGCGCCTCCGAAGAATACGCTAATCAGACTGTAAAGGGTCCGACGCCCAGCAGCTTCGGTGCAGGCTGCGCGCGGGTCGGACGTACACCGGGATGCGGCCGCAGCCGAATCCTTTCCTCAGTAGGCTGGTCCGGGAGGAAGAATGGCATCTCCAATCGAACGGTGGGTTCAGGAATCGGCGCGTCTCACCGAACCGAAAGAAATCGTGTGGTGCGATGGTTCGGAGCAGCAACACCAGCGGCTGATCGAGGGGATGCTGGCGGACGGCACACTCCTCCGGCTGAACGAGCGCAGCTACCCGAACTGCTACCTGCACCGCAGCGACCCGAGCGACGTGGCCCGGACCGAGCAAATCACATTCATCTGCTCCCGCTCGCAGGCCGACGCGGGTCCGACCAACAACTGGATGACGCCCGCGGACGCGAAGGAAAAGGCCGGGGCGCTCTTCCGCAGGGCTATGCGCGACCGGAAAATGTACGTGGTGCCGTATTTGATGGGACCCGCGGATTCGCCGTACAGCAAAGTCGGCGTGGAGATTACGGACAGCGCCTACGTCGTTGCCAGCATGTACATCATGGCGCGCATCGGGCGCGTGGCGCTCGACCGCCTGGGCCACTCGGAAGACTTTGTTCCGGGGCTGCACTCCCTGGGTGATCTGAGCCCCGACCACCGCTACGTGCTGCACTTCCCCGAGGAGAAACTCATCTGGAGCATCGGTTCGGGCTACGGGGGCAATGCCCTGCTGGGGAAAAAATGCTTCGCGCTGCGCATTGCGAGCTGGATGGCGCGCGAACAGGGCTGGATGGCGGAGCACATGCTCATCGTGGGGCTGACCAACCCCGCCGGGAAGACGACCTACATCGCCGCGGCATTTCCATCGGCGTGCGGGAAGACAAACCTGGCCATGATGGTCTCCGCGCTGGAGAGCCAGGGCTACCGCGTCACCACCATCGGCGACGATATCTCCTGGATGCACGTGGCGGCGGACGGCACGCTCCGGGCCATCAATCCCGAAGCGGGCTTTTTCGGGGTCGCTCCGGGCACGAACCGCAAGACGAATCCCAATGTCATGGCCGCGCTCAATCGGAACTCCATTTTCACGAATGTCGGCCTGACCCCATCCGGCGAGCCATGGTGGGAAGGGATCAACGGGGCGCCGCCGGCCGGCACGATTGACTGGCAGGGGCGCCCGCACACGGGCGGCCCCGAGCCCGTGGCGCAGGCGAATTCACGCTACACGGTACCCGCGAAACAGGCGCCCTCAATCTCACCGCGCTTTGAAGATCCGGAGGGCGTGCCGATTTCCGCCTTCCTTTTCGGCGGACGCCGCGCGCGCGTGGCGCCGCTGGTGTACGAGGCCCGGGACTGGCCGCACGGCGTGTTCGTTGCCGCCACCATGGCGTCGGAAACCACCGCGGCCATCACCGGACAAGTGGGCGTCACGCGGCGCGATCCCATGGCCATGCTGCCCTTTTGCGGCTACAACATGGCCCGCTACTTCGACCACTGGTTGGAAATGGGCGGCAAAATCCCCAAGCTCCCGCGCATCTTCCACGTGAACTGGTTCCGCAAAGGCGCGGATGGAAAATATCTGTGGCCGGGCTACGGGGAAAACGTGCGCGTGCTGAAGTGGATTGTGGAGCGGGTGGAGGGCAAGGCCGATGCGGTGGAAACGCCCATCGGATACGTGCCCTCGCCGGAGGCGCTCACGCTCGACGGCCTCTCCATCCCTCGCGCGACCATCGAAGAACTCCTCCGCGTGAATCCGGCCGACTGGAGCGCGGAGTTGGACTCCACCCGAAAGTTCTTCGAGCGGTTCGGCTCCACACTGCCCCGGGAAATCTGGCGGCAACACGAGCAACTCCAGCACCGCCTGGGCCGCGTCACCGTCCCCGCGACGTGACGGCTGGACAGGCTCCCTGCCGATCCTGAGCCCGCCACGGCGGGGCCCGAAAGGACGCTTTACAGTAGGCTGCGGATGGCCTCGTCGAGCGCCACATGAGTCTGGGGAAAGCCGTTGATGGAGAACTCGGGGCCTGCCTCGCGGGATAGCTTCAAGTAGCGGCTGATCTGGTAGTCCTCGTCGAGCGCGCTGAACAGGCGCGAGGTTTCCTGCTCGCCGAGGCCGAGCGAAGCGAGCGGCACCGCGCGGCCGAAGTGCCCGGCCAGGTCCAGGTAGCGGTCCACGAGTTGGCGGAGCTCGTTCACGCTCGTTTTCGCGAGGGGGCCCGCCGCGCGCGGTTTGCCACGCCCGGGAGCTTCCGCTATCATACGGAGGCCGCGAGAGATTACGAGCGCAATTCTCCAGTGCAGGGGCACGATCCCGCCACGGCGGGATGCCCCTATGCCAGCGGACACCAGGAGGAGGAATCATGGCAGTCACTGCGGGCCAGATGGCCCCGGAATTCACGTTGAAGGACCAGAGCATGAAGGAAGTGAAGCTGGCAGATTTTCGCGGGAAGAAATCCGTTGTGCTGATTTTCTACCCGCTGGACTGGAGCCCCACCTGCACGCAGGAACATGCGTGCGTGGTGAATGAAATGAAGCGTTTCGAGCAACTCAATGCCCAGGTGCTGGGCGTGAGCGTGGACAGCGCCTGGTCGCACAAGGCGTACGCCGAGAAAATGAATATCCAGTATCCGCTGCTGGCCGATTTCCAGCCGCGGGGCGCCGTGGGGACCCAGTATGGCGTGTACCTGGCGGACAAAGGCATCACCGGGCGCGCCATTTTCATCGTGGGAAAGGACGGGAAAATCGCCTGGGCCAAGAATTACGACATCCCGGCAGTTCCCGACGTGGACGAGGTGGCCAAGGCGCTTTCGGCCATTCACTAGCGCTTTGATCGTGAGGAATCGCGTCACGCGCCCCGAGCCGCCCGGGGCGCGTTTCTATTTTCGGGCAGCGATGTCGGAGGTTTCCGAATCCAGACCCCGAGGTCTCTGAATCGGACTGACTGTGAGATGGGTTGGCGTGGCGGACGCAGACGATCCGAGCGTAGGAAAAACCGCAGGGCTGGTCGCCCTGCGCTACAACTGCAGCGCGTCACTGCATGCGGTAGATTTGCCAGAGGAGGAGAGCGTTCAGCGCGACGATCGCCGCGGCGGTGAGCCAGGCCACCGCGATCGTGACCGGGCGGTTGGTGAATTCGCCCATGCGTTTGCGGTTCGAGGTGAATTGGACGAGGGGAATCACTGCAAACGGGAGCTGAAGACTCAGAATCACCTGGCTGAGGATGAGCAGGCTGGTCACGTGATTCGATCCCATCAGACCGATGACCAGCGCCGCGGGAATGATCGCGGCGAGCCGCGTCACCAGCCGCCGCAGCCACGGCCGCATCCGGAACCGCAGAAAACCTTCCATCACCACCTGCCCGGCCAGCGTTCCGGTGAGCGTGGAATTCTGTCCCGAGGCCAGCAGGGCCACGGCGAAGAGCGTGCTCGCCAGGCTCGCGCCCAGCACGGGACTGAGCAGTTTGTAGGCATCCCCGATTTCCGCCACGTTGTGCATTCCGCGCGTGTGGAAGACAGCGGCGCCGAGCACCAGGATGGCCGCGTTGATGAAGAAGGAGAAGCCGAGCGCAAGCGAGGAATCCAGGATGCCGTAGCGGATGGCCTGGCGTTTGCCTGCCGGGTCCTGCTGGTAGCTCCGCGTCTGCACCAGGCTCGAGTGGAGATACAGGTTGTGCGGCATCACGGTAGCGCCGAGGATTCCGATGGCGATGTAAAGCATCTCGCCGTTGCGCAGGATTTCCGCGGTAGGCACCAGACCGCTCACCGCGGCTCCCCAGATGGGCCGGGCAAGAAGCAACTCGTAGGCGAAACAGAGGCCAATCACGCCGATCAACGAGATCACGAAGGCTTCGATCCAGCGGAAGCCGCGGCCTTGAAGCGTGAGAATCAGGAGCACGTCGAAGGCGGTAATCAGCACGCCCCAGAGCAGGGGAATGCCGAAGAGCAGTTGCAGTGCCACGGCCGAGCCCAGCACCTCCGCCAAATCGCAGGCTGCAATGGCGATTTCGCCGCCCAGCCAGAGCGCGATGGCGGTGCGGCGCGAATAGTGCTCGCGGCAGGCCTGCGCCAGATCGCGGCCGGTGGCCACTCCCAGT
>DATEQM010000158.1:0-2870 GCA_035272605.1 Candidatus Acidiferrales bacterium | reverse complement strand
GGGATGGGGTTGCAGGGGAAGGGGGCAGTTCCCCTTCCCCTGCTCAGTTCTGTAGAAGCTTTGGCCGGTAAGGACGCACCGCCGGCGTCATAGCGACCCAGGCAATGCGGTCCGTGGGTGAGACTCAAGGTTCCATTCAGGTGTTGATGCACCAGCACCTGGCAACCCGCCAACGTCGCCCGCCAGCGCACCCGCTCGATCTGCAAGCTCAGATTCTGAAAGCTCACCGTGTTGTCGCGGTTCACGCTGCGTTCGAACTGCAGCGAGAAAATCTGTTCCAAGTCACGATTCCGGCAGGGCACAAAAGCATTCCCCCGCTGCCTGGGCGCGACCTGAAAACGGCGGTTGAACTCGGCGATGTAATCTTCCCGCAGAAACCGGTTCGCCGCCTCCAGCGTCCGCAACTGGCGCAGCCGCAACTCCTGCGGCAAGCGGCCCTGCCAGGTCGAGAAGTTGCGCTCGCTGCGCCCCCGCGCTTGCGGCGAGTAGGCCGGGATCATCTGCACCCCCAACTCGTGCAACGCCCGCCCCACCTGTGTGCGGCGATGGCAGTCCACCTTGCCGCCCACCTTCGGCGTCAACCAGAAATGGCTGCCCCGATCGCTGTACAGCGCGCAGAACACGCCTTTGCGCTCGATCACTTCCTTCAGTCCCGCCATCACCGTCGCCGTCGATTCCTCCTCCACCATCTGGGCGTAGTAGATCTCGCTGGTAGCATCGTCCAGAATCACGATCAGGTCGTACCAGCGTTCATCCTGAAACCACTGGTGGCGGCTGCCGTCGATATGCAACAGCATCCCCGGCAACGGCCGCCGCTCGCGCCGCTTGCGATGCGCCCCGCGCTTGCGTCCTCGCGCCACCAGGCCCGCTCCCTGCAGCGCCTGCTTCACCCAGGTGTAACTCAGTTCGATCCCGTGCTCGGCCTGCAACTTCTCGTGAAAGTGCTGCACGTTCAGATCGAAATACTTTTCCCGGTACAAGGCGAACACTCTCTCCACCGTCGCCACCGGCACCCGGCGACGCGAAGGCTTGCCCCGCCGCCGGTCCAGCAAACCGTTGTAGCCCTCTTCCACGTAGCGCTCCCGCCACCGCCGCATGTGCCGGTCGCTGATGCCCAGAATCTCCGCCGCCTGCCACCAGGTGATCTTCTTCGCCATCGCCTGCAACATCACGTCCTGTACTTTCATCGCCCGCTCCATCGCGGCCCTCGGATAAGCTTCCATGCTCCGCATGGTCTCCTATCCTCACCGCCCGAAAAGCGGACATTTCACTTGCTATCTCAACCGGACATATCATGTGCTACCGACAGCTAGCCACTCCCGTCATTGCATCCCCTTCCCTGCTGTGGTAGCCTCGTACCGTGACCACTTTGCACGACAAAGTACCTGCGGGGCTCGACCGCAAGGAAAGCGAAGTTTACCGGCGGCTGGATCCAGGACGGCTCCCCAAACATATCGCCATCATCATGGACGGCAATGGGCGCTGGGCCAAACGGCGCCACATGCCGCGCGTGGCCGGGCATCGCGCCGGAGTGACGGCCGTGCGTTCCACGGTAGAGACGGCGGCGCGCATTCATATTCCGGCGCTCACGCTCTATGCCTTCTCGGAAGAGAACTGGAAGAAGCGGCCTAAGAGCGAAGTCGGTTTCCTGATGGGCCTGTTGAGCCGCTATCTGAAGGCGGAAGTGCCCACGCTCAACAAGAACAACATCCGCCTGGAATATATTGGGCGGCAGCACGAACTGCCGGAAGATGTGCAGCAGCGCATGGCCTGGGCCCGCGAGGCCACGGCGAGCAATTCCGGCATGGTGCTCACTTTGGCGCTCAACTACAGCGCGCGCAGCGAGCTGGTGGACGCGTTCCGGTCCATGGTGCGCGCGGCGACGCAGAATGGCGGGATCGAGCATCTGCACATCGATGAAGACATGGTGGGGCGGCATCTCTACACGCGGCATCTGCCAGATCCCGACCTGGTGGTGCGGACTTCCGGCGAGATGCGGCTCAGTAATTTCCTGCTATGGCAGTTGGCCTATGCCGAGATTTATGTGACCCCGACGTTGTGGCCGGATTTCCGCGGGCTGCACCTGCTCGAGGGCATTGCGGAATACCAGAAGCGCGAGCGGCGCTACGGCGGCCTGAACCATCCTGATTCGAATCATCATGATTCCAATCGCGGCGACGGGCACGCGGCGTTCGAGGTATCCGCGGCTTCAGAATCCAAATCTTAACCACAGAGGACACAGAGTGACACAGGGTAAGTCCGAATTCCTCTGTGAGCCCTGTGACCTCTGTGGTTAAATTTTTGAATTCGTGCAAAGATCGTAACGGCGCGGCTGAAGCCACCGTTGCAGCTCACACTACTTCCCTTGATAAAACGCATCGCGACCGCGGTCGTCCTCATTCCGATTGTGCTGGCGCTCATTTTGCGGGCGCCCGTGCCTGTAGTGGCCGTGGTCACCGCCATGGTGGCACTGGTCACCATCCACGAATTCCTGAAGCTGACGGAATCCTACGGCGTGCAGCCGTTGCGCCTGCCGACTTACATTTTCTCCGGAATCTTTTTTTTGCTTCTGGCTCTGAATGTGGGGAACGAGAAGCCGCTGCTCTCGACTGCCGTCTTTGTGTACTGCCTGGGCTTTGCGGCGGCGATTGCGCCGTTTCTGTTTCTGACCGTCGCCATGCGGCGGCAGGAACTGAGCAGCGGATATCCCGCGGCGGCCGCCTCGGTCTTCGCCTTCACCTACATCGCGCTGCCTATGGGAATGCTGGTGCAGCTTCGGCAGCAGTGGGCCGGAGCGTTTTATCTACTGTATCTGCTGCTGGTGGTCTGGGCGGGAGACATTTTCGCGTACTTCGTGGGCAAATCCATCG
>DATEQM010000157.1:0-10955 GCA_035272605.1 Candidatus Acidiferrales bacterium | reverse complement strand
TCCGAGCGCATGTCCGCGCTGGCCCGGGTGACCGCGGGCGTGGCGCACGAGGTGAAGAATCCGCTGAATTCCATGCGCCTGTGGCTCGAAAACCTTCGCGAAAGCCTGCCTTCCGATCCCGAGGCCGCGCAGACCGCCGTGAAAGTGCTGGACACGGAGATTGACCGGCTGGACCGCGTGGTCAAACGCTTTCTCGATTTCACCAAGCCCGTGGAGCTGCACCTCGAGGAGACGCCCCTCTCCGAACTCGTCGGCGAGGTTTTGGCGCTGGCCCGGCCGCAGATCGAACGTTCGGGCGTGCGCGCCATCGTCCAGCAGCCGGACCTGTTGCCTCCGGTGCGCGTGGACCGCGCGCTCTTGCAGCAGGCGCTGATGAATCTGATTTTGAACGCGTGCGAGGCCATGCCCAAGGGAGGCCGGCTGGAAGTCACTCTGCGGCGCAAAGGAGAATGCGCGGAAATCCGCGTGGCCGACACCGGGCACGGCATCGCGCCGGAGCATCGCCGGCGCATCTTCGAGCTGTTTTTCACCACGCGGCCGTCGGGGAGCGGCCTGGGACTGGCCACCGCATTTCGCATTGTGCAGCTTCACAGCGGTTCGATAGACTTTGAATCGGAGGCAGGACGGGGAACCACGTTCCTGCTGGAATTGCCGTTCGCTCGCTGAGACGCCATGCCGCCCAGCACAACACGCGTCCAGATCTTGCTGCTCGCACTCGCCTGCGCCGGCGCGATCTCCTGCCATCGGCAGACGGCCCACGCCGCGCCGCCGCCGGCCGCGCCCGAGCCCGCGGAAAGCGCGAAACCCGCGCCGTCTGCACCGTCCGGATCGGCGGCCGGAGCAAGCCCCGCCCCGGCGAACACATCGAAGAGCGCCGCGCCGGGGAGCGCTCCGGCGGCAACTCCCGCGCGGAAGCCTGTCGAGCCGAAACCCCGGCCGGTGGCGCCGCCGGCTCCGCCTCCCGCCTCGGAGGCGCCCGCGCCAAAACCCGCGCCGCCGCAAATTACCCCGCGCATATCACCCGCACAGGAGGCGGAACTCAGAGGCCAGACGCAGAAATCCATCGCCGAGGCGGAAGCCAACCTGCATCGCACGGCCGGCCGGCAACTGAACGACGTCCAGCGCGACATGGTGGAAAAGATTCAGAGCTTTCTCATCCAATCGCGCGAAGCCAGCGAAATCCCCGACTGGAGCCGTGCCCACATACTGGCGGACAAGGCGCGGCTCCTGTCCATCGAGCTCGTAAATTCGCTCTAGGTGGCGCAGCCACCCGCCGCGGCGAGGCTGCGCTTCACAGCGCTAGCCCCGCGATGAAATCATCCTTCCTGGTTTGCTACCGTCATCAGCGCCAACTCTCTGAGAAGCAGCCTGGCAGGTGCGGCCGCCGCACGGCGCCGTTTTTCGTTTTTTGTTTTTCGGATTTCGTTTTTCGGTTTTCCCTGCGCTAAACTCACCCTGTGGAATCGCACGACGTCATCATCGCCGGCGCGGGAATCATCGGGTGCTCCATCGCCCGGGAACTCGCGCGGCGCGGCCTGCGCGTGCTCGCGCTCGATCGCCAGGAGCCCGGAAAAGAGGCATCCTGGGCCGCCGCAGGGATGCTGACGCCCGCGGCGGAATCGAGCGAGGCCCTGCCGCTGGTGGCCTTCGCCAACGCGAGCCTGGCGCTCTACACCGAGTTCATCGAGCAGGTGGAGCAAACTTCCGGAAGGAAAACCGACTACCGCCGCGACGGCGCGCTCGAAGTGTTTTTTGGAAGTGATGCAGAGGAGCGCCTGCGCGCGTGGCTCGCGGCGCTGCGCTCCGCGGGCTTCCAGCCGGAGCCGCTCACGGCTACGGACCTACGGCGAATGGAGCCGGCGCTGGCCGCGGACGCCGCCGCCGGCGCATACCTCGCGGACGAAGGCGCGGTGGACAACCGCCTGCTGGCCGCAGCGGTGGCGGAAGCGGCGCGGCGCGAGGGCGTGGATCTCCTCGCAGGCGTGGAGGTGACTCGCTTCCTGTGCGCGGACGGGCGCGTCACCGGCATCGAAACACGCAACGCGCGGTTTTCCGCGCGGCATGTGGTGCTTGCCGCAGGATGCTACACGGGACAAATCGAGGGAGCGGAACGCTACGCGCCAATGGTTCCGGCGCGCGGTCAAATGGTTGCTCTGCGCCCGGAGAACATGCCGGTGCGGCGCGTGGTGCGCGGCCCGGCCTACCTCGTGCCGCGCGCCGACGGGCGGCTGCTGGTCGGCGCCACCGTCGAGCATGTGGGATTCGTGAAGGCCGTCACACCCGAGGGAATCACTCGCCTGCTGGGAGACGCCGTGCGCATGGTTCCCGCGCTGGCCGCCGCCCCGATTGTCGAAACTTGGTGCGGCCTGCGGCCGGACACGCCGGACCACCTGCCCATACTCGGCCCCGTCGACGTGGAAGGCCTGTGGCTCGCCACCGGACATTACCGCAATGGGATTCTGCTGGCGCCGGCAACCGCGCGCGCCCTGGCGGATTGGATTACGGAGGGCCGCACCGCGCTCCCGGTGGACGCCTTTGGCGCCATGCGATTCGCTCAGCGGACGCAGCCGCTCGGCCGATGAATGTGAAGAGTCCAGCCGTAACTCCACAGACGGTAACAATGCGATTCCGCGAGCGATTGGCGGCCTAAAACGGCATGATCGGGCGAGGCCGCTGTCGCTCGGGCGGCCCGGGCAGCGTCGTGGAGTGGCCGGGATCAGTGAACTGCACGCGCTCGGAATCGAGATAGATCGGCCGGTCGAGCAGCACATCGAGCGTGGTCCCGCGCGGCAGTTCGAGCTCGGGACCGCGCGTGAGCAGTACGGCTGCCAGACCAGCGGCTGCGCCGATCCCTGCGCCGATGCCCGCACCCCTGGCGCCGTCCGCAATGGCGCCGATACCCGCGCCCGCTCCCGTGGTCTTCGCGACGGTTCCTACATCGCCCGCTTTGTTCCCGCTGTTTTGGATTTTCCCCTCTTTGTCCACGGCGTCCGCGCCACCGGTGTCCGCGTTATTGGGGGTGGCGAGCAGGTTGAGGGAGTAACCGTTCGGCAGGATGAGCTGGGTGAGGCGCAGCATGATCTCGCCGCGGCCCTTCACGCGCCCGGGACGCTTCGTCTCCGTGATTTCTCCGCTCACGTAGGAGCCCGCGGGAATCACGATGCGGCCCTCCACCAGAATGGGGAACAGCGTTTCCAGGTAGACAGGATCGCCCGGATGCGCGTTGCGCGTGGAGACTCCGTTGTGGAGGACCAGCGGCAGGTGCGTCCCTACGGGTACCAAAATCTGCTTCGGCTTCACAGCGGGAGCTGCCGGAGGGGCGGGATTCGGGACCGGGGCTGGCGATGCGGCCGACGGCGCTGGATTGGCCTGCGGGGGCGCGGCCGGCGGGCTTTGCGCGCGAGCGGCAGCGGACCAGCCCAACACAGCGGCCAGAGAACACAGGACAAAGAATGGTAATCGCTTCATCGTGCCCTCCCCGGTCGCGAGTGGACCGCGCCGGCAGAATCGCAACACGGAATCTCCAGCGGACTCCGGAACGGCGTGCAGGTCTCCTGCTGCGATGCGACGATGCATGCCGGGGATGCTCTCACGATTTTTCCGGCGGCTCGTGTCCCGCAATTTTCCAAATCCGGTTAGGACCCGACTACACCGATCAGCACGGCCGGTGATCGGAGTTCACGCTCCGCGCGTCAGTCCGGACCGACGACGCGGTGGCCTCCTGCCTGGAGGATTTCTGCGGCGTTTTCGAGCGCGTCGTTTTGAACAAAAACGTAATCGGTGTCGTAGGTCGCCAGCACCGCAATGCTGATCCCGGCTTCCGCGAGCGGCCCGGCCACGGCCGCGATCACGCCGGACTCGCTGAAATCGAATGGGCCCAGGAGTTGCAGCGCGCGCCAGTTCCGCACCGCGCGCACGTCCTGCGGCACCGCGGCCTCTTCGCAGTAAACGCAGAGTTCATCTTCCGCGCGCACGCTGGCCGTAAAGCCGTGGCGCGGAAGCCAGGGGGGAAGCGCAGCGTCCGGCTCGAGCCTGCAAATGGCGAAGGACTCGGGGAGAAGGCGCAGGGTGAGCCGGCGGCCGTTCATGTTCGCCGGACACGCTATTCCCGGCAGTTCCGGCTGTCAATGCCCGGCGGCAAGCGGGAGGGAGAAGGATCACGCAGTGGAGAATTTGACCGCTTCCGGGCAACACACGTAGGCTGATGCGCAGGAGAGGACCATGGCAAAACTCGCACTCGTGTACGGCTTGCGGCTCTTTCCCGCCGACGAACTCCAGGAAGTGAAGAACGCGCCGGTGGTGCTTCAGGGCGGGCGCGCCGGACAAATTACCATGCACCTGATCGAAGGCAGCAAGGAGGAGATCGAGAATCAATTGCGGCAGTCGGTGGAGGCGTTTTTCGAGATGTATCCGGAAATCTAGCCTCGAGCGTCAGAGCAGGAACGTGGTTTGTCCGGTCAACTCGAAGCGCTTCCGGCAGCGCATATTCCGGCAGGCCACCATATCGTCCAGGCGGACCATGTAGGTGCGGGCCTTCTCGAACTTCGCGCGGTCTTCGTTGCCGGCCCCGCGGGGCAACTGGTCCTTCTTCGTGCTCACCTTCCAGCGGATCGGATAGGTGCCTTCCTGGCGGCAGTGCGGGCAGACGAGCGTCTGCTGTTTGATCTCATCTTTTTCGGTATAGAAAGCGCGTTCGTCCATGGCTTCGTCCCGCCGCCCACCGGGCAGCAGCAAGATAGCGCCTCCGGGCGCGCGCCGCAACATGCGGCTTCTGCGCTGCCAGTCTGTGGCCGTCAGTCTGGTGGGCCTGCGCAGCACACTTTTCCTCCTCAATCCAACCCGTTAGCCGCGCGAACCCCCGAGACTCCAGAAACCCGCGTTTCATGCCGATACAGTCAGCAGGAGGGTCTGCGGATTCGTGTGCCGATTCGCGACATGGGGCCTGCTTCTCGTTGCAACGGCATGGCCTGCGTTGGGTTCCGCAGGGTCGTGGACTGTGCGCGCGGCCGCGGCCGATGACGACTGGAACGTCCGCGTCCGCGCCCTGCTCAATGCCGGCAACGCGCAGGCCGCTCTCGATCTCACCGAGAAGTGGATGGCCCAGGCCCCGAAAGACATGGACGCGGTGGGATGGCACGGGCGGGCGCTGACGCGGCTGGGCCGCCTGCCCGAAGCCGAACGGGATTTCCGGCGCGTGCTCGCGTCCGCTCCCAACGACTCAGACGCGCTGCTGGACCTGGCCGGAGTGCTGCGCCGGCAGGGTCATCCGGAGCAGGCCCTGGAACGGCTGAAGCAGGCGCACGCCGCGGACCCGCGCCGCGCGGACGTGCTGATCGAGGAAGGCAACGTATTGCGCGCGCTCGGCAGGACAGGCGAGGCGCGAGACGCGTTCGAAGAGGCGCGCCGCCTCACGCCAAACGATGCGGAGGCGCGCGAGGGCCTCGCCTCGGTGGCCGAAACGCCGCGGCAGGAGTTCCACGTGGGCACGGACATTGACATGTTCAATTACACGGACACCGCCGGAGCCTTCAACACGGGTCTGAAGACCGACTGGAACGCGCAGTGGATCACTTATTTTGAAGTTTCCTACTGGAATCGCTTCGGCGGCCGCGCGGAACGCAATCTGGGCCAGGTGACGTTCAAACCGCGGCCGCACACCGCCATCACCGTGGGCGGTACCTGGAACCATGATGACGGCGTCATCCCGCGCAGCGAGGCCTTCTTCGAGCTGGATCAGGGAGGCTCGCTTCCCGGCCATCATTTCGTCCGCGGGCTCGAATTCAACTATCACCAGCAGTGGTACTGGTTCTCCACCGCCCGGGTGCTGTCGCTCACGCCCTCGGTGATTGCCTACCTGCCACGCGATTGGATGTTTCAGTTCGGAATCACCGCGGCGCGTTCTTCCTTTCCCGGGCTGCCGCCGGGCTGGCAGCCCTCCGGGCAGACGAAGCTGACTTTTCCAGTGCGGCCCCGGCTGACCGGTAACATTTTCTTCGCTGTGGGCAGCGAAGACTTCGCGCTCACGGACCAGATCGGACGATTTGCGGCGCGCACCTGGGGCGGAGGCCTGCGCTGGGACTTCCTTCGACGGCAGTACGTGAGCGGCTACGGGTTCTACCAGGACCGTTCGCAGGCGCGCTCGCAGACCAGCTTCGGCGTGAGCTACGGGGTCCGCTTTTAGCCAGCAGCCATGAATCCAGTCACAAAAATCGTCCAGGCGATGGGGCCGGGCAGCTACGTGGTGCAGGCGGTCATCGCCAGCCTGATCGGCGCGGCCCTGCTGCTCGCGTTCATCATGGGGCGCCGCGCAGCGCGCCGCCGCTACTTTGGCCGGCGGGATGCGCGCGCGCAGATGCTTCGCCGCCAATTGCCCGAAATTCTCGCTGGGCGGATCATGCCGGAAGCTTGGCGTCGCGACCCGCTGGACGATCGCATTCTGGAAGCAATCCTGCTCGACTGCCTGGAGGTGGCAGAACGGGAAGAAGCCGAGCAGATCCGCCACTGTCTGCGGATCAGCGGGCTGCTCGACAAACGCATCCACCAAGCGCGTCGCCGGACGGGCTGGCGGCGGCTGAACACGCTCGTCGCGCTGGGACGCATGCGTTGCCCGGAGGCCATTCCCGCGCTCGCGGAAGGGCTGGACGACGAAAACGAACAGGTAGCCGTCGCCGCCGCACGCGGCCTGGGCCGCTACGCCATGCCGGAAGCCGCCGAGCCGATTCTGGAGCGCCTGGAGCAGGGACGCCTGCGCCGCCTGCCCGCCAACGTCCTCCAGAGCGCTCTCTATCATTGCTGCCGCGAACGCCCCTCGCGGCTTCTGCACACCCTCCACTTTGCCGACGACCGGCTCCGGCCATTGCTGGCGCGGGTGTTGGCGGAAGTGGCCTCGGCGGAGCTGGGCGAGGACCTGGTCCAGTTGGCCTCCGACCCGCTGCCGGAGGTGCGCGCTTCGGCGGCGCGGGCCATGGCCGGGGCGCGGCCGCGGCTGGCGCTCGCCGGGCTGCAGCAACTGGCCGCGGATTCGGAATGGTTTGTGCGCCTGCGCGCCGTGGTCGCGCTGGGGATGTTGCAGGACGCGCGCGCCATTCCCGTTCTGCTCGAAACGCTGTGCGATCCCAATCGCTTTGTGCGCTTGCGCGCCGCCGGCGCGCTTTCCCGGCTGGAGGGGCACGAAGAGGAAATCCTGGTGCGCGCCATCCGCACGCGCGACCGCTACGCGCTGCAGGCCCTGATCGGGGAGATGCAGCGCTCCGGCGCGATGCTCACGGTGCTGAACGGCCTGGCCGATCCGCGCCGCCGGCAGCGCTCGCAGCGCATCCTGCTGGCGGCGGTGCGCGCCGGGGCGCCACGCCTGCTGCTCGATGCCGTGCTGCATCACGCCAATTGGCGCGTGCGCACACAGGCGGTGCGGCTGCTGGCTGATTCGCAGGACCCGGAGGTGCTGCGGCTCCTGCGCTTCCACGAAACGGACACGCAGCGGCCGCGGGAACGCATCCTGCTCGCGTGGCTCGAGCGCCGGCTCCGCGAAACTGTGGAGCCGGCGGAACATCTCGCTCCCGCGGCGGGCGCAGCGGCATTGCTACGAGCGGCGGAATCCTCCTCGCGCGCGGGCGCCTCGCTCGTGCGGGAAAAGCCATGATTCCCCTGATCCTCACCATCAACGACGGGCTTTTCCTCTACTACCTCGTGTCGAATCTCCTGTACCTGTTCCTGCTGGTCTTCGCGATCCGGGCGAGCGTGCTGCACCAGCGGCAGCTCGTCAGCATTCGCCTCGAACGCTTCCGTGCGTCGCCGTTTTCGCCGCCCGTCTCCATCATCGCTCCGGCGCACAATGAGGGGCAGAGCATCGCGCAATCCGTGCGCTCCTTCCTCGCGCTGGATTACCCGGCCATCGAGGTGATCGTGGTGAACGACGGGTCCACCGACGAGACGCTCGAGGTGCTCACGCGCGAATTTCAGCTCTTGCGCACCGATCTCGTCTACGTGAAAGAGGTGCCCTGCCAGCGGGTACGCGGCACCTACATGAGCCAGACCGAACCGCGGCTGCTCGTCGTGGACAAAGAGGCCGGAGGGAGCAAAGCCGATGCCACGAACGCCGGGCTGAACGCCGCATCGAGCCCCTACATCTGCGTTCTGGATGCCGACAGCCTGCTCGAAAAGGACGCGTTGCTCCGCGTGATGGTGCCCATCCTGGCCGATCCCGCGCGGGTCGTCGCCGCCGGAGGCATCGTGCGCGCCGTCAACGGCTCCGTCGTCGAGGGTGGGCAGCTCCGCAAGGTGCGGCTGCCGCGCCGCTTCGTGGAAATCGTGCAGGTGGTCGAATACCTGCGCGCGTTTCTGGTCGGGCGCGAGGGCTGGAGCCACTTCAATATGTTGATGATTATTTCCGGGGCCTTCGGAGTGTTCCGGCGCGACCTGGTGCGCGAGGTGGGGGGATACCGGCCGAAAGCCATTGGCGAGGACTTTGACCTGGTGGTGCGCATGCACCGGAGATTGCGGGAAAAAGGGATCGAATACCGGGCCTGCTTCGTGCCGGACCCCGTGTGCTGGACCGAAGTGCCGCCGGACTGGAAGTCCGTGGGAAAGCAGCGCTCGCGCTGGCAGAAGGGGATGATTGACACGCTCTGGCCGAATCGGGACATGCTGTTCCGCCCGCGCTACGGGCGCATCGGCGCGATCGCGCTGCCCAACCTGTGGCTTTTCGAGGCGCTCGCTCCCGTGATTGAACTCACCGGGCTCAGCTCGATTGTGGCCGCGGCCTGTCTGGGCGTCCTGAGCCGCCATTTCCTGCTGCTGTTTCTGCTGTTCGGCTACGCGTTCTCCACCATGCTCTCGATCGGCGGCGTACTGCTGGAGGAAATCACCTTCCGGCGCTACGGCGACTGGCGCGAGGTGGCCAAACTCCTGCTCTGCTGCTTCGCAGAACATTTTCCCTACCACCAGGCGCACCTGTGGTGGCGGCTGCGCGGCATGTGGCAATACGCGCGCGGCGACGTGGCCTGGGGAAAAATGACGCGCGTCGGCTTCGAGGGCGCGGGAGCGAAGCCCGCCGCTCGTTAGCCTGGACCTCTCTCAGGTTTGCAACAGACACGCGCATTCGCAGCGCGGCCGATCTTGTCAATCGCCTTACACGGTTCCAGGGCTTGCCACCGGCCGAGAATCACCCGCGAGGTGAGGCAGAAGCGGGACGCGCCGCCGGCGCCACCGCCGTACCTTCCGCTGCCGCAACCTCGGGCTCTGCCTTTTCTTCCGGAAGGCGCACGATGATCGCAGACGCCGACTCACTCCGCACCGTTTCAACCGTACCCCCGTGGTCTGAAATCGTGGCCTGTGCCCCGGCCAGCTCGAGCGCGGCCGTGTAGGTGCGTTTGAGCGGCGCCGTCGAAAACAGCCGGGCCGCTTCTTCTTCGTTCGGAAACGGCGCAGGCCACTCGATGCGCAGCAGCACGAAACCCGGCACGCGCTCCGTGCGCACCACAAATGTGCCGCCCGCCAGCATGGAATACACCGCATACAGCAGAAACGTGTCCAGCGCGCGTCCCAGCGCGGCCGAATCTCCGCGCACCGGCGGCAAATCTTCCGCCAGAGAAACTTCGGGAGCCACCGGAGGGCGAGTCACATCCATGGCCGCCTGGCTGAACAGTGGTTCGAGATCGCGCAGCACGCCGCGCACCACGTCGTTCACCTGCACCGATTCGATCGGCAGCACCCGCAGCTCACCGAACTCGCGGAAACGGTCGAGTACGCGGTGGAATCCCGCGATGCCTTCGGAAACGTCTCCGTTTTTGCGGGCTTCCGCCAGGGCGTCGAGCGCGGCTTCGATTTCGGCGGTCACGCGCCGCGTCATTTCCCTCCAGGAGGCCACGCGCTCGGCCTGCAACAATCGTTCGCGTTCGGCGGCCAGCTTTTGCGCAGCCTGATTCAGCGCCTGCGCCAGGGCCTTCACCTCCGGCCCGCCGCGTTCCTCAGCGCGCGCGCCGGGAGCGAGCGCGGCAATCTCCCGCGCGGAGCGCGCCAGGCGCACCAGCGGACGCACCAGGCGCGCCGCGCTCCCGTAGCTCACCGCGGCGCCGCCGGCCAGCCCAATCGCCAGAGCGAGCAGCAACCGGCGCCACAGCGCCTGTTCTTCCGCGAGCTGCGCCGCGGAGGAATAGCCGATCATCACCGCGCCCAGCATGCTTTGATCCGCCGCCACCAGCGGCAGGGCGTAATCGTCCTCGCGCGCGATCGAATCGGCAAACCGGTGCGCTTCTCCGCCCGCGGCCGGATTCCGGCACACCTGCGCGAGAAATTCCGCGGCCGAGCCGGCAGAAGCGGGCGTGCCGGCGGAATCCCAGAGCTGCGGCGAATCGCATTTCCCGGCCGCGTCCACAATCAGCAGGGCGCGCATCCCGGGCCCCAGCGGCAGGACGGCGAGCAGGCGGTGGTCCACGCGGCGGCCGCCCACCAGGTATAATTTTTGCTCGCCCACGGCAACGCTGCGCACGGCTAGTTGCGCGATCCCCGCTTCTCCCCCGGCCTGCGCGCGCCGCAGGAAGGCCCGGCCGTCGGTGGCCTGTGCGGCGGCGGCCACCCAATCTTCCTTGTGGCCGCTCGCTCCCGCGGATTCCGTGGAAGAGATCACCGTGCCGTCGCCGGAGACGAACTCGAAAATCTCCAATCCGTGGGTGCGCGCGGCGCCGCTGGCGTCATTCGCGTAGACCGAGTAGTCGGGTTGAGGGCGGCTTAGATCGAGCGCCATACGCAGCGTGGCTTCCGATTCCGCCACCAGGCCCACGCGGCGGCTCACGTCTTCGGCGCCGCGGTCCAGTTCGCGCCGCACGTTCTCGAACGCCGCGGCCACCTGTCCCTGTTCCATCTGTGAGTAGGAGCCGCGCACCCCGCTCACTGCGGCGGAAAAGAGTAGTCCGGCAGCCAGCGCAAAGGCAGCGACGAAGGAGAGAAAGACCTTCGTG
>DATEQM010000156.1:0-12631 GCA_035272605.1 Candidatus Acidiferrales bacterium | reverse complement strand
TGGTGATTGATCTGGCGCCGGATCGGGAATGGACGGCTCCGCTCCGCCGTCCGAGCGGACGCCGCGACCTGGCGGCCGCGAGAAACGCACTCCGTGAGCTGCTCCCGCAGCGCCTGGCCGACCGCTGGCTGGAGCTGCATCCGCCGGAGGATTGGACGAATCGCTCGCTCGAGGCGATGGAGCAGGAGATACATCAGTGGAAGATCACGCCGGCAGGCACGGAAGGCTACGAGAAGGCCGAGGTAACTGCCGGAGGCGTGGATACCGAAGAACTCTCCGGAAAGACGATGGAAAGCCGCAAAGTGCCGGGACTGTTCTTTATCGGCGAAGTGGTGGACGTGACCGGCCATCTGGGAGGCTTCAACTTCCAATGGGCGTGGGCTTCGGGATTCTGCGCCGGGCAGGCGCTTTCCCCTGCACCGATCACGCCGGCGACAGGGACGAGCTGAATGATCCCTCCCAGGGATCACTTTAGGTTGATCGTGCCGCGGCATTTCGGGGAGCCGCAGCGGCAGCGCTGGATGAGCGTTTCCCGGGAAAAGTGATAGTCGATGGTCAGTTCTTCGCCTCGGCGGATTCGCCGGCGACTGAAATAGAGAATGTGGCCGTGAACGCGCCGGCGAAAGAGATTCGGGTCGCAGCTGTGATTGATGAGTTCGGCGCCGCTTCCGGACACGGCTCCATCAATGACCCAGCGGCGGTCCAGGACGAAAAAATAAAAGCGTCTGCGTTTGCCGGAACGGATGATTTTACGGAATCGCTGATTGGCCTGGCGGTAGGTGATGCGCTCGCCGGTGTACTCGATCACTTTGCGGCGCGGAGGTATGTTTTCGTCCGCAAACACGCCCCAGCGGTCAATCCGGGAACGGGAAATGCGGAGCAGGAAAGCGGCGCCGCGGGGACGGAGTGTGGCGGGGGGTCGTACGCGCTTTCTCATCGGTCGAGATTCGGAAGCAGCACGCGAGCTTGCGCTTTCTGATGCGTCACTCGATGCGCACGGCCATGCACGGAACGGTTTGAGACTGCCGGGTGTTCCGGCCTACCTCTTGCGCAGTGTTACGACGTCTCCGAGTCCCTTGGCCTTCTTGAGTCCCTTCCCACTTTTTTTGGCTGCCATGCATATTCTCCTGGAGCGCGATGGCCCTGTCGGGCTTGACTTTGCTTATAGGCGATTCGAGCGTAACTGTCCAGCGAAAGGCAGGCGCGGCGGCCGAGAACGCAGAAGATACACGGAGGGAGCAGTGCCGGTCTCAAACGAGATTGCTCGGAGCGCAGCCCGCCGCGGCGGGCCGCGCTACTGGGCGGGTATGTTAATCTGGAGAAGATGGGAAGGCCCCGGATTGACGGGGCAATTTCGGAGAGGAGCGCCCAGTCGATGTGCGGGATTGTCGGCTATATCGGCCCGAAGAAAGTGGTGCCGCTGATCATTGACGGCCTGAAACGCCTGGAGTACCGCGGGTACGACTCCGCGGGGATCGCGGTGGTGACGAAGGACGGAAAGCTGGAAATCCGGCGGGCCTCGGGAAAGCTGCGCAACCTGGAGGAAGTGTTGCGGCTCTCGCCGATCGACGGGATCTACGGCATCGGACATACGCGCTGGGCGACGCACGGGCGCCCCACGGAGGAGAACGCACATCCCCACCGGGACTGCACGGGCGACATCGTGGTGGTGCACAACGGGATCATCGAAAATTACGTGGACCTGAAACAGCGGCTGGCGGCGGAGGGCCACAAATTCGTCACCGAGACGGACACGGAGGTGGTGGCCCACCTGGTGGAGAAATACGCGAAGCAGAACGGGCTGCCGCTGGAAGAGGCGGTGCGCCGCGCGGTGAAAGAACTGACGGGAGTGTTCGCGCTGGTGGTGCTCTCGTCGAAAGACCCGAACAAAATCGTGGCGGCGCGGTGGGGCCCTCCGGCGGTGATCGGCCTGGGCCAGGACGAGTTTTTCGTGGCCAGCGACATCCCCGCGCTGCTGCAGCACACCCGCGACATCTTTTTCATGGCGGATGGGGACATCGCGGTGCTGACGCCGCAGGGAGTGCGGGTAACGGACTTCGAGGGGCGCGCGCTGCAACGCCCGGTGCAGCACGTGACCTGGGACCCGATCATGGCGGAGAAGGGCGGGTTCAAACATTTCATGCAGAAGGAAATCTTCGAGCAGCCGCGGGCCACACGCGACACGCTGCTGGGCCGCATGTCGCTGGAATCCGGCCGCGTGTTCCTGGACGAAATGGACATCACCGAGAAGGAATTTAAGAACTTCAGCGCGGTGAAGATCGTGGCCTGCGGCACGAGCTGGCACTCGGCGCTGGCGGCGAAGTTCATGATCGAGCGGCTGGCGCGGGTCCCGGTGGAAGTGGACTACGGAAGCGAGTTCCGGTACCGCAATCCGATCGTGGGCCCGGAGCAGCTCGCCATTATGGTGAGCCAGTCGGGTGAAACCGCGGACACGCTGGCGGCGCAGCGCGAGGCGAAGCAGAAAGGCGCGCGGACGCTGGCCATCTGCAACGTGGTCGGCTCGATGATGACGCGCGAGGCTTCCGGAACGATTTACACGCACGCGGGGCCGGAGATCGGGGTGGCCTCCACGAAGGCGTTCACCGGGCAACTGGTGGCGCTGCACCTGGTGGCCATGTATCTGGCGCAGACGCGCGGCACGCTTCCGGTGGAGACGGCCAAAAACCTGCTGCATGAGTTCACGCGCATGCCGCACAAAATGGAATCGGTGCTGCAGCGGGACGAAGAGATCGAAGAACTGGCGCGGCAGCTCTTCCGCCATACCAATTTCCTGTACCTGGGGCGGGGCATCCATTATCCCATCGCGCTCGAGGGCGCGCTGAAACTGAAGGAAATCTCTTACATCCACGCGGAAGGCTATCCGGCGGGCGAAATGAAGCACGGGCCGAACGCGCTGATCGACGAGAACTTGCCGGTGGTGGTGATCGCGACGCGGGACGAGCAGGATGAGGCCTCCATGCTGCGGTACGAGAAGACGGTATCGAACATCAAAGAGGTAAAGGCGCGCGACGGGATCGTGATCTCGGTGGTGAGCGAGGGAGACCGGCTGGCGCGCGAGGCCTCCGACCACTGCATTGAGGTGCCGTCCGCGCCGGAGACCCTGGCGCCGCTGGTGGAAATCCTGCCGCTGCAATTGCTGGCGTACCACATTGCCGTGCGCCGCGGGTGCGACGTGGACCAGCCGCGCAATCTGGCAAAATCCGTCACCGTGGAATGATTTGGGAGCACGCGACAATGGCCCGGTCCAGGCATTGTAGAGGCGGCTTTAGGCCGCCACGCGAGACCTCGGCGGGGACCGTGGTTGCCGGGCGGATTTCGGATGGCGGTGCGCCGCGGCGGACGCCGCTACAGCCGCTTGCTCGGAGACACGCGGCGGGCCCACGGGCGTGGCTCGCGGCTTTCGCTCTTCTTCTGTTGCCACTGTTGCTCCCTGCCCTGCTCGCCGCGCAAACTCCGGCGCCTGCGGAGGCCGCCGCAAAGGTCGCCTCGGTGAAAATCACCGGAACGAAGCGGTTCGCCGAGGACGACCTGGCGCGCGACATCGGGCTGGCGCCGGGCACGGTGGTGAATCGCGGGCAAATTCAGGCCGCGGCCGATCGGCTCTCCGGGCTGGGCTGGTTCAGCGACGTCAGTTACAAATTCAAGACCACGGCGAAGGGCGTGGAGATCGAGTTCACACTACACGATGCGCCCACCGCACCGCTGTGGTTCGACAATTTCCCGTGGTTCACGGACTCCGAGCTGGCACAGGCCATTCGCGCCGCGGGAGTGCCCTACGACGGCACGGCGCCGGAAGGGGGAACGGCGCTCGACGCGATCCGCGAAGCCATCGCTGGACTGCTCAAAGCGCGGCACATTTCCGGCGAGGTGGAAGGCGAAATGGTGAGAGCGCCGGGAACGGACGGCATGGTGGAGCGCTTCCGAGTGACAGGGGCAGGATTGCCGGTGGTCGCGGTGGAGTTCAGCGACGCGATCGCGCGGAACGACGAGGGAATCTCCCACGTTCTGAATTCGCTGACCGGCAAACCCTATTCGCGGTACGCGCTGGCCATTTTTCTGGTGGAGCAGGTGCGGCCCGTCTATAGCGCGCACGGCTACCTGCGGGTGCGGTTCGGAGAGCCAACGGCATTGTTCGCCGGCGACCCGAACCAGCCGCTCGCGAACGAGGTGACCGTGCGGGTGCCCATCGAGCGCGGCGTGCAATATCACTGGGGCGGAGTCACCTGGACCGGGCAGATCGTCCTGACGGAGGAGATGCGGGAGGATTTGCTGGGAATGATTCACGGGGAGCCGGCAGATGGGATGAAGTTGCAGGCAGGATGGGAACGGGTGGCGCGGGAATACCTGAGACGCGGCTACCTGGACGTCAAAGTAAATCCGGTGCTGCACTACGACGACGCGGAGGCGCGCGTGACCTGCACGGTAGATGTAGAGGCGGGGAGCCAGTACCGCATGGGTAAGCTCGTGCTGACGGGCCTCTCGCTGGCCGCGGAGCGCCAGTTGCTTTCCAACTGGAAGCTCGCGCGCGGAGACATTTTCGACAAGATCTATTACGAGGATTTCGTGAACGACGGGGCGCGAAAGCTATTCCAGAACACCCCGGTGCATTTCCTGAAGATCGGGCACCTGCTGCGGCCTAACGCGGAAACGAAGACGGTGGAAGTGCTGCTGGATTTTCAATAGAGCCCATGCGCGTGGGCCCGGGGCTGCCGGTGCGCGGCACTACGCGCTATACTGCGGCGGATGGACGCGCGGCTCGATGCACTTTTTGCGGAGGAAAAAGAGGCCCGCCTGTTCGTGCGGCTCGGCGAAGTGGCGTCGCTGGTGGTGGCGCTCTCGGGCGGGGCGGATTCCGCCTACCTGGCCTGGGCGGCGCATCGGGCGTTGGGAGAGCGTGCGCTCTCGGTGACCGCGCTCTCGGCCAGTTTCCCGGCTTACGACCGCGAACAGGTAGAGGCGCTGGTGCGGGCCGCGGGCCTGCAGCACGAATTCATCGAAACCCAGGAACTTGCAAACCCGCTGTACACGGCAAACCGCGCCGACCGCTGTTACCACTGCAAAGACGAACTGTTCACCGTGCTCGGCCGGCTGGCGGCCGAACGCGGGTTCGCGGGCGTGGCTTATGGGATCAATGCGGACGATACGGGCGACTTCCGTCCGGGCCACCGTGCGGCCGGGGAACACGCGGTGCTGTCTCCGCTGCTGGACGCCGGGCTGAGGAAGGCTGAGATCCGCGCGCTCTCGCGGCGCGCCGGGCTGGCCACCTGGGACCGCCCCGCGTCCGCGTGCCTCTCTTCGCGCATTCCCTACGGCTCGGAAGTGACGCCCGAAAAGCTGGCGCAAATCGAACGGGGCGAAAGTGTGCTGCGCGAGCTGGGCTTCCGGCAATTCCGCGTGCGGCATCACGGCGAACTGGCGCGCATTGAAATCGCGGCGGAGGAAATGCCGCGCGCGCTTGACGCGGGGGTGGCGCGGGAAATCGGGCAGAGGCTGCGCGACATCGGCTTCCTCTACGTGACGCTGGACCTGGAGGGGTATCGCCAGGGTTCGCTGAATGCGGCGTTGAAGGTGGTGTGAGAAAGCAGGGACGCGGACAGACTGAAGTCTGTGCTACGGACCAAGACTGAAGGCTGGGGAACGACGGGGGACACAGTCTGAGGACTGGGCTGGATCAGGGGGACACAGACTGAAGTCAGTGTTACGGGGAACTTTTCATCCCGTGAGAGCGTTTCTTTTGTAAGAGAAGCGCGCAACGTGTGGAAAGCGAGAAGATGACTTTGCACGCCCAACGTCCGGGCCGCCTGGGATTGCCGGCAGCGGTAATCGCAGCGGCCGCGCTCCTCCAGGCCGCGTGCCTGGCGGGAGGAAGAAGCAGTGCGACGTTTGAGCGCACGCTACATGTGAACGGGCCGGTGCGCCTGGACGTCAGCGCCGGCTCCGGGGGAATCGTCATCCGGAACGGGACAGCGGGAGAAGTGCGCATCCACGGAGAGGTCCGGGCCGGGGGGGTTATTCTGGAAAACAGCGGGCGGCGCGCGCAGGAGATCGCCGCGAATCCTCCCATCGAACAGAACGGGAACATGATTCGAGTGGGCTGGCGGCGAGGGGACTCGCCGTTCGTGGCCGTCTCCATCAGCTACACCATCGAGACGCCCGGGGACACCGAGGCGAGCGCGAAAGACGGATCGGGAAGCGTGGAGATCAGCGGGCTGCGGGATCCCGTCAGCGTGACTCTTGGGTCGGGCGACGCGCGCGTGGATGATGTGGGCGACAACGTAACGATTGGGCTGGGCAGCGGAAGCATGCGAGTTTCCCGGATCCACGGGGGCGTCACGTTTCAGTGCCGCTCGGGCCGATTGTCGTTCAGCGACGTTCGCGAGGAGATTCGCGGATCCGCCGGCGCCGGCAGCATTGAGGTGGACCGGGCGCACGGCCGCGTGAACGTGCGCACGGGAAGCGGACCGATTCGGGTGAGCGGGGCCGCGGAGGACGTGCGCGCCTCGACCGGCTCCGGCACCATCGAGCTTCAGGGCAATCCCACAAACGAGGCGTTCTGGGACATCGGCACGGGTTCCGGGAGGATCGATCTGTCCGTTCCCGGCAGCGCGAGCTTCTCGCTCGCGGCGCGCACGGGCTCGGGAAACATGACGGTGGACATGCCCATCCAGATCGAGGAGCAGACGCGGCGACTCCTGCGCGCGCGCGTGGGCGATGGGAAGGCGCATGTAAACCTGGAAACGAAATCGGGGAACATTCACATCAAGCAGGGCGGGACGAGTTGAGAAGGCAGAAACCGCAGGCAAATCGGGGCCCGGAACGGATACCCGGCGGGAAGGAATGGCCGGACCCACGGTCAGCAAAGCACTGACCGTGGCTACGCAGGCGCAACTTTCAGGCCGCGCCCGCGGCCGGTCCGAAAAGTTCTCTCGCGGCAAGAATCGTATTGACGTGGATGCGCACCGTGTCTTCGGTGCGCCGGGCGTAGCCGCCCGCCGGAAAGCTGGCGACCGGAATGCCGCGGCGCCCTGCATGCTCGAAGACGAGCCGGTCGCGCCGCTTGAGCCCCTCGATGGACAGCGCCAGGCCGCCGAGCTGGTCTTCGCGATAGGGATCCGCGCCGGCGAGATACAGAATCAAATCCGGGGAAAATTGCTCGAGGGCGTCGAACAGTTTTTTTTCGAGGATGGGAAGATAGTCCTCGTCGCCCGTGCCGTCTTCCAGGTTGACGTCCACGCTGGAGAGGGGCTTGGCGAACGGATAATTGTTCTCCTGGTGGATGGAGAGGGTGAAGACGGCGGGATCGCCGGAAAAAATGACCGCGGTGCCGTTGCCTTGATGCACGTCGGTATCCACGACCATGGCGGTGCGAATGGCCTTGTCGGCCTGGAGGCGGCGGATGGCCACCGCCACGTCGTGGATCGCGCAGAAGCCCTCGCCGTGATCGGGAAAGGCGTGATGAAGTCCTCCGGCGAGATTCGCGGCAAAGCCGTCGGCGAGGGCGCGCTGCCCGCAGAGGATTCCACCGCCGGCGGCCAGCCACACCGCGTCCACCATCTCGCGCGACCAGGGAATCTCCAGATGCATCAGTTCCTGGAGGGACAGGTGGCCGCTCTTCAGCTTGCGCACCCAGTCGGAGGAATGCACGCGCAGCACATCTGCGTCGGTGGCCGGCTCCGGCGTCAGAAAATCCTCGGGCAGCGCGGTGTGGTCACGGAGCAGCGCTTCGTAGATCAGGCGGTATTTCTGCGAGGGGAAGACGTGGGCGCCGAGGTTCAGGTCGTAGGCGGGGTGATAGACGATCTTGAATGGCAGCATGAGTGGCATCGGTAGGGTATCCGGAAGGCGGGCGAGACGCAATCGCGCCGGCTTTTTGCCGCGGCGCGCTTTGTGGTAGATTCTTCGGCAATGCAGCGGATCGTTGCCATCCTGGCTCTCGTCAGTCTCCTGGCCGTACCGGCAGCGGCGTGGCCCGCGGGAAACTGCTGCTGCGATTGCTGCAAATCGGGCATCTGCCTGATGCACGCCCGGCACGCAAAACAGGCTGCGCCGGACGAAGAGATGCCTTGTCACGGGACGCACCACGCCGCCGAGCCGGCGACGAAGTGTGACGGCGCGCCGCAGTGCAGCCAGCGAGCGCAGGCCGTGTCCGTAGCCCCACTGCCGCCGGGGGTTCTGGCGGCGGCTCCGGTGGTGGAAGCGCCGCGCGCGTCGCGCGATTCCGTGGCCATGAGCGATTTGCAGGCTGTCCGCGGCTTTGTGTTGCTTCCCTTCCTGCCTCCTCGCCTGACCGCCTAGGCGTCGCACGCCCATCCTGAAATTCTGAATCGAAGTGCAGGCAGCGCGGGTGTCTCTTGGCGCACGTCTTTGCATGCGCGAGCGGCCCCGGAGCGGCACAACTATTTGTGAGAGAAAGAGGAGGAAAGATGCAGAGGAACAGGCCCGCCTGGCTGTGTGCGACGCTTCTGGCCGTTGGGGCGCTGTGCGTGGCAGTGCAGTCGTGGGCGTCCGTTTTCGGCACGGTGCGAGGAATCGTGCACGACCCGCTCCACCGGCCCCTTGCCGGCGCCTCGGTGAAACTCAAGTCGGCGACCTCCGACTGGTCGCAGACGGTGCAATCGGGCCAGGACGGCGCGTTTTCACTCACGGTGGTGCCGCTGGGAGATTACGTGGTGACGGTAACAAAGACCGGCTTTGAGAGCGTGCAACAAACGGTTACGGTGGCTTCGGATTCCTCGCCCATTCTGCATTTTCAACTTACGGTTGCTCCGGTAAGCCAGAAGGTCACCGTATCGGCCGCGGAACAGGAAGAAGTGGCAAACGTGGATTCGGTGACGCCGACGACGCTGGTGGCGCGCGCGGACGTGGCGCAGACGCCCGGGGCCGACCGCACCAACAGCCTGCAAATGATCACCGACTACGTGCCGGGTGCCTACGTGACCCACGACATGCTGCACATGCGAGGAGGCCACCAGGTGGACTGGCTGATTGACGGGGTCCCCATACCGAACACGAATATCGCCACCAACCTGGGCCCGCAGATCGATCCGAAGGACATTGATTATCTCGAGGTGCTGAGAGGCAGCTACGACTCCGGATACGGAGACCGCACGTACGGCATCTTCAACCTGGTGCCGCGGACCGGCTTCGAGCGAAACAACGAGGCGGAGCTCATCACCAGCTTCGGGAATTGGTACCAAACGAACGATCAATTCAATTTCGGGGGACACACGGAGCGCTTTGCCTATTACGCCAGCTTGAATGGAAATCGAAGCAATTACGGGCTGCAGACCCCGATTGGGCAGGTGGATCACGACGCAGACAACGGTTATGGGGGATTTGCATCGTTCCTGTTCAACCTGAATGCGCAGGATCAACTTCGGCTGGTCACATCCTTGCGTCAGGATTATTACCAGATTCCCGTCGACCCGGACGCCAACTCAGCCGGAAATCAGGTGTATCCGAGTTACGGCCTTCGTGATGGGGAGCATGAAACGGACGGCTACGTGGCCTTCTCCTGGGTGCACACGTTCAACTCCAATCTGTTTCTCACGGTCTCTCCCTTCTACCACTACAGCAAGGCCAGCTACCAAGCCTCGCCCAACGATGTTCCCGTGATCACGAACGTGGATCAGACCTCAAACTATGGAGGTTTACAGGCGACCCTCAGCGCAAGCGCCTGGAAGAATGACATGCAGGCGGGCCTGTACGGCTTCGCCCAACGCCAGAGCAACTATTTCAATAATTTCTTTACGCAGTGCCCGCCGCTCTTGCCCTCGCAATGCCCGAACTACGGCCCCTCGACGGGAGGAATTACCGGAGGGCTGGAGGAAATATTTGTCAGCGACAAGTTCAAAGTGACCACGTGGCTGACGCTGATCGCCGGCTTTCGCCAATCGCACTTTACGGCGGATATTGTGGAAGACACGGTGGACCCTCGCTATGGCGTTGCGGTGAAAGTCCCGCGCCTGAACTGGGTCTTCCGGGCCTTCTACGGCGACTACTACCAGGCCCCGCCGCTCCTGACGGCCACGGGCCCGCTGCTGGCTTTGGCGAACAGCCAGAATCTGACGTTTGCTCGCCTGCACGGCGAGCGGGATGAAGAGCACCAGTTCGGCGTCACGATTCCCTATCACGGCTGGGTTTTGGACGCGGATACCTTCCAAACGCGTGCAAAGAATTGGCTGGATCACAGCAACATCGGGGAATCCAACCTGTTCTGGCCGCTCACGTGGGATGGCGCCTTGATCCAAGGCTGGGAGCTGACCCTGCGGTCTCCCCGCCTGTGGCGCCGCGGCCAGTTTCACCTGGCCTACTCGAACCAAATCGCGCAGGCCCGGGGACCGTTCACGGGAGGGTTGATCTGCCCGAGCACGATGCTGCTGGAATGCGAGCCGCCCCCGGGATATGCGCCGGTGGACCACGATCAGAGAAACACATTGAACCTGGGTTTCAACGCCACGCTGCCGTGGCAGGCGTTCGCTTCCACGAACGTTTACTACGGCTCGGGGTTCACGAACGGCATGCCGGTTCCGGACACGCAATATCCCGGGAACTATCTGCCGGGGCACACCACGTTTGATCTCTCATTCGGGAAAAGCTTCACTGAGAAATACACGGTTTCCGTGACCGCTTTGAATGTGGGGAATCGTCGCGTGCTGCTCGACAACAGTCTGACGTTCGGAGGCTTTCACTACAACGACCCGCGGGAGATCTACGTGGAATTCCGCTATCGGTTCCACTACTGACGGCGCGTCAGGAGGGTGCCGTGCCGATGCCGGGGCACGCAGGCATGGGTCCCACAGGATGGGAGGCCCTGCGCAATTTTCAGCTCTCGCGGTCGAGGAGGAAATCCGGGACGGCGAGGAGCGCGCGGCGATATTCGCTGTCTGGAAGGTCGGGCATGCTGGCTTTGGACTGGGCGGCGTAATCCTGGGCCAGTGAACGGGCGCGCTCGAGCGCCCCGGTGCGGCGCACGAACTCCAGGATCTGCTCGGGACGCGCGTTCGTAAAACCTCGATCGGCGAGGACCGCGGCCACCAGCTCGCGTTCATCCGGCCGGGCGCTTTCCAGCGCGTAGATGAGGGGCAGCGTGACTTTCCCCTCCTTCAAATCGTTCAGCACGGGCTTGCCGATTTTCTCCGGGTCGGAGGTGAAATCCAGCAGATCGTCCACGAGCTGGAAGGCGAGCCCGGCGAACCGTCCGTAATCGGCCAGGGCCTGTTCCGTCTCAGGGTCCTGCGCGGCGAGCACGGCGCCCATCTGGGCGCAGCCGCTGAACAGGCAGGCGGTCTTGCGGTAGGAGAGTTCCACGGCCTGACGGTCGGTGACGTCCAGCTTTCCGATCAGATCGAGCTGCAACAACTCGCCCTCGACCATGTTCTGGGTCAGCTCGATGAGCAGGTCCAGAATGCGGAAATTGCGCTCGCGCATGGCGAGCTGGAAGGACTGCATGTACAGCCAGTCGCCGGCGAGCACGCTGCGGTGATTCCCCCAGCGGGAATTGGCGGAGGGCCGGCCGCGGCGCAGGTTCGTGTCGTCGATCACATCGTCGTGGATCAGCGTGGCCGTGTGGATCATTTCCATCACGGCGCCCAGGCGGATGGTGCTCGTGCCGCGGTAGCCGCACATGCCGGCGGAAAGCAGCAGGAGGGCGGGCCGCAGGCGCTTCCCTCCGCCCTGGATCACGTAGGAGCCGACTTCCGCGACGGCAGGAATGGCTTCGGCATTTTGGGCGGAAATTTCCTGCTCGACGCGAGCGAGGTCGTCGCGCACCAAATCGAAAATCTCGCGTGCGGTCAGCAGAGGAATGTCAGTCTCCGGCATCCGCCGCCGCGGACCCGCCACCTTCCGCCGCCGGCCCTTTCAGCCGGAAGAGCGCACGGAAGTTCCCCGAGGTCCGGGCGGCAATCTCTTCGTCGGGTAAGTGTCTCACAGTGGCAAGTGTTCTTGCTACGGCGAGGACGTTGGCGGGCTCGTTGCGCTTGCCGCGCAGGCCCTGGGGAGAAAGAAAGGGGGAGTCGGTTTCGATGAGGAGCGAATCGAGGGGCAGGCCGCCGGCGACGTCGCGCAAGGGCTGGGACTTCGGGTAGGTGAGATTTCCGGCAAAGGAAATGCGAAAGCCCATGTCCAGGCCGCGGCGGGCTTCTTCGGCGCTTCCGCTGAAGCAGTGGAAGATGCCGCCATACCCGGAACTGGCCCAATCCTCCTCGAGAACGGCGAGACAGTCGGGCCAGGCCTCGCGGCAGTGGATGATGACGGGCAGGTGCACGCGGCGAGCGATGGCCAGTTGCTCGCGGAAGATGCGATGCTGGACGTCGCGGGGAGAATGGTCGTAGTGATAGTCGAGGCCGATCTCGCCCCAGGCGAGCACGCGCACGTGGCCGGCGTAGGCCTCGGCTTCCTGCAAATGCCGCTGGGTGGCCAAGCGCGCCTCATGCGGATGAACGCCGACGGTGGCGTAGATCCAGGAGTGCTGTTCCGCGAATGGCAGGGCGGCATCGAGTTTGTCGGGGCCGGCGGCGCTGCCAATGGCCAGGATAGTGGAGACGCCGGCTTGGCGGGCGCGGTCGAGGACGGCGTCGCGGTCGCCGTCGAAGTCGGACATGTCCAG
>DATEQM010000155.1:0-3607 GCA_035272605.1 Candidatus Acidiferrales bacterium | reverse complement strand
TCGCCGAACTCGCTGCGATACACATCTAGGTAATCGGAACGGTACTGGTCAATCACCAGGACGACTACGAGGCGCGGTGACGGCGCGGCGGGTTGCGCCTTCCGTGCGGAGGCCGGCGAAGCCTTTTGTGCCCCGGCTGCGGCTGGAAATGCCAGTGCGAGAATGAATGCAACCAGAATGATGAGGATTCGCGCTCCCGAACCGGGTTTCTGCGGGGCCGCGCCCCGTACCCGCCGGGAGGCAAAGCGACACTGCTCGTGCATGTACACCTCCGGGAGATGCAGTCTAACAGACCCGGGGGAGCCGGCGAACCGCGCGGGGCTCGCCATCTTGACACTCTTCGGAGCGGCCCCTAGTATGGTGTGACCATTCAGGACCTGTGCGAGGAGAATGCCAGCCCGCGAAAAGACGCAGTTGCTGAACGCGGCGCAGACCGGGCGCACCATCGAGCGCCTGGGGCATGAAATCGTTGAAAAAACCGGGGAGAAACATGGGATCGCGCTGATCGGGATCCGGCGGCGCGGTGTGCCCCTGGCCCAGCGGCTGGCGCAGACCATTCGCGCGGCGACGGGCGCCGAGGCGCCCATCGGCATCCTGGACATCACGCTCTACCGCGATGATCTGTCCCTGGTGACGGCACATCCGGTGGTGCAGTCCACCGACATTCCGTTTTCGGTGGACGACCGGGACCTGATCCTGGTGGACGACGTGCTCTTCACCGGGCGCACCATTCGCGCCGCCATGAACGGCCTGTTCGACCTGGGGCGCCCGCGGCGCATCCTGCTCTGCGTGCTGGTGGACCGCGGGCACCGCGAGCTGCCCATTGAAGCGACCTACGTGGGCCGGCGTGTGGAGACGCGTCCCGAGGATATGGTCGAAGTGCATCTGAGGGAAATCGACGGCGAAGACGGCGTGCTGCTGGAGCGCGCGCCCTGAGGCGCCCGGGAAAATCGTGAGCTTCACCTTCCGCCACCTGCTCGGGACCGAAGCGCTGACGCGCGACGAAATCACATTTCTTCTCAACCAGAGCCGGGCCTTCCAGGGAATCCAGAAGCAGCCGCTCAAGAAACTCGCCACCCTGCGCGGAAAGAGCGCGGTGCTGGCCTTCTTTGAAACGTCCACGCGCACGCGGATCAGCTTCGGCACCGCGGCCGCGCGGCTGGGCGCGGACACCATGAACCTCCAGGCGGAATCCTCGAGCACGCAGAAGGGGGAATCGCTGATGGATACGGTGCGCACGCTCGAGGCCATGAAGCCGGACGTGATCGTCATCCGCCACGCGGCCTCCGGCGCGCCGCACTTTGTGGCCGAGCGCCTGGGCATTCCGGTGATCAACGCGGGAGATGGGGTGCACGAGCATCCTACGCAGGGATTGCTCGACGCCCTGACCATCAGCGACCGCCTGGGCCGGCTGGACGGCCTGGACGTGACCATCGTGGGAGACATCCTCCACAGCCGCGTGGCGCGGTCGAACATCCACGTGCTCTCCAAATTCGGATGCCGCATCACGTTGTGCGGGCCGGCCATGTGGCTGCCGCCGGAGATCGTGCAGATGGCCCCGAACATTCGATTGGAGCCGCGGCTGGACCCGGCGTTGCGCGGCGCTCAGGTGGTGATGGTGCTGCGCGTGCAGACCGAGCGCCTGCAGGAGCCCGCGCTCCCCGCTGACGAGTACATCCGGCTGTATCAAATGACTCCGGAACGTCTGGCCCTGGCGCGCCCCGACGCTGTGCTGATGCATCCGGGCCCCATGATTCGCGGGCTGGAAATTGACCCGGCCGTGGCCGATTCGCCGCAGTCCTGCGTGCTCGAGCAAGTGACGAACGGGGTGGCCGTGCGCATGGCGATACTCTACCTGCTGACCGGCGGAGCGCCGAGCGGCGCCGCGGCGGGATGACGCGATGGGAGAACGAATGCTGCTGATTCACAACGGCCGCCTGCTGGACCCCTCGAGAAGCTTCGACGGGCCCGCCGACGTGCTGATCGAAGGCGAGCGCATCGCGCGGGTGGGGCCGAAGATTGAAGCGCCGGGCGCGGAACGCCTGGATGCGTCGGGTCTGGTGGTGGCGCCCGGCTTCATTGACCTGCACTGCCACCTGCGCGAGCCGGGCAACGAGCCCGCGGAAACCATCGAGAGCGGCACGCGCGCCGCCGCTCGCGGAGGCTTTACGGCCGTCTGCTGCATGCCGAACACGCAGCCGGTGAACGACAACGCTTCGGTGACACGGTTTATCTTGGACCGCGCGGCCGCCACGGCCAGCGTGCGCGTTTGGCCCATCGGCGCGGCCTCCAAGGGCAGCGCGGGCGAAGGACTGGCGGAAATCGCGGGGATGAAGGACGCCGGGATCGTGGCGGTGACGGACGACGGAAAGCCGATTGCCACGGCGAAGCTGCTGCGCCAGGTGATGGAGTACACGCGCCCTCTCGATCTGCCGGTAATCGAACATAGCGAGGACGCGTCGCTCTTTGCCGGCGGGGTGATGCACGAGGGGCCCACGTCCGTCCGGCTGGGCCTGCGCGGGATTCCCGCGGCGACGGAGGCCATCTGCGTGGCGCGGGACGTGCAGATTTGCGCGCTCACCGGGGCCCGGCTGCACGTCGCGCACATGTCGACGAAGGACTCGCTGGAGCTGGTGCGCCAGGCGAAGCGCCGTGGCCTTCCGGTGACCTGCGAGGTGACCCCGCATCACTTCACGCTTACAGACGAGGACGTGGTGTACGACGCGCGCTACAAAATGAATCCGCCGCTGGCCTCGCGCGGCGACCGCGAGGCGCTCTTGGCCGGCCTAGCCGACGGCAGCGTGGATGCCATCGCCACCGACCACGCGCCGCACACGCAGGCGTCCAAGGAAGTGGAGTTCGACCGCGCTCCCTTCGGCATTACCGGATTCGAAACCGCGTTGGGGCTGGCGCTCGAGGCGCTGGTGCACTCCGGGCGCCTGCCGCTGGCGCGCCTGGTGGAGCTGTTCACCTCCGGCCCGGCGCGCGTGCTCGGAAAAACGCGCATGATTGCCGAGGGCGAGCCCGCCGACCTGACACTCTTCTCCACCGAACATCGCTGGACGTTCCGCGCCGCAGAATCCGCCAGCAAATCCCGCAATACCCCGTTCGACGGCCGCAGCTTCCGCGGCGGGCCGATGGCTACTGTCGTCGGCGGGCGGATCGTGTGGCAGCGTAAATCCTGAGAAGCGAAAATCGAAACACGAAAATCGGTCAGAATTCAGACCACCACCACCACCGACAATCCTTCCTGTCTTCCGTTCTTCGATTTTCGAATTTCGAGTTTCGTTTTTATCTTTCAGAAGGTGGGACCTGGACAGGGTGCAGTTCTTCGGCGTGAACGCCGCGCGGGGTGGATTCGGCCTGCATGCGGAAGAAATGGTTGAGCGGGCCGGGGCCTTTTCCGGTGGGGTAGGCGCGCTCCATGGCTTTCTGGACGTAGACCTTGGCGAGCAGCACCGCGTCATGGAGATTTTTCCCCTGCGCGAGTTGGGCGGCGATGGCCGAGGAGAGCGTGCAACCGGAGCCGTGCGAATTTTCCCCGCGGACGCGCTCGCCTTCGAACTTCGCCAGATCCGTGCCGTCGAAGAGCACGTCCACGGGCTTT
>DATEQM010000154.1:0-6456 GCA_035272605.1 Candidatus Acidiferrales bacterium | reverse complement strand
CAGATTCCCTGATTGAAGTTTCAGTCTAGCATAGAGGGTTGAGAGCAGTGGTCAGGAGCCAATTCATCCCTCATACCTTTGCGTGCCTGTTCTGGACGGCGATATACACTCTTTTGTATACTTGGACCCGGCTTACCTGCTAGAGTCGCCGTCGTGAGCGTCGAAACCGACAGGCCCAGGTACGCGACGGTCGTTTGGGAGGGCGACTCCCGGGAGGTGCTCAGTGGCTTCCCGCAGAACGTAAGGCAGAACTTCGGATTCGAGCTGTAGAGGCTGCAACAGGGAGAAAGACCAAATGACTACAGGCCGTTGCCTTCGATCGGCAGGGGCGTTTTTGAGCTGCGCGATCAAGACGAGAGAGCCTGGTATCGCGTGGTTTACTTGTCCCGGGTGAATGACGTGATCTACGTTCTGCACTGCTTCGAGAAAAAGAGCCGGGAGATGCCGGGAAGGGATGTTGAGAAAGCCAGGCAGCGGATGAAGGCGGTGAAGGCGCGTTTGGGAGAGGAGAAGAAGCGTGAAAAGCGCGGCGAATAAACCGACACATGTAACGCATGGAAACGTGCTTGACGATTTGGGCTTTTCCCCGGAGCAGGCCACGGCGCTCAAGTTCAAGGCCGAGTTGTATCAGGCCATCCTGAAATACGCGCAAAAATATTCACGGAAAGACCTGCAAGTGATCCTCGGCGAGCCGCAGCCGCGTGTGAGCGAACTGCTCAACGGGAAGATCGCGAACAAGAGCGTGGACAAGCTGCTCTATTACGCGGGACGCCTGGGCATTGAGGCCAAGGCCAAATTCTCGCAGCCTCACAAGAGAGTGGTGGAGAGGGAACTCGCGATGGCTGACACGACGGCCTAGGGTCGGCCGGCGGCGTGGGCCCGTGTTCCGCGCGGTTGGTGGCATTGGAGGCCGGTCGCGTCGCTATCGGCCCCCATTCCATCGGGACCCCTTCCACACCCCACTGAATTTCGAGCTTCGAAGTTCGCTTTTTTCCGGATCGCTCTTTGCGGTCTTTCGCCCCGCCGAGTTTCGAATTTCGTCCGCCGCGGCGGACGAATTTCGTCTTTTCTCTCCCCCACTGCGTCCTGATAACAAACTTATGTTAACTATGAAAACGCCGCGAAATTATGTGTTCTTCTGAAAATTCCAAAATGGGAATTTTGCGTTTTTGCCCCCGCTAGCCCCCCTCGTCCCCCACCCGCCAATCACTCCAAATCGAGAAATTCCTTTGCCCGCACGTTTTTCGTTTTTCGATTTTCGTTTTTAGCAGCGCTGGCATCTTGCTCCGTCTCCTGTCCGCCCCTCCTTCCGCGCCACCCCCGTCCTGAAAGCCGAGGGGTTGAGAGGCGCGGCTGGCCCGCCGAGCCGGGCAATGGTTTCCCCGCCCGCCTTCCCCTCCGTTACAACCTGGATTCGGGAACGGGACTGCTCTCCAGCCTGTGGCTTCAGGGAGGAAGCTTGACATACCGCGTTAGTCATAGCGAGAATTGAGTCTCCACATACTAATGACTTGGTTTTCCAAGTTATGACACGACTTAAGGAGCTGGCAGCGAAGCAGAGCGTTCGCGAGCCAGAGTGACGGGCCCTTGAAATCGGGGAATATGCGGCGCGCTATTCGGTACCACGTTGGAACCTCCGGTAAGCCTCTCCTCACACTTGCAGCGCTGGTGATTTTGCCCGTCCTTGCCCGCGCCCAGCAAGGAACCGTTCCCGGCCAGATCACCGAAGCGATTGACGAGAACAATCGAACCGTCCTCAGAGGCAACACCCATCCTCTTGCGCGCGCGGAATTCGATCGCGGCGCGGCGCCCGCAGATCTCTCCTTACAGCGCATGCTACTGGTGTTGCGACGCAGTCCGGCGCAAGAAGCAGCTCTGGAATCGCTTCTCGAGCAGCAACAGAATCCGTCTTTGCCCAATTACCACCGCTGGCTCACGCCGCAGGAGTTCGGCCAGCAATTTGGTCCCGCCGACCAGGACGTGGCGAAAGTGACCGCCTGGCTCCAGGCGCATGGCTTGCAAGTGGACCGGATTGCTAAAGGCCGCGTGGCCATCGAGTTCTCAGGGACCGCCGCGGCATTGAAGGAAGCGTTTCACACGGAAATGCACAAGTATGTTGTAAACGGAGAAGATCACTGGGCCAATGCGAGCGACCCGGAAATTCCCACTTCGCTTGCACCCGCGATCGCCGGGGTAGCCAGCCTGCACAATTTCCGGAAGCGGCCGATGTACAGGCTGGCCGGAAATACTGCCACGTCGGTAAATCGCAGAACGCAGGGGGATGCGAATACCGAACTGACACTGGACCCCTGTCTCTTTGGCTACAACGAGCTTCTGCGCACCGCCATTCCGTGCTACCTGGTCGGACCCTACGATTTCGCGACGATCTATAACGTGCTGCCGCTTTGGAACTCGAATCCGCCCACCGACGGCACGGGCGTGACCATTGCCATTGTGGGCCGCACCAACATAAACCTGCAGGACGCCATCGACTTTCGCAATTACTTCGGGCTGCCGGCAAATCCACCGCAGATCATTCTGGACGGTCAGGATCCCGGCTTAGTTCCCGGGGATGAATTAGAGGCGGATCTGGACGTGGAGTGGTCCGGCGGGGTAGCCAAGGGAGCGACCGTCAAGCTGGTGGTTTCCGAATCCACAGAGACGACGGATGGCATCGATCTATCCGCGCTGTACGTCGTGGACGACAATCTTGCCGATGTAGTGAGCACGAGCTACGGCGAGTGCGAGCTGTTTTTTGGCGCTGGTGAAAACCAGTATTACTCAAACGTGTGGCAGCAGGCGGCTGCGCAGGGCATTACGGCATTCGTCTCCAGCGGCGATAGTGGCTCGGCAGGCTGTGATAACCCGGAGCCCCTGTCGGTTGCCGAGTACGGCCTGGCGGTGAGCGGGCTCGCCTCCACTCCATACAATGTAGCCGTCGGTGGAACCGATTTTAGCCAGGTCTTCAACCTTACAACCTACTGGAACACCACGAGCGCCTCGACCACCCAGGAATCGGCCAAAGGATATATCCCGGAGACTACCTGGAACCTTTCCTGTACCAACTCGATCCTGATCGATCCCCGGGTCGGTTACGGGACGAATTCCGAAATGCTATGCAACAACAACAATTATGACAATTTTCAGATCACGTTAGGCGGCAGCGGCGGGGCAAGCAATTGCACGGCACCCACGGGCACAACTCCCGCGAGCTGCGCAGGAGGGTATCCAAAGCCTATCTGGCAAACCGGCCCAGGGGTGCCCAACGACAGAAAACGCGACCTCCCCGACGTATCCCTCTTCGCCAGTTCCGGCTTCCAGGGCAGCGCGACAGCAATTTGCGCCGGGGATGCGGGACAAGGCTGTGGCACCGGAAACGTGCTGGGCATCGGCGGCACTTCCGTTTCTTCCCCGGCCTTTGCGGGGATCATGGCGCTGGTCGTTCAGAAAACCGGGTCGCGTCAGGGCAATGCCAACTATGTGTTCTACAAGCTGGCGGCCCAGCAGTCGGCCGCGAACTGCAATTCGAGCACGGGCCCGGCACCCACATGCGCGTTCAATGACATCACGGACGGCACCATCGCGATGCCGTGCGCCACCGGGAGCGCGAATTGCGTCACCGCGAACGCCGGCGACGCGATTGGCATTCTCTCCGGGTATGCGGCGGGGGCGGGCTACGACCAGGCCACCGGGCTGGGCTCCGTAAACGCCTTCAACATGGTGGAAAACTGGTCTGCCCTCGGCAACACTGCGTCCGCCTCAACGCTCGCGTTGAACGGAGGAAACCCCGTCAACATAACGCACGGAACCCCGGTCAGCGTCTCCGTCTCTGTTTCTCCGGCCACACCGCAGCCCACCGGAAATATCCAACTCATGGCCCTCTCGGGAGGAAATCCGAGCCTTGTCGGCACGTATCCCTTGAGCGGGGGGACGGCAGCCGGCACGACCAACCTGCTGCCTGCGGGCGCCTCCTATAGCGTGCACGCCCACTACGCCGGCGATCCCACCTACGCGCCGAGCGATTCCAATGGGGTCACCGTAACGGTGAACGCGGAGGCCAGCACCACCAGCGTGCGCGTGGTTACTTACGATCCGGCCACGGGGATCGTGCTCAATGCCAACGCGACTTCCGTGCCCTATGGTTCCATCGCTCTGCTGCGGGCGGACATCACCAACAGCTCAGGCACGAATTGCTTCAATCGGGTTGCGGGGGCCATTGCCTACGCCTGCCCGACAGGAACGGTCACGCTGGCCGCAGATGGCGTTACCTTGGGCTCGGGAGGCTTTGCCCTGAACAGCCAGGGATTTACGGAAGACCAGTCCTTCCAGGTTCCCTCGGGAGGAGCGTACAACTATTCGGCAAATTACAGCGGCGACAACAATTACGCGGCGAGTTCGGGCACAGACTCCGTTACTGTAACTCCCGCTCCCATGATCGGCGGGACCGGAGGCGCTTCCCCGATACCCGTAGTCATCGGCGCAAAGTTTACCATTGACGCCGCGGTGCGCACCGTCAACCCCGGGAGCTATGCCACGCCGCCGGGAGGCACGTTTGCGATGTTCGAGGGAAACGCGGCGGTCCCGATCACCCAGTACTCGCTGACCGGCGTGATCTATCCCTTTCCCGACGCTCCCTATGTATTCGAGACAATCGACGGAATCCTGAGCAGTACGCCGGCTGGCCCGCCGGGGCTGCACGCGTTTACCACGCAATACAGCGGCGACGCGAATTATCAGCCCTTTACTTCTCCGCCCTTCAGCCTGGAGGAAGTGTACGCAACGAAATTGATGCTCGGCTCTTCTGCTCCTTCGATTCCCTACGGACAGAGCGTCTCGCTCACCGCCCAGGTGGTTCCCAGCCAGATGGCCGGAGCCGCTCCGACGGGGAGCGTCCTCTTCAGCGCGAATGGCAGTACGCTGGGAACCGGCACGGTGACCGCTGGGCAGGCGCAAATCTCCACCGCGTCGCTGAGCGGCGGCAATCAGTTGATCACCGCGAGCTACAGCGGGGATTCGAACTACGCGAGTTCCACCGGCAGCTTTACACAAACGGTTAGCCCCCTGGCCACTACTCTCGCACTGACCGCGCCCACTCCGTTTGTTGGGCTGGGCGCACCGATCGTTCTCACTGCTCAGGTTACGCCCGCCCAGGTGGGGCCGTCGCCACTGACCGGCAACGTGACATTTACGGCCAATGGCCACACACTGGGCACGCCAACAATCTCCGGTAACCAGGCGCAATGGAACCTGTCCTTCAACTCCCTGGGGCCTGTCCAGGTACAGGCCACCTACAGCGGAGATGGAAACTACGCCTCGTCCTCTACAACACTCACGGAGACCGTGGCCACTCTTACGATTGCAGCGGCTTCGACGACCATCGTTGTGCCCGGGCCGGGCCAATCGGGTTCCATCACGCTGACGTTTAGCGAACAAGGAGGACTGGCGGGTTCCACCACGCTGTCGCCGGCCGGCTGTTTAAACCTGCCGCCGGCGAGCACATGCAGCTTCAGCCCGCCGATGCTGAGCTTCAGTGCTTCACAGACCACCATGTCTGTGATGATGACTGTTACCACCACCGCCGCCGGATCGCTGGCCGCCGGCGCCCGGAAGTTTTCGCCGCTGGTGCACATGTGGACCGCCGGGATTGCCTTTGTCTGGGCTTGCGCCTTCTGCATTCTGTTGTTCATTGCCAACCGCAAGCGGCGCTGGGCCGCAGTGCTCGCTCTTGCTGGATTGATTATCGCGGCATCGGCGGCCGGATGCGGCGGTGGCGGTGGCGGTGGCGGCGGGGGCGTTCAGGGCACGCCTCCGGGCATTTATCCCAACGAGTCGTTCAGCCTGAACTTCAATGGCGTATATCAGTCCCTGTACAATATTACGGTCCAGGTCCAGTAGTCCCCGGCCGGTGCAACCATGCGCAGCGCACCTCTCCTGGGGCTGGATCGCGGGCGGCGGCAGGGCCCAGACTTCCCGGATGCCGGCTGGAAAGCCCGCCCCGAGACCTCGGGGCCGGCGCTACGAAATGATCATGCACCGCTCGACGTCGGCGATCGAGCGGGTGCAGGTATAGGAAGGAAGCGAGTCGAAGAATACGCTGCCGTACCGCATGCGGGCGATGCGGTCGTCGAGCAGGACGAGGACGCCGCGGCGGCACCCCGCGCACCTTGTCGGGAAACCCTAGCCCCTACCCACGAGGACGAGAATTGCGTCGAAATTAGACCCTGTGCGCCGGGCGGCGCCGCGCCGTTTGCGTCCCGACATACCTTGTCGGGAAACCCACTCTAGCGCGCCGGGAATTCCGACGCGGTCGCGACCAGGCCATCGTAGCCCGCCTTTCGGGCGTAGATCCCGACCCGGTCGGGACTGCCTTCCCAGCCTCCACCCCCCCAGGACGAAATGATCGTCGCTTACAACCCTGTTGCCCCGGGGGCACAGGCCACTCTAGCGCGATGGGTC
>DATEQM010000153.1:0-19953 GCA_035272605.1 Candidatus Acidiferrales bacterium | reverse complement strand
GGCGTTTCCATCAGCATGGCCTTCGGGGCGGCAATTCCCATCGAAGCCCTCTGTGACTCCCCCGGGATCGGCCAGTTGGCATGGCTTGCGGCGCTGAATCGGGATTTGCCCCTCATCGTGACTCTCACGCTGGTGGTCACGCTGGTCACCGTGGCGGCAAATTCCGCCGCCGATCTCCTGCACCAGAGGGCACAGTGAGCGCGAAGAGGACCCTGCGGGCGATCTCCGGCGGCATCCTGTGCGCCGTTTTTGCGGCCGGATTGTTGGCCGGCAGTCTGACGCATTATTCCTACGACAGGCAATTCAGGGAAGCGCCGAACGCCACACCCTCCGCGCTGCACCCCCTGGGCACCGACAGTCTGGGGCGGGATTTGCTGTCGCGGCTGGCCTACGGCACGCGAGTGTCGCTGATGCTCGCGCCGGCCGCCGCGTTACTCGCCACTCTGATTGCCGGCCTGTTTGGCGGAATCGCCGGTCTGACCGGTGGATGGAGCGAGAAGGTAATCCTCTCTGCGGCCGACCTTTCGATGGCGCTGCCGCTGCTTTTTGTATTGATTGCGCTGCGGGCCCTGCTGCCCCTGGATGTTTCCCCGCTGATCTCCGTGGTCGCGACTTTTCTCACTTTGGGTGCCCTCGGCTGGCCCGCATCGCTGCGCGTGGTGTGGGCCGCGGCGCGAGATCTCCGGAATTCAGATTTTCTGCTTCTGGCGCGCGCTAGCGGGTGCGCGCCGGCGCGAATCCTGCTTCGGCACGTGATGCCCAACCTTCGTCCGGTGCTTTTCGCCCAGTTCTGGGTTTCCATTCCACTCTTCGTCCTGACCGAAGCCACCCTGAGCATGCTGGGACTCGGAGTGATGGAGCCGCTGCCGTCGTGGGGAAATCTCTTGAAAGGTCTCGAGGATTTCTCTGCCGTTCGCGCCAACCCCTGGATGCTTTCTCCCCTGCTGCTGCTCGTCGTGGTGGTGGTCTGTTTTCAGCTCATCTTGCCCGCTGAGGAGGCATTGACGTGAGAGTGCGATTCACGAGGACCCTGACCTGTTTTCTCTTCCTTTTTCTCGCGCTGCCGGTTTACGCGCAGTCGGGCGGCGAGTTGCACTTCTGCCTCCATGGCGAGCCCAAGACCTTTGATCCTGCCCTGGTGGATGATGACGCCTCTGAAAACGTCCGCTATATGACCGGGGGCGTGCTGATCCGTTTGAACCGGCAAACGCAGGCGCTGGAGCCCGGACTGGCCACCTCCTGGCATATCTCCAAGGACGGCCGCACGATCACCTTTCATTTGCGCAAGGGCCTCTCCTTCTCCGACGGCACGCCCTTCACCTCGGAGGATGTGGCCTACACGATGCGCCGGCTCATGGATCCGCAGATGCATTCCCCCACGGGGGACGCATTTCGATCTGGAGAAGGGGCGGTAGACGTTCAGTCTCCCGCGCCGGACCTTGCCATAATCACATTTCCAGCGCCCGTCGCCGGACTCGAGCGGCTATTCGATCAGGTTGCGATTATGTCCGCCCGTTCCCCCAAAAAAGAAATGGCCGTCCTGGGCCCCTACTACGTGGCGGAATACAAGTCGGGCGCCTACGTTCTTCTTCACCGCAATCCCAACTACTGGAAGCATGATGCCCAGGGCCACGCGCTTCCCTACATCGAAAGCGTGCGCCTGGACATCCAGCGCAATCGCGAAATCGAACTGATGCGATTCCGGCGGGGCGAACTGCACCTGATCAACCGCCTGGACGCGGAGCAATTCGACCATCTGCAGCACGAGGATCCCGCTGTGACGCACAACGCGGGAACAGGCCTGGACGCTGAAGAATTCTGGTTCAACCAGTCGCCGGCGGCGCCTCTGCCGGAATTCAAGAAGGAATGGTTCCGCACCACGGAGTTCCGGCGGGCCGTATCTCTGGCCATCAACCGCGAAGATTTGTGCCGGATCGTATTCGCCGGATACGCAAAACCGGCGTACGGGCCCGTTTCTCCTTCCAACCGGTTCTGGTTCAATGCCGCGCTCGCGGCGCCGAAACACGATCCGCAAGGCGCGCTGCGCCTTCTGACGCAGGCCGGCTTCCGTTACGAGAACAATGTACTGAAAGACCGCGCCGGCAATCCGGTGGTGTTTACTGTGGTGACCAATTCCGGCAACGTGACGCGGGAGAAGATGGCTACGATGATCCAGCAGGACCTCTCGCAAATCGGGATCAAGATGAACGTGGTGACGCTCGACTTCCCCTCGTTGATCGAAAGGATGACCCGCACATTCGATTACGACGCCTGCCTGCTGGGCCTGGTGAACACCGACCTGGATCCGAACAGCCAGATGACCGTCTGGCTGAGTTCGGGTGAGAACCATCAGTGGAATCCAAACCAGAAGAAGCCGGCAACGGCTTGGGAAGTGGAAATTGACAAGCTGATGCAGGAGCAAGCGTCGGCACTCAATGACCAGCAGCGGAAAGCAAAGTTCGACCGGGTCCAGCAAATCGTGGCCGAGCAGCAGCCCTTTCTCTACCTGATCAATAAGGACGTACTCACCGCAGTTTCGCCCGCGGTGGTCGGCGCCGCCCCGGTCGTGCTGAACCCCCAGGCGTTCTGGAACGTGGAAACGCTCCAGTTGAAGCCTGCATCGGGGATGGGAGCCAAGAGGTGAGCCTCGAGCGCACACTGCTTTCCGCGCGCCTTTCGGTGGACTATCCGAAGAAGCCGGGCGTCCTCCGGGAAATCTGCCTGGACCTCGAGCCCGGGGAAATTCTTGGGCTGGTGGGGCAAAGCGGCTCTGGGAAAAGCACGCTGGCCCTGGCCCTGATGGGCCTTCTTCCACTCAAGGGCGCAGAAGTCCGGGGCGAAGTGATCTTTCAGGGCGAGGATCTCGCGCGCAAGTCGGAACGACAGCTCCGCACCCTCCGTGGCCGCCAGATGAGTATCGTGCTGCAAAGCCCTCTTGCTTCCTTGAATCCCGCGCTGAGCATCGGGACCCAGTTGCAGGAAGCGTGGCGCGCACACGCCAGCGGGACCCGCGAGGAATGCCTTGCGGCCGTCCGTTCGGCGCTGAACAGCGTCAGTTTGCAGGGCGAGGATGAATTCCTTCGGCGGAGAGCGTCCCAATTGAGCGTGGGACAGGGGCAGCGCGTGACGATTGCCATGGCCATCCTCCACAGGCCCGCATTGCTGATTGCCGACGAGGCCACCAGCGCGCTGGATACCATCACGCAATCAGAGGTCTTGCGTTTGTTTGCCGGGCTCAACCGTGAGATGGGCATGGCCATCCTGTACATTTCCCACGACCTCCTGTCCGTAGCGGCGCTGTGCCATCGCATCGCCATCCTGCAGGAGGGGCGGATCGTGGAGTGCGGGGCGTCGGAAGGCATCTTTGAATCGCCGCGGCATGAATACACACGGCAGTTGGTTGCAGCGCTGCCCAGGATTCCTTTTCGAGCAGACTCTAAGGCGGATCTCACTCGCGACGCAGAAAATGCGCTGGTCGAGCACTTTTCCTTTTAGCCGGACCCTCAAGCCCCGCTGGTGTAGTCATCCTCTCAGGACGCCATGCGGCTGCGGCCTCCACGTGATACTCATCGTATGCAGCCGGCCACGATGGCCTTGTCGTGCGTGTGCTGCTGTTTGGCGATGGGACTTCGGCCACGCTGAGGCAGTCGCTTACGGGACAAAGGGAGGTCACGGTTCAGAAATGGCGTTGTAGGAAGTGAGGAGCGAAGGTCCCGGACGGATGGTCGCCCGAGAGGAAACGGTCTGGCGCACTTCCAGCGGCTAGAGGGAAACGACGTGAGTAGGCTCCTGGGACACGAGATTTTCATTTGAGAGCTAACGAACGGTTCGCCAGGAAAAATTGGTGCCGGCGGGGGGAATCGAACCCACGGCCTAGGGATTATGAGACCCTCGCTCTTCCACTGAGCTACGCCGGCACGGTAAGGAACCATGTTAGGGAGGGGGGCGAGGAAGTGTCAAGCAAAGGGGAGGGCGAGCGTAGCCGGAGGCGGCTTCATTCTTGGGATGGCGGTGCGGCTGGGCGGAGCGGGGGCAGCCGGGGGGCGGGAGGCGAAAGGGAACCTAAGAGAGCGCGTTTCAGGCTGGCACACGGGCGTTTGCCTGTCGAGCGGGGCTCCGCCTGGCACCTGCGGGCCTGTCCGGTGGGCGGGGATGAAGATTCCGGGAGGCTGGCCGATGGTACAGAAGTACTGTTGACCGGAGGAGGCTGCGTAGGCAGAATGACGGCGACGTCAAGGAGGTAGCTGGCCTGACCCTGCAAAGGGGAGGGGTGTTGACCATTACGACACACGGCGGTTAGGGAGTACTAGAACTGGCCACTATACTGGTCCGAGGCGCGCAAAGCGCCCAGGAGACCAGACATGTACAAGTGGTCAAAAGTGATGGTTCTAGTCCTTCTCGTGCTCGTTACCGCCATGTTGGTCAGCCACATGGCCCAGGTGGGTCCGACGCTAGCAAATGGCTCGGCCCCCGTTCCACCGACGCCGTGGTTGATGGCGAATGGCTCGGCACCTGTTCCCCCGACGCCCTGGACGACGCAAAAGACAGCCAACCCGGTTCAACCGGCTGACTGGTCGCGATAGCGTTCGAAGGGCGTTCCCATAGCAGGCCAGGCCCGGCGCACTCAAAGTGCTCGGGCCGATTGACTACGCGGTTTGGTTCCTCGGGTTCACCCTGCAGGTGTTCGTGGTGGTGTATTCGCTCGCCCACAGACAGTTTATCCGCTACTTGGCACTCAACATTTACATGCTGGCTGACGCGATTTGGATGGTCCTGTGCTACTACTTCGTTGCTCACTATGGGCTGACCTCCATTGAATATCGCTATTTCTATTACTATTGCGACGCGCTGCTGACGATTCTCCTGTACTTCTCCGTGTTCGGTCTTTATCAGCATGTTTTCGGGGAGATGCAGGCGAACAAGTACGTGCGCGGGGCTTCGTTGATGTTGCTGCTAGCCACAGCCTGCGTGAGCTTCCTGATCGTGCGTCAGAGCCAGGACCATCTGACCAGCCGCTTCGTGGTTCAGTTATCGCAGAATCTTTACTTCGTGGGCCTGGTGCTGACCTACATCTTGTGGGGCGCGATCATGAAGCTGCGGGAGACGCGGTCGCGGCTGATCCACCTGGTACTGGCGCTGGGCATCTATTTCAGCGCGTATTCGGCCACCTACGCGCTGCGGAATCTATTCCCTGACTTCGCCATGGCCCGGACGGTCTTCCCACCCCTGGTGGGAACCTGGCTGCCGCTGGCCTGGGCGTATACGCTATGGAAAGTCCCGGAGGAGGCGCGGCTGGCGACTGCCCAGCTTGCCGCGTCGCACGCACGATGATCCTGCCTGCCATCATTCTCGTCATCTCGGTCGCGCTGCTGCTGAATTTCTTTGTCACCTATTGCCGGTTGCAGGTGGCGGCGGGACGGCGCGTGGAGCTGTCGGAAGCGGCGCGGGAGGCCACCGGGATCGAGGGGCAGGGAGTCAGCGGGGATGAATTCCTGCGGCTCCGGCGGCTGGTGGACCTGTGTCCGGAGACGGATGGAGACGCCTACAAGCTGGGGCTGATCCGGGCCTACCATGCCTTTCTGGGCATGGTGCGAGTTCTGTGCGGGCCGGTGATGCCGGCGGCGGTGGCCTGGGCCGCGAGCGAACGTTCCGGGTGCTCGTATTACGCCGCGGTGGCGCTGGACGCGCGCATAGCCCACACGCGGCAAATCTTCGAGCGGGATTTCCTGACGATGCCATAGCCGCCCGGCGGTTGCCGGGAACGGCTTCTTTCGCACCTCATCCCCCCGTTTGTCCTACTTTCCTCTTCGTTGTGCTGCTGGCATAGAATTGCGTGGCGTGCCCGATAGGGGCTGGCGATCCCATGCATTCCTCTCTCCCACATCGCGTGAAAGAAGCGCTCGAACGGCGGCGGCTGGCGGCGCCTGGAGACCGGCTGGGAGTCGGAGTTTCCGGGGGCGCAGATTCGGTGGCGCTGCTGCGGCTGCTGCACGGGCTGCAGGACGAGCTGGGGATTCGCCTGGCGGTCCTGCATTTCCAGCACGGCCTGCGCGGGGAGGAATCGGCCGGGGACGAGGCATTCACCGCGGAGCTGGCCGGACGGCTGGGGCTGGAGTTTTTCCGCGAGGAGGCGGACGTGGCCTCATGGGCAAAGAGCCGCCGCGCAAATCTGGAGGAGGCCGGGAGGCAGCTCCGCTCGGAGTTCTTTGAGCGGATGGTGCGGGAAGCGCGCGTGACGCGGGTGGCTACGGCGCACACCGCAGACGACCAGGCGGAAACGGTTCTGGCGCATCTGGTGCGGGGCACGGGGCTTGCCGGATTGGCGGGCATCTATCCGGCCGCGGGGCGGGTGGTGCGGCCGCTGCTGGAGGTGCGCCGCGCGGAGCTGCGCGCGTGGCTCACGGCCATCGGGCAGGCGTGGCGCGAGGATTCCACGAACATGGACACGGCCCGGCTACGGGCCCGGCTGCGGCGGGATCTGCTGCCCCTGCTGGAACGCGAATTCCAGACGAGCATCGTGGGACAGCTTTGCGGCCTGGCGGAGCTGGCTCGCGAGGAGGAACGATTCGGCACGGCGCTGGCGGAGGCGCGGTTCCGGGCGCTGGCGCGCCGCGAGGGATCGCGGGTGGTGCTGCGCGCCGAGGACCTTCTCACACCGATGCCGCAGGAGTTGCTGCCCGATGGCGAGGCGCAGACGGCTCTGGCGCGCCGCCTGGTGCGGCGCGCGGTGGAGGAGGTGCTGGGCCACCGGCGGGGATTCACCGCGGAACACGTGGAAAGCGTCCTCCATGTGTCGCGCGGGAGCCGGAGCGGGCACCGCGTGGTGCTGCCCCACGGCGTGGTGGTTCGGCGGGATTTCGACGAGGTGATTTTTACCGCCGGGAACCTGGCGGGGGGCAAAGGGCGTCTAAAAGAACAGGGAGGGGGAGGATTCTGCCATCGAGTAGCGCTGCCCGAGCGCGGGTCGCTCGAGGTGATTGTTCCGGCAATCGGGCGGCGGGTGCGGCTGAAAGTCGTTGACTGCACGGAAGGGGCAGGGGAGACTGAACTGAGCGAAAATGCCCTCGATGCGGGCCGATTGACCCCGCCCTTCCTCTTCCGGAACTGGCATCCAGGGGATGTGTATTGTCCGAGGGGAAGGCGGCAGGCGCGGAAGCTGAAGGAGTTGCTGCGCGAGGCCCGAGTTTCCGCGAGCGAGCGTGCGCTCTGGCCGGTTTTGGAGAGTGGCGGGGGGATCGTGTGGGTGCGGGGTCTGCCACCCGCGGCGAATTGCGCGGCCAGCCAGGAGACGCGGTCGGCCCTGCTGATCAGCGAGGAAGAACTGTGAACCAGGTGCTGCAAGAAGAATACTCGGCTCGGCAGATCGCCGCCCGCGTGGCGGCAATGGGCCGTGAAATTTCCCTGACCTACGGCAAGAATCGCGTGGACGTGGTGGCCATGCTGGACAATGCGTTCATTTTCGCAGCGGACCTGGTGCGGCAAATTCGCTCGCCGGTGGCGTGCCATTTCGTCCAGGCGGAGCTGCGGGAAGTCCACGTGAACGGCCACCAGCGCCGCGAGGTCTTTTTCAGTTACAATCCTGAACTGAAGGGCCGGGACGTCCTCGTCGTGGATGCCGTGCTGCACTCCGGCGTAACCCTGGAGTTTTTTGTTCGCGGGCTGGGGGAGCGCCATCCGCACTCGGTTCGGGTGGCGGTGCTGGTGGACAAGCCGGAAGAGCGGCGTGTGGCGTTGCAACCCGATTACCTGGGGTTCTCGGCTGCATCTAACTATCTGGTGGGATACGGGCTGCCGGACGGCGAGGGGTTGTACCGGAACCTGGACCACATCGCGACGCTCACAGGGGGCGGCGCGCAGCAAACAAGCGAGCAGCCCGCGCAGGCGGGCGTGCGGGGCCGGGCAGCGCGCCGGCGGGCGAGGTAAGTCGTGAACTCCACAATACGAATTGTCCTGTTCTGGCTGTTCATGCTGGTGCTGGCCGTGGTGCTCTGGAAGATCACCCAGGGATCGGCGACCTCCACGCGGGAAGTGGAGTTGAGCCTGACGGATTTCTACCGGAACGCGGAGAGCGGGAACATCGGCGAGGTCACTTTTTACCTGACCCCTATCAGCGCGGAAGCGCAGGGCGAACTGCACCAGCCGAGCACGAAATTCCACGTGACCATGCCGAAGGAATCCATCCCCGACATCAGCAAGATGCTGCGGGACAAGGGCGTGCAGATCAAAGTGAAGGAAGTGTCGCGCGGGGACTGGATGAACCTGGCGCTGAACGTGCTCCCCCTGCTCGTGATCATCGGGTTATGGCTGTTCATGTTCCGGCAGGTGCAGGCGGGAGGGAACAAGGCGTTGAGCTTCGGGAAATCGCGGGCGCGGCTGCTGACCGCGAACCAGAAAAAGGCCACGTTCAAGGATGTGGCGGGGACCGACGAGGCCAAGGAAGAGCTGCAGGAAATCATCGACTTCCTGCGCGACCCGCAGAAGTTCCAGAAGCTGGGCGGGCGCATCCCCAAGGGCGTGCTGCTGGTGGGGCCTCCGGGCACGGGGAAGACGCTGCTGGCGCGGGCCATTGCGGGCGAGGCCAACGTTCCGTTCTTTTCGATTTCAGGATCGGATTTTGTGGAGATGTTCGTGGGCGTGGGCGCGAGCCGGGTGCGCGACCTGTTCGAGCAGGGGAAGAAGAATGCGCCGTGCATCATTTTCATCGATGAAATCGACGCGGTGGGCCGGCATCGGGGCGCGGGGCTGGGCGGGGGTCACGACGAGCGCGAACAGACACTGAACGCGCTGCTGGTGGAGATGGACGGGTTCGAGTCGAACGAAGGCGTGATCCTGATCGCGGCAACGAACCGGCCGGACGTGCTCGATCCCGCGCTGCTACGGCCGGGACGCTTCGACCGCCGGGTGGTGGTGCCGCGGCCGGATGTGAAGGGCCGTGAGGAAATCCTGCGGGTGCACACGCGCAAGGTGCCGCTGTGCGACGACGTGGACCTGTCCGTGATCGCGCGGGGCACGCCGGGTTTTTCTGGGGCCGATCTGGCCAACCTGGTGAACGAGTCCGCGCTGTGGGCCGCGCGGCAGAACCGCAAGCAGGTGATGATGGTGGACATCGAGATGTCCAAGGACAAGGTGCTGATGGGCGTGGAGCGGAAGTCCATGATCTTGTCGGAGGAAGAGAAGAAGAACACGGCGTACCACGAGGCGGGACACGCACTGGTGGCGGCGATGACGCCGCATGCCGACCCGCTGCATAAGGTGACCATCATCCCGCGCGGGATGGCGCTGGGCCTGACCATGCAGCTTCCGATTGACGACAAGCACACCTACACGCGCGAATTCCTGGAGGCCCAGCTCGGCGTGCTGATGGGTGGCCGGGCGGCGGAAGAGATTTTCCTGAACCATCTGACCACCGGGGCGGGCAACGACATCGAACGGGCTACGGAAATCGCGCGGCAGATGGTGTGCGAATGGGGCATGAGCGAACTGGGCCCGCTGGCGTTCGGGAAGAAGGAAGAGGCCATCTTCCTGGGGCGGGAGATCGCGCAGCACCGCGACTATTCCGAGGATACGGCGATCCGGATCGACGCCCAGGTGAAGAGCATCGTGACCGCGGCGTATACGTACGCGCGCGTGGTGCTCGAGGGACATCGCGAGACGCTGGAGAGCATCGCGGCGGCGCTACTGGTGCGCGAAGTGCTGGACGCCAACGAATTGAAGCTCCTGATCGAGGGCAAGCCGCTGCCTGAACGCGTGAAGCCCGCGCCACCGGTGCCTCCGGCCGCGACGCCGGGTAAAGAAGCGCCCGCGCGGCCGGAAGCGAAGCCGCTGCCGGGCTTTGCGAAGGGCGAGCATCCCGCCACGGCCTGAACGATTCCCGGGAACTGAGAATCGCGCCCGGCGTCCGAATCCTCGGCCGCCGGGTTTTTTCTGCGCGCCGGAATCGGCGTAGAATACGCGCATGGGGAAAAAGCCTGCCGACATCGTCGAAGTGCAGTGCCCGTGCTGCCACGCGAAGCTGAAGGTTGACCCCGCGCTGGCCGTGGTGATCGCGCATGAGGCGCCGCCGCGGATCGCGCCGGACGTGAATCTGAGCGATGCGGACCGCATCCTGGAGAAACAGGCGGCCGCGCGCGAGGACAAGTTCCGGCAGTCGTGGGAAGCGGAGAAGAAGAAGGAAGACGTGCTCTCCCGGAAATTTGAGGAAGCGTTGAAGAAGGCCAAGGAAGGGCCGGCAGAGAAACCGCTGCGAGATTTCGATTTGGAATGACTAGAAGCGAAACTCGAGATTCGAAACTCGAAATTCGGGGAACCGTCTAAGGTAACAGTCGCGATTCACGGGTCAGGAATCTCCAGTCACCAACCACCAGTCAACAGTCACTCCCATTGTGATTTAATTGCGCGGTGCGGAAACGGCGAACATTCAGGTTGAAGCTGCGCTCGCGCACGCTCGTGTTGGGGCCGCGGACGCTGGTGATGGGTGTGCTCAATGTGACGCCGGATAGTTTTTCCGACGGGGGACGCTATCTGGACGCGGAAGCTGCGGTGCGGCGGGCGCTGGAGATGGAGGCGGCAGGCGCGGACATCATTGATATTGGGGGCGAGTCGACGCGGCCAGGCTCGGAGCCGGTTTCCGCGGAGACCGAATTGGCGCGGGTGCTGCCGGTGGTTGAAGGTTTGCGCGGCCGATTGAAAATTCCCATTTCCATTGACACGCAGAAGGCTCGGGTGGCGGAGGCGGCGCTGGCCGCCGGGGCGGAGATGGTGAACGACGTGTCCGCGCTGCGCGCGGACCCGGTCCTAGCCGAGGTGGTGCGCCGGGCGCGCGCGCCGCTGGTGCTGATGCACATGCGCGGGCGGCCGAAGACGATGCAGCGTCGCCCGTTTGCGCGCGACGTGATGGCGGACGTGACCCGCGGTCTGCGCGAGGCGCTGGTGCGCGCGCGGCGCGGGGGGATTCCGCGGAGCCGGGTGATTCTCGATCCGGGGATCGGCTTTGGGAAAAGCATGGAGCAGAACTGCGAGCTGCTGGCGCGCCTGCCGGAACTGGCGCGGCTGGGATGCCCGCTGCTGGTGGGAACATCGCGGAAGGCGTTTCTCGGGGCGCTGGCGGGCGGAGCGCCGGAGGAACGGCGGGCGTGGGGCACGGCCGCGTCAGTGACGGCGGCGGTGCTGGGCGGGGCGCATATGGTGCGGGTGCACGACGTGGCGGAGATGGTGCAGGTGGTGCGGGTGGCGGATGGGATTGCGCGGGAGGCGTGAGGCGCGTGTTGGCGCCGCGGAGTGCGGCACTGGGGATTGAAGGGACTGAAGGCCGGCGGGACGCCGGCGCTACGATTGCCAGGGGCCGGAGTCGCGGCCGGCGGATTCGACGGCCTCGCGGCGGCTGCGGATTTCGCGGACGTTGTAGATGGGCTTATTCTGCGATTCGTAGTAGGTGCGGGAGAGCAGCTCGCCGATGAGGCCCAACGACAGAAACTGGACGGCCGTGACGAGCAGGAACATCCCTGTGAGCATCAGCGGCCCGTGCTCGAGCATGAGCTGGGAGTGATGGAAGAGTTTTTCGTAGACGAGATACCCGCCGATGCCCGCGCCGCCGGCAAACGAAGCGAAGGTGAGCTTGCCGAAGAAGTGCATGGGCCGGGTGAGATAGTCCATCATAAATTTGACGCTGATGAGGTCGAAGAACACGCGGAAGGTGCGCGAGAGGTTGTAGTTCGACTTCCCCACGGAGCGCTTGTAGTTCCGGATGGGCACCTCGACGATGCTGGCGCCGGTGATTTTCGCGAGGGCGGGGATGAAGCGGTGCAGCTCGCCGTAGAGCTGCACCTGCTGGATGATTTCGCGGCGGTAGGCCTTGAAAGTGGTGCCGAAGTCGTGCAGGGGCACGCCGGATAGCTTGGCCATCATCCAGTTGGCCACCTGGCTGGGCAGGCGCCGCGTGAGCCAGGGGTCCTGGCGGTCGGCGCGCCAGCCGCTGGCGATGTCGAAGCCCTCGCGGATTTTTTCCAGGAACAGGGGGATGTCCTCCGGCTCGTGCTGCTGGTCGCCGTCCATGGAGATGACGATGTCGCCCTGGGCGAAGTCGAAGCCGGCCTTGAGCGCGGCGGTCTGGCCAAAATTGCGGCGCAGGCGGACGGCGTGGACGCGGCGGTCGTTTTCATAGATGTCGTTGAGGATGCGGAAGGTCTGGTCGCGGCTGCCGTCGTCCACAAAGATCATTTCGTAGGGCTCGCCGAGGGCGTCCATCACCTCGGTGATGCGCACGTAGAGCGGCAGGATGTTTTCCTGCTCGTTGAAGAAGGGGATGACAATGGAGTAGCGGACGGCTTCTTCCTTTTGCTTCATGGCAGGTGCTGCTGCCTCCCCGTGTGTGCTTCCCCCGAGATCGCGCTGACTCCCTGCTGGTGCGAAGCGAGCGTGCGGTACGTCACCAGTACGATGCCGAAACGCTCGGCCAGTTTCCGGGCCTCGGGCCCCGCGACCGCGTCCAATTCCGTTTCCCGCTGGCGCAACAGGCGCGTCGAGACGCGCTGGAGCGCAGCGTCTACGTAGCCGGGGTGGCACATCAACTCGCTCACCCCGTCGGGCACGTCCCGGAGCACATCTTCGAGCGTGCCGCGGTCCAGATAGCCGGTGGCCGAAACGCCGTAAAAATAATCCGGAGTGGCCACGCCGGCGGCCGAGAGCGCGGCGCGCGAAGCCACGGCCAGGAACGCCAGCCCCAGGCCCACACCTGCCTGCCGGAGTATTTTACCCCGAACACGGTCGTTGCGGCGCCAAAGTCCCGGAAAATCCACACGGCGTTCCCGGGAGGAACGCACACCCGCCATGCCGTATTCCGCGGCGAGGCGCGCGGTCAACGCGAACACGGGAGGCCACATGTGGACGTGCTGGTGGCCGTCGAGGTGCGTGGGGCGGATGCCCGCGGCGAGCACGCGCTCGATTTGCGCGCGGAACTCGCGCTCGGCGGCGGCAAGCGCCACGCGGCCCGTGACCATCCGGAAGAAAAGGGCTTCGGGATTGCCGAGGAATTCTCCGGCGGCGTTCGCCAGTGCGCCGAGTTTCGACGGGTCGCTGAGCGGGCGGCCTTCCGTGAGATTCAGGTGCACGCCCACGGCGAGCGTGGGATTCGCGCGCGCGGCCGCCGCGGCCTCGTCGAAAGCGGCGCCGTTGGCCAGCAGGCTGGTGCTGGTGACGATTCCGGTGCGGTGCGCGTGGACGATGGCGCGGTTGACGCCATCGGCCATGCCGAAATCGTCCGCGTTGACGATGAGCTGTTTCATTCCGATTGCCGCACAGGCCGCGGGCCCGCGGCGGCGCCTTCATTCTCCGGGGAAATGCACCGGAGTGCCAGTTGAGCGAGGAGCGTCTCCCCTCACCAGTCACCAGCCTGCCCGTCGCATTGTTGGCGGGTCACGAGGCACCAGTCATGACGGGATATAATCGACGCCATGCCATCCGCGGCGCACAACTCCGGCGTGTCGGCTGCAGGCCGCGTTCTGGCGATTGATTACGGGCGGCGGCGGCTGGGGCTTGCGCTGTCGGATGAGGGCAGGCTGCTGGCGCGGCCGCTGGAGACGCTGGTGCGCGTGAACCGGCAGGCCGACCTGGCACGGCTGCGGCGCATCGTTCGCGAGCAAGGCGTGGCGCAACTCGTGGTTGGGCTGCCACTGCGTCTCGATGGCACGGCCGGCGACATGGCGGCGGAGGCCCGGGCATTTGCCGCGCGCGTGGGGAAGGCGGTGCGGCTGCCCGTGGCGCTGGTGGACGAGAGGCTGACGAGCTGGGAAGCGAGCGAGGGGCCGGAGGCGAATCCCACGAAGGGATCATTTGCTGGGAGACGGCGCGGCCGCGCGGATGCGCCGAGTGGCGGCGGCGCGGCGTCCAAAGCGCATCGCGCGCCGGACGGGGTGGATAGCCTGGCGGCCGCGCTGATCCTCGAAGAATTTCTGCGCCGTGAGGCGGGCACACGGTGAGCCCCGTCCGGCCGGGTCGCCGCGTGGCGCGCATCCTGCTGATTTGCGCCAGCCTGCTGGCGATTCTGGCAGGGTGTGCGGCCGCGGTGCTGCGCCGGGATTGGACGACCGCGTACGCGGGCTACGCGCCGGGCGGCGTGTTCGTGGAAATCCCGCACGGGATGCCCGAGGGGGCCATCGCGCGTGTGCTAGAGGCGCAGGGCGTGGTGCGCAGCGCGCTCTCGTTCCGCGTGCTGGCGCTGCGGCAACGGCACGCGCGGCTCGAGGCAGGGGAATATCACTTCGACCAGCCGGAGACGCCGGAGCAGGTGTTCGACACGCTGGCCCACGGCCGCATTTATCTCGTGAGCGTGACGCTGCCGGAGGGCGAGACGATGTTTGGGATCGCCGATTTGCTGGCGGCGAAGGGCGTGACCACGCGCCAGGAATTTCTGTCGGCTGCGCGCAGTCCCGCACTGGTGGCGGATCTGGCTCCGGGCGCGCCGTCGCTCGAGGGGTTTCTCTTTCCCGCCACGTACCAGTTCCCGCGGCACCAGTCAGGGGAAAAAATCACCGAGGCCATGGTGCGGCGGTTTCGTGAGGCCTGGGCCCAGAGTGAGGCAGCGCTCCCGGCGAACGAAAGCGGCGCGGCACGGATCGGGCCGCTGAAGATCGTCACGCTGGCATCGCTGGTGGAGAAGGAGACCGGGGTGCCCGAGGAGCGCGCGCTGGTGGCCAGTGTGTTCGCGAACCGGCTGCACGCCGGGATGGCACTCGACTGCGATCCGACGGTGATTTACGCGCTGATTCTGGCTGGACGCTACAACGGCCGGCTGCTGCTCCCGGACCTGCGGGTGGATTCGCCGTACAACACGTACCGGCGGCGCGGGCTGCCGCCGGGGCCGATTGCGAATCCGGGGGAAGCGTCGCTGCGCGCGTCGCTGGAGCCGGCGCCGGGGAAATGGCTCTACTTCGTGGCGACGGGAGACGGCGGACACGTGTTCAGCCGCACGCTCGCAGATCATAACCGCAACGTGGCGCGGTACCGCAAGCGCGAGGCGCAGCTCAAACGGGCCGCGCGCGCGCACGCGCGCGGAAGGTCGTCGCCATGAGCCGCCGCGTGAAGCCCGCCCCCGCGCCGCGTCCCGAGGCCTCGGGACCGGGCGTCGCGCCGGGCGGGGATGAATTCGAGCACCTGTTGCACTTTGTCACGCTGGAGGAGGCGGAGGCGACGCTGCGGCGGCTCGACGCGATGTGGCGCGAGTCCCGCGCAGCGGGCGACGGGCCGCGCGGCGCGCGCATTCTGGAGATCGCCCGGCAGGGCCTGCGCCGCGCCCAGATGATTGCAGGGAATCGCCGGGTGGCCGCGGCAAAGCGCGCGGAAAAGGAAGAAATCCGCCAGTGGTTCCGCGTGTGGCTGGAGACGCCGGAGGCGTTTTTTGACTGGCTGGAGCTGCGCAAGGGATCGCCGGAGTTTGTGAGGCGGTGGCGAGTGACAAGTGATGAGTGATGAGCGAGGTGGGCGCTGGGGTTCCGTGCCCTTGCGGGGTGGCGTGGGGGAGAGATGCTGCTGCTGGAAGTGACGACGCTGGAGCTGGGAGGAGACGTTCGCGCCGCCGGGCTGGAACTGCGCGCCGCGGGGGAGGAGCCCGCGCACGGGCCGGAAACACCTGCCATCTGGGCGCGCGTCCTGCCGGCGCTGGCCGGAGAGGAGGCGTGGGCGCTCGATTACTTCAGCCACCTGAAGCGCGTGCGCGAGTTCTGCGCGCGGCACGGGATCGCGGCGCGCGAGGAGCCGGGGCGTGCGCTGGTGGTGCCCGCGCCATCGCGGGAACAGCTCGAAGCCCTGATCGCGCGCTTTGCCGCCGAAACTTTCGGCGCGCGCGCGGGGCAGGCGCTGGCGGCCGGCGACGCGGCTGTGGAGCGGGAGCTGGTGCGCCGCGGGCTGGACGCGTATCACCTGGTGTTCGGCCGGTATTTGTTCTGCGCGGTGTGCGAATTTTCCGACGGCTCGCTGGTGGTGCTGAGCCAGAGCCTGGGCCCCGCGGAGATCGTACGCCGCGTGAAGCCCGCCCTCCAGGGCCTGGAGGTGGAAGTGTTCCAGCCGTCCTGAAATCCTTTCCGCCGGCGGCGCTGCTTGGGACGACCGTGCGCTTACGGGAGTGCGCGGAATTCGGCTGGGGCTTGCCCCGTCAGCTTTCGGAAGAACCGCGCGAAGTAGGAAGGATCCTCGAAATTCAGGTGGTAGGCGACCTCGGACACGGACAGGTCGGAGTGGCGCAGCAGCCGTTTGGCCTCGAGCAGCATACGATCGCGGATCACCTGGCCCGCGGTTTTCTGCATGGTGCGCCGCACCGTTTCGTTCAGATGGCTCGCAGTAACCTGCAACCGAGCCGCGTAGTCGGAGACCGCTGAAAGCGTCCGGAAATTTTCTCCCATGAGGCACAGGAAGCGGTTGGTGAGCGCGGTACCGCGGTCGTTCCACCGTGCCGGCTTCTGTGCTTCCGCGATGCGGTTCGCTTCTATGAGCCAGATGCGCAGGTAAGAGCGCAGCGCCGCAAGGTGGTCTTTCCCGCGGCTCTCATACTCCCGCCCGATGGCGTTGGCCAGCGGCTCGAAGACCGACCGCTGCTCGGAGGTCAGCGCAAGCACTCGCGGCCCGGAGTGAAGGCAGAAGACTGGCGCCTCGGTGATTTCCGCGCGGTCGTGCGCGGCCTCGCCCAAGAAATTCGGCTCGAAATTCAGCACGTAGCCGCGCGGCAACTCGCCGGACTGCCAGGCATGCACGACTCCCGGGCCAAACTGGAAGAGCATGGGTGCGCGGATGGAGTGGTCGTTGAAATCCAGAGACAGGCGTGCCCGCCCGCCGATGACCAGACCCATCTTGTAATAGTCGTGCCGGTGCGCCCGGCGGATGTCCCTGGGCGCGCGGCGGAATCTCTCCTCGAGCCGCGTCAACTTGAAGCCGGGGACTGTGCCGGAGAGGCCCATGTCCGCCATCGTATAGACCGGAATGGGTGGTTTGCTCGCGGCTCCATCCCTGCTTGCGGGGAAATTGCCACTCGCGGATTGTGGCCAGGGGCCGGACTTCGAGCGAGACTCGGTTGCCGCACTCAGGGCCATTGCTATTGGATGATGCCTGGGAAAATCCGTCACTTCGAATTTGTGTTCGCAGGCCGCCGATTTCGCGGCCTGCAAACACGGCCGCGGGCTCCCGAAAGTTCCGGGAGCCCGCGGCGGGTAGCGTGAGGGAAGATGCGTATTACTGCCCGATCTTGGAGGAAACCTGGGCGCCTTCCGGAGCCAGGTGCAGGTCCAGCGCCAAGGTCAGGAGATTACCCGCATCCGCGAAGTTCGCTTCGTCGCCCGGATAGTCCTCCGAGGACGTTGCGACGGTGCGAGTGATCGAGGGAAGCGTCACGGCCGATCCTGTGCACAGGGTGCCCGCGTAGTCCTCGCTGGAGGCGCGCGGCGCTTCGCAGTTCTTGTCCTGGGCGGTGGCCGGCCAATTCGTGGCGAGCACGGCATTCACCAACTCGGGAAAATCTTCCCGGTAGATCTTCACGCCGGTGGAAACTTCAATTGTTGCGCTGCGGTCAGCGGGATCAGAGGCGGGAACCGCGATCACAAAGGACTCTTCGCGCTGTGCCTGTGAGACGACGCTCGAAACGTACACAGGACCGGAGTAGGCGTCGTTTGCCTCCATCACCGCCTGGCGCTCCACGCGCGTCGCGGTCAGGAGACCGGTTACTTGCAGCTTGCCATCGGCCGCAAGGGAAGCTTTTTCGGAGTGGAAACTCAGAAGTATGTACGGCGCATCAGCCGGATCGGGCGATGCGGCGTTCGGGCCCGCCGTCGCCGGGTAAACGTTGAATTCCACCGTTGATTTGGCCGGATCGTCGCGGTCCAGCCGCAACGTCCCGCTCACGTTTGCGCCTCCCAGAGTGATGGATTGACTCTTTCCGTCGAGGTCCCCTTGAACCAAAATACGGGCAGACGAATGATTGCTGTCCACCGTCCAGTTCGCTGACTGCGCGAACGCGGGGAGAGCAGAAGCGCCCACGAGCATTGCCGCCAGTGCAAATCCTGCGAGTTTGTGTGTCATTTTAGTTCTCCTTTGTTGATCCGGCAGTACGCTGTCTTTGCGCCTGCCGCCGGACCCTGGCCCCACCCCTGTGGTAGAGGCCTGTTCTTGTTCACCTGATTCGATTCGGGGGGACTTAGCAGGCAGGCGGACAGAACCGAGAGTTTCCGGTACTTTTTATGGGCGCCTTCGGGGGGGCATTTCGAAGGGCGACAGGGATTCTCTTCCCGTGTTGCGCGCCGCCGTGGTCCCGATGGCGGGGCGCGTGCCGCGGAACGCGATATTGACTTTCACGGGCGATCGTTGTCTAACGTTCGCGGAAAGTGATCGTTGGTCGCAGTTCGAACTCCGCTCGTCTCGGTGGGAGAGGCGCAGGAATCGCCGTCAACCCGCCACGCCGCGGAGAAATGACCGGCGAGACCCCGGATGCAAAAAAGAGGAGAGGCAGGCTGAATCAGCGCGGGGAACTTTTGGGAGGAGCAAGTTGATGCGCTTTCGAGGCTTATCGGCAGGAGCCGCAGTCATCTTTCTAGCGCTGAGCACGCCGTGTGCGCATGCCCAGCAAATCGATCCGAGCTTCTACTCCGGCATGCGCTGGCGCTCGATCGGGCCGTATCGCGCGGGACGGGTGACGGCTGTGGCAGGCATCCCTGACAATCCGGCGGTCTATTACATGGGCACGCCGGGCGGCGGCGTTTGGAAGACGACGGATGGTGGAGTGGTCTGGGAGCCGATCTTCGACCAGGAGCACGTTGCTTCGATTGGGGCGCTGGCGATTGCGGCATCGAATCCGAACATCCTCTACGTGGGGACAGGCGAACAAACGCTCGGCAACGGCGTGTACAAATCCACGGACGCTGGAGCGACGTGGACCAACATCGGCTTGCTGGAGTCGCGCCGCATCACTTCGATTATCGTGGACCCGGTGGATCCGAACATTGTTCTCGCGGGCGCGCCGGCCGTTCGCGAAAGCGTTGCCGGCTACCATTCCTCCCCGGGCGTATTCCGATCCACCGACGGGGGGAAGACCTGGAATCGAGTTCTGTCCAAGGACGAGACCACGGGCCTCGAAGACATGTGCGCGGATCCCGGCAATCGGCGTGTGCTGTACGCAGCGCTCGAGCGCGCGCCCAGCTTCCCTCCGGAGGAGGGCGCTCGCGAAGCGGACGCCTGGATCTACAAATCCGAAGACGAAGGGGCCACGTGGAAGCTCCTGCCGGGCACCGGCTTGCCCGGCGGTCCGCTGGGGCGCGTGGGCATCGCCGTCGGCCCAGGAGACAAAGGGCGGCGCGTCTATGCCATCACTGGGCCGGGGCTGTTCCGCTCCGACGACGCGGGCGCGACCTGGCGGCTGGCCACGAAAGATCCGCGGGTGAAGGGCAGCGGCTACTTTAGCCGTGTGTTCGTGGACCCGCGCAATGCGGACATCGTCTATGTGATGCAGACGTGCATGTACCGCTCGACGGACGGCGGCCAGACCTTTGTGGCCTACAAGGGAGCGCCCGGAGGCGACGACAACCACGTGTTGTGGATCGACCCGGAGAATTCGCGGCGCATGATTCTGGGCGCGGATCAGGGCGCGACCGTGAGCGTGGACGAGGGCAAGACGTGGAGCTCCTGGTTCAACCAGCCCACCGGCCAGTTCTACAACGTGACGACCGACAATCAATTTCCCTACTACGTGTACGCGTCGCAGCAGGACAGCGGCACGGTGGCTGTGCCCAACCGCAGCGATTACGGAGAAATCAGCTTCCGCGAGTGGTATTCGATTGGGGGCTTCGAGTTCTGCAACATCGCTCCCGACCCGCTGCATCCCAATATCGTTTACTCCGGGGGCTGGTACGGAAGCGTGGTCCGATTCGACAAAACCACCGGGCAAATCACGCACGTCTTCGCCCGCAGCGCCAAATACCGCAC
>DATEQM010000152.1:0-18699 GCA_035272605.1 Candidatus Acidiferrales bacterium | reverse complement strand
CCCCAGCCCGGGAGGATTTTCACCATGAGCAGGTCTTGGACGAGGGAAAGCCATACTTGCACGATTCTGCTGTGGGCCGCGTTGGTGTGCTTGCCGGGCTGCGGGTCGAGTTCCGGCCCGACGATGCCGCCGCCTCCGCCTCCGGCATCGCCTGTCACCATCGTGGTCAGCCCGCAGAACGCCTCCGTGCGCGACGCAGGCGCCGTGCAGGCGTTCAAGGCCACCGGCTACTACAGCGACGGGACCATGCAAGACCTGAGCGCTTCGGTGACCTGGGCGTCCACGAACCCCGCGGTGGCGACCATCTCGGCAGGCACAGCCACCACGCAGAGCCTCCCCGCGGGCCAGAGCGCTGGGTTCACCACCATCACCGCCACCGTGAGCGGAATTCGGGGCGCGGCGATCCTGAGCGTCACCAGCCACACGGGAAACGGCTTTGCCGGAGTCTTCACGCAGCACAACGACAACGCGCGCACCGGGCAGAATTTGAATGAAACCGCGCTGACGCCTGTGATTGTTGGCAATACGGCCACCTTCGGAAAGCTATTCACGCAGCCCGTGGACGGCTTTATCTACGCCCAGCCGCTCTACGTGCCCAACGTGGCGGTCGCGGGGAAGGGAACGCACAACGTGGTGTACGTGGCCACCGAGAACGACAGCGTGTTCGCCTTCGACGCGGACAACAATGCCGGTCCGAACGCTGCCCCGCTGTGGCAGGCCAACTTGATTGCCATGAACCACGGGGCCACGCAAGGCGAAACCACCGTGAGCAGCGCCAACGACGTCGGCTGCACCGACCTGGTGCCGCAGGTGGGCGTGACCAGCACTCCGGTGATCGACCCCAGCACGAACACGCTGTACGTCGAAGCTCATTCCAAGCTGCTGAACGGGATGTTCATCCACCGGCTGCACGCGCTGGACATTACTAGCGGCGCGAAAAAGGCCAACAGCCCGGTGGCCATCACGGCAACTGTTTCCGGCACGGGGGACGGCAGCACAACGGATGTGTTCGATCCTCTGCTGCACCTCAACCGTCCCGGGCTGCTGCTGGCGAATGGAGTGGTGTATCTGGGCTACGCCTCGCACTGCGATATCCAGCCCTACCACGGGTGGGTGTTTGCCTACGATGCCGGGACGCTGGCCCAGAAGTCGGTGTTCAACGCGACGCCGAACGGCGCGGAGGGCGGCATCTGGCAGTCCGGAACGGGTCTGGCCGCGGATGACCAGGCCAACATTTACACGCCGACCGGCAACGGGACGTTTGACACCACGGGCAAGGTGGTGGATTTCGGCGACAGCATCATCAAGTTGAGCCCGAACAGCGGCCAACTGGCGCTCACGGACTACTTCACGCCGTACGACCAGAACAATCTGAACAATGGCGACGTGGATCTGGGCTCGGGGGGCGTGCTGTTGCTTCCCGACCAGGCGGGGAGCAACCCGCACCTGCTGGTGCAGGCAGGAAAAGAAGGCACGATTTACCTGGTGAACCGCGACCAGTTGACCGCAGGAAACCTGCATTACTGCTCGGCCTGCAACTCGGACACGGAAATCGTGCAGGAATTGCAGGGCGCCATCGGCGGCTTGTGGAGCACGCCTGCGTATTGGAACGGCAATCTTTATTTTTGGGGCGTGGGCGATTTCTTGCAGCAGTACACGGTAAGCAGCGGGCGGCTGAGCTTGTCGCCGGCGGCCTCGTCTTCGATCAATCTGGGATTTCCAGGGGCCACGCCGGCCGTCTCCGCAAATGGAACGAGCAACGCGATTGTGTGGGCCATCGATTCCACGCAATACGGCTTCCCGGACCAGGCCAACGCGGGCCCTGCGGTGTTGCACGCGTTCGATGCCACAAATGTGGCGAACGAGTTCTACAACACGACGATGGCCGCGGGGAATCGCGATACGGCGGGCAGCGCGGTGAAATTTGCAGTGCCCACGATCGCGAATGGGAAGGTGTACATCGGCACGCAGACGGAATTGGACGTGTACGGGCCGTAGCCGAATGCTGGGATAGCTGGATTGCTCGCCATGTAAGGGGAGAGCCTTGCTGCGTACGAACCGTTTTCCATGTCGGTGGGCGAGCAGTCCCGCCGCGGCGGGACCGCGCTGCTTTTTGCGGCGGCTGGAAGTCACCTGCCTAGGCGAAAGACGACACCCGAGCTGTACCGGAAACTGTTCTGCCGATTGTTGGCGCCGTCGGGGAACTTCATGAGCAGGTATTCGAGTTGCGCGGGACGAAGGGCCACGTGCCGGGAAACCCGAAAGTCCACGCCGCCCCCCGCGGTCATCGCGAACACGCTGGTGAGCCCGGCGTTGGTGATCCCATCGTTCGACAGGACGCCTCCGAACAATGTCTGGACGAAGGGCGTGGCTCTGTGGCGTCGGAGAGAAAATCTGGGGCCGGCCAGATAGGTCATTGCGGCGTCATGGATAAATCCGGGAGCCAGGGCATAACCCGCCAGGTCGCCGGCAACGCCGAACCAGTTGTTGAAGTTGTAGGCCAACTGGCCGCTGCCCCCGTTCAGGTTGTAGCTATCGTGGGACGCAGTGCCCCCGCTGACCGAGTACACCGGCACGTGGAGGTAGTCGTAGCCGCCATAAAGTTCGAGATTGGACTTGGCGTCCTGAGCCCTGGCAGCAGGCGCGAGGGCGAATGTCACGAGCAAGATGAGAACGCCGTAAGAAGTTCGCATATCCCCCCCGATTCTGGCACTCGGAACCTTTCCGTTGGAAGCTCGGACGAAGGCGTTGGTTGCCTTGTTCCGGAACCTCGAGATCGGTGGGGCGTTCGGAGTCGTTGCTAGGCTTTCGCCTGATCGCGCTTCTTCATGGCCTCGGTCATGCGGCGCTGGAGCTCGGCTTCAGAGACGTCTTCGATGTGCGTGCCGATCCACCAGGAGACGTTGTTCGAGTCTTTTACGCCGCAATTGCGGTCGCCGTAGAACTGGTCGGCGGGCTGCATGATGGAGACAGCGCCGGCGGCCAGGGCGCGCTGGTAAGCGGCGTCCACGTCGCGCAGGTAGACATACACGGACGCAGGCAGCGCCGGCCACTGCGGGCCGGCCTCGCCCATCATGATCACGGAGTCGCCGATGGTGACCGTGGCGTGTATCACGCGGCCTTGCGGGTCGCGTGAGACGTGCGATTCCTTGGCATGGAAGACTTTGCCGAGGAATTGGAGCTCCTGGCCGGCATTGGGGATGATGAGATAGGGAATCACGGCCTGGTGGCCGGCGGGCTTGTAGTCTACAGGCATGGTGGCCTCCTGGGGCTCGGAGAAGATGGGGGCGCGCCGCGAAAGTGGCGACGAACCGGAGAGATGGCGGCATAAAGCCGCCTCTACAGGTTCCTCTCCTAGCCGGGCGAGAGGCTAGCATAACTGGAATACTCGTATTGAGCATCGATTTCCACGCCCCAACCGGCACCGGCCTGCGCGGCGGGTGTGCCGTGATTTTATGTTTCGGCGTCGTCCGGGGAGGGGAGTTCGGGATCGAGAGAGGAGCCGCGAGCCATTGTGTTGATGGCCTTGCGGATCAGGTCGGAGGAAAAGCCGGCGCGGAGCAGGCTGCGGTAGAGCGAGGCGATGCGGCGCTCGTCGAGAGGGCCGCGGAGGGAGCGCAGCTTGCGTTGCAGGCGCTGGCGGACGATGGCGGCCTCGTCGTGAACAGCGAAAATCTCGTCGAGCGCGACGTCAATGTGGCGGTCGGGGACGCCGCGGCGGCGCAATTCCTGGGCGATGCGGAAACGTCCCTGGCGGCGGATGGCCACGTGGGTGCGAGCAAACTCGCGGGCGTAGCGGGCGTCGTCGAGCAGGTTTTGCTGCTTCAGACGGTCGAGTTCGGCGCGGACGAGATTGGAGTCCTGGCAACGGCGCTCGAGCGCCCGGCGCATTTCGAAGACGGAGTGGGCGCGGCGCATGAGCGCGCGGAGGGCGGAGGCGTGGAGTTCGTCTGCAGTGTCGAGTTGGCGGGGGCGGCGCATTGGCCGGCGAGACGCCGGCGCTACCGGTTGCCGCCGCTGCCGCCGCCGAAGCGTTCGAATTCGGTCATGGCACGCTCCATTTCCTCGCGAGCGGCGTCGGCGGTGGAGCGGATGCCCTGCATGCGCAGCTTGAGCTCGTCGGGGTTGGAGGCGCGCATCATGGCTTCGTCGTAGGTGATCAGGTTCCTGGTGTGCAGGTCGTAGAGGGACTGGTCGAAGGTCTGCATGCCGTACTGGCTGGTTCCGGCGGCGATGGCGTCGCGGATGAGGCGCGTTTTGTCTGGGTTGATGACGCAATCGCGGATGTAGGCGGTGGCGATCATCACCTCGACGGCGGGGACGCGGCCGAGGCCGTCGGATTTGCGCACCAAGCGCTGGCTGATGATGGCCTTGAGGGTGGAGGCGAGCTGCAAGCGAATCTGCTTCTGCTCGGGCGGCGGAAAGACGGCGATGATGCGCTGGATGGTTTCCGTGGCGTCCAGGGTGTGCAGGGTGGAAAGCACCAGGTGGCCGGTTTCGGCGGCGAGCAGGGCGGTGCCGATGGTCTCCAGGTCGCGCATTTCGCCGACCAGGATGACGTCGGGGTCCTGGCGCAGAGCGGCGCGCAGGGCGGTGGAGAAGCTGGCGGTGTCCACCTCGACTTCGCGCTGGTTGACGAAGCCCTTCTTGTCGCGGTGCAGGAACTCGATGGGGTCTTCAATGGTGATGATGTGGTCGGAGCGCTGGGAATTGATGCGGTCAATCATGGCGGCGAGCGAAGTGGATTTGCCGGAGCCGGTGGTGCCGGTGACCAGGATCAGGCCGCGCTGCTCCTCGCAGATCCTTTCGCAGACCTTGGGGAGCATCAGCTCGTCCACGGTCTTCACTTTGGTGGGAATGACGCGGATGACCATGCCGACGTTGCCGCGCTGCTGGAAGACGTTGACGCGGAAGCGGCCCAGGCCGGCGACGCCGTAGGCCATGTCGAGTTCAGCAGTCTCCTTGAACTTTTGCTTCTGCCGGTTGGTCATCATGCTGAAGGCCATGGAGAGCATTTCTTCCGGCGTGATGCGGGAGAAGTCGGTCATGGCCTGGAGCATGCCGTCCACGCGGATGTAGGGGTGGTTGCCGACTTTCAGGTGCAGGTCGGAGGCCTTATTCTCGATGGCGTGGCGCAGCAGATCTTCAATTGCTAGGGCCATTGCGCAACCTCGGACGGCAAAAGTACTGCGGCGAAAGTAGCATGCGCGTGGGGGCATGGCAAGGGCGGGGAGGGGCAGTGGCGCGGGCTGGTGACTGGTGAGGCGTGGTGACTGGTGAGGCGTGGTGACTGGAGGAGAGGAGATGCCGTCCTGACTGCCGGGAGGCGAAGGGCGTGTGCCGGCTAGGGCGCGGGTTTGCGCATGAGGAGGAGGCTGTAGAGACTACCGGCGGCGATGGCGCCCGCGAGCGGGCCGACCCAGTAAACCACCTGGTTGGCCCAGTAGTGGCCCACGAGAGCCGGGCCGAATGCGCGCGCGGGATTCATGGCCGCGCCGGTGAGCACCCCCCCGGCCAGCATGCCGCCGGTATAGGACAAACCGATGGCGAAGGGCGCCAGCTTGCCGAAAGCGCTATCCTTGTCCGCGGCGGTGCAGAAAATCACAAATACGGGGAGAAAAGTGAGCACGGCTTCGATCACGATGCCCATAACCTGCGAAACGTCCGTGGCCAGCGTGGGGACGCCCAATGCGACGCTGCGCCAGACGCCGGGGAGAAAGAAGAGAGTGACCAAGTAGGAAGCGGTGGCGGCGCCGAGAAGCTGCGCGATCCAGTAGAGGAGAGTTTGCAGAGTGCCCAGGCGGCGTGTGACCCAGAAAGCGGCGGTGACGGCGGGGTTGAAGTGCCCGCCGGAAATATGGCCGACGGCGGCAATCATGACGGCGTAGGCCAGTCCGTGCGCCAGCGCGATCCCCACGAGGCCCGGCCCGCCGGCGCCCGCCTGCTGCGCGGCGCAAATGCTGCCGACGCCGAACAACAGCAGAGTGAAGGTGCCGATGAATTCGGCGAGGAGCTTTTGTCCTGTGTTGTACACGGCGGCCTCCGGCGGCCGGTGGGCTGGATTCGGGCGGGGAGAAGTGTACCAGCGGTTCACGGACTGGCGCGGGGATTTCCAAGGCGGGAGAGCACGGGACGCCGCGCAAATACGCAGAGGCGCGGAGGAGAACAAACCGACAGTCGGGAATGCGCTGACCGTTGCAATTCAGGTGGGAAATTGGGCGACCCCGCTGGGCGGGGCCGAGGTTAGGCTACCGGGCGGCGGGGGCGTGTACCGGCGCGACGGCCGGCTTGGGAACCGGCGTGAGCCAGCCGTGGCGATCGGGCTTGCGGCCTTCCACGAGCGCAAAGAACTCGTCCTGGAGGCGTTTGGTGACCGGGCCGCGACCGCCGCTGCCGATGATGATGCGGTCAATGGAGCGGACCGGGGTAACCTCCGAGGCGGTGCCGCACAAAAAGACTTCGTCGGCGACGTAGAGCGCCTCGCGGGGGATCAACTGCTCAGCCACGGGAATGCCGAGGTCGTGGGCGAGGGTGAAGAGCGTGTCACGGGTGATGCCCGGGAGAACGGAGTTGGCGAGCGGCGGGGTGAAAAGCTTGCCGTTGGCGTACAGAAAGATGTTTTCACCCGAGCCTTCGCTCACGTGGCCGTTTACGTCCAGCGCGATGCCCTCGGTGAACCCGTTGACCACCGCTTCCATGCGAATGAGCTGCGAGTTGAGGTAATTGCCGATGGCTTTGGACATGGCCGGGAGCGTGTTCGGGGCTATGCGCGTCCAGGTGCTGATGCACACGTCCACGCCCTGCTCGAGGGCCTCGGCGCCCAGGTATTTGCCCCAATCCCAGCAAGCCATGTAGACCTCGATGGGGCAGTTGAAGGGATTCACGTTGACGTCGCCGTACCCGCGCAGAACGATGGGCCGAATGTAACAGGCGTCCATGCCGTTCGCGCGGATCAGGTCGAGTGAGGCGGAGCAGAATTCGCCTTGCGCGTAAGGCGGATCCATGCGGTAAATCTTCGCGGAGTTCAGCAGGCGCTGCATGTGCTCCGGCAGGCGGAAGACGGCGGGGCCGTTGGGCGTGGAGTAGCAGCGGATGCCTTCGAAGACGGCGGAGGCGTAATTGACCACGTGGGAGAGGACGTGGATCTGCGCGTCGTCCCAGGGAATCAATTTGCCGTTGTGCCAGATCTTTTCGGTTTTTTTCAGGGCCATCGGGCGCCTCGCGTCAGGTGGAATGTGTGGAGCACGCGCGCCAGTGCGCCGAGTGTCGCGGGAAGGGGAAGGGAAACGAAAAGGGCGCGCACAACTTCCGGGACGACGGCTGTGAAGAGCTTCTGGTCAATGCGTCTCGACCCGGGTGCGATTATAGCAACCGGCGGGAAGGCGTCAATCCCGCGGTGGCGGGAGGGGCGAGACAAAATGGACGGAGGCGGGGGAGTGTAGTGCCGAGGTGAGGGGAGAGGAGGCTGGGAGGTAAGGAAGAAGGGAAGAAGGAGCAAGAGCAAGAACAGAGAAAGGCCCACGGTCAGGAAGGCACTGACCGTGGCTACCTGGGAGGGGGCGCGGGGCGCTGAGCGGGACGTTCCGCGAAGGTGGACTGAAAAATCGAGCGGGCTTCCGAAAGACGCCCGCCCTGTTTGGTCTCCCACGCGCCGAGCAAGAGAAAGGGAATGAGTGCGGCGGCCACCCACAGTTTCGCCCGCCGGGGCATTTTTTCCTCCGGCTCCCACCGAAAGATCTGCTGGCAGACGAAGAAAGCCAGAAGCGCGGAGCCGCCGAGGGAGGCGATTTCCGCGCCCAATTGACGCAAAGATGCAAACTGGATCAAGGCGCGTTCCAGGCCGGTGACCAGGTAGGTAGCGGGAAGATAGAGGGCCACCTTCTGGAGCCAGACGGGAAGAGCCGGCAGTGGGATGGCAACACCGGAGAGCAGGATGAACGATAGCCAGAGGAGCTGATTGATCACCTGGGTTTCCATCATGGAGTTGGCCACGCTGGCCACAACCAGGCCGAGGGTCGCAAACGTGACCGCGCCGAGTGCAGAGAGAACGAGCACGCTGGGCAGATTTCCCCAACTGTCCATGTGGAGCACCCAGTGGGCCGCGGCGATTTCCGCGCCTATGCCGGGAACCATCAGGATCAGGTTGGAGAAGATGCTGGAGACCAGCATGGTGCCGGGACTGATGGGCGCCAGGCGAAAGCGGCGCAGGATGCCCTGTTCCCGGAAGATCACCAGTTGCTGGCTCAATCCCCAGAAACTTCCCATCACGCTCATGGCCAGCACGGAAGCCAGCACATAGGCCACCGCGGGTCCGCCCTTCTTGGCGAAAACGGCAGCGAAAAGAAACAGAAACGCCAGCGGGATGATGATGCCGAAGACGAGGAAGGCGCGATTGCGCATGGCCAGGCGCAGGCGGAAGAGCGTGAGTGTCCAGACGTGACTCATGACTTGATGGGTTTACTCCGTTCCATTGACTCACTCCCGCAGGCGGCGTCCGGTCAGCTCGATGAAGACATCTTCGAGCGTCGGCGCGGCGATTTCCAGGCTTTGCAACTCGTTGCTGCTGCTCTCGAGGTGCTTGACGAGCGCCACGATGGTCTGCGGCGGGCGCGTGGAGTGGAGCACGATGCGGCCGTCGAGGGAGCGGCAATCGGTGACGCCTTCGAGGGCGCGCAGCTCGCCGTCGTTCATGGGCTTGGACAGGGCGACCTCGATGCGGGTGGTGCCGGCGGAGCGCTGCTTCAGGTCGCGGGGCGAGCCGAGCGCGATGAGGTTGCCGTGGTCGATGATGGCCACGCGGTCGCAGAGCCGTTCGGCTTCTTCGATGTAATGCGTGGTGAGCAGCACGGTCTTCTTCTCGCGACGCAGCTCCTCGATGATGTCGTAGATTTCGCGGCGCACCTGGGGGTCGAGCCCGGCGGTGGGTTCGTCCAGAAAGACGACGCGCGGCTCGTGCACCAGCGCGAGGGCGATGGCCAGGCGCTGTTTCTGCCCGCCGGAGAGCTTCCCGTAGAGCGCGTGGCGTTTTTCTTCCAGGCCGAAGCGGCGCAGCAGGGCGCTGCGGTCGGCGCGCGATCCGTAGAGCTGCGCGAAAAGAGCCAGGGCTTCGTCGACGCGCAATTTGTCGGGCAGGGAAGTGGATTGGAGCACGGCGCCCACCGTGCGCTTGAATTTCGCGCCGCCCGTCTGTGGGTCCAGGCCGGAGACGCGGGCGGTGCCGCCGTCGGCCAGGCGCATGCCTTCGAGGATTTCGATGGTAGTGGTTTTTCCGGCGCCGTTGGGTCCCAGCAGGCCAAAGACTTCGCCCTCGGCGATTTCGAAGCTCACGCCGCGCAGGGCTTCCACGTCGCCGTAGCGTTTGGTGAGGTCGCGGACCTGTACGATGGCTTCGCTCACTGCGGATTCGAGTTATATCACACGCCGCGGGGTGGGCGCGATTTGCGGGCGCGGGCGGGATGCCAGTGGTGCCGCGCCATGTTCACCCGGGCACCCAGGAATTCGACCCCTTCGCGGGCCAGCAGTTGGCGCTGAAAGGAGGAGTACGGCTCACGGGTGAGCAGGCACCCGCCGGCGCCCAGCACGCGGTGCCACGGAACTCCGGGAGGACAGGCAGCCATGGCCCGGCCCGCGGTGCGTCCGCCGCCCGGCAGGCGCAGGGCGCGGGCCACCTGGCCGTAGGTGACCACGCGGCCGCGCGGAATCTGCCTGACCCAGCGATACACGGGAGTCCAGGACATGCGGGATCTCCTTACTGCCCCAGCCAGTTTCGCCGTTGCGCGGGGACTCTGCAACCGCAACCCTGGTCGGGGCACTCTTCAAGGGGAGGCTGAGGGAGGCGGCACCGCGGGCGAGGCAGAAAGAAGAAAAAGCGAACGACAACGCAGAGGCGTAGAGAACGCAGAGCGGCGCAGAGACATACAGAGAACAGACGTGGAAAATGCGGCGCGAGCTTGCGCTTCGGAAAAGCCGCCGGACCTCGCTCTCCGAGAGAAGGAGTACGCGCGGGCAGACCTGTCCAGCGGATGGATTCTCGATGGTACGGACGGGCCATTGTCGGCGTAGTGGAACGCCGACACACTACGCAACAGATGCAGCGCAGTGAGCCGCATCACAGGAGAATCGGAAGTGGCTTTCGTCCGGCGCAAAGGGAATGCCTACTACCTGGTGCACAACGTGCGCCAGCGGGGCAAGGTGCGGCAGTTGCACTTGGCCTGCCTGGGGCCGCGCCCGCGCATTACCGAGGACGTGATGCGCGACGTTTCCCGCCAGCATCCCTTCCTGGACCTCGACTGGCCGCGCCTGCAAGAGCGTACCGCGCATGCCATGGAACTTTACCAGCCAGAAACCGGCAGCCTGGAGCGGCTCCTGAACCAACTCCACGCCCTGGTGGCCGACCTGGGCGAACTCTCGCCCACGCTGCTCCAGATGGCACATCCCCCGGCAGTGGTCCGCGAGGTGTTCTGCCTGCTGCGCACGCTGAACGGCGCGCTGGAATCGAAGTTGCACCAGTTTGAGCGGAGACCGCAGATCGTGGCGCGGCAAGCAGTCCCGCATGCCAGAAGGCCGGCGGCGGGCGGATAGGCGGAGAAGCGCAAATGCAGCCCTACACACAGGAACTCGACCCCAGCCAGCGCAGCCCGGAGACGCAGAACTTCGAGGCGGCGCTGAAGGGCCGGATTGTCGGCCAGGCGGAAGCGCTCGCGACGGTGGTGGACGCCTACCAGGTGTTTCGCGCGGGACTGAACTCCACGGGCCGGCCGGTGGCGAATCTGCTGTTCCTGGGACCCACGGGCTCGGGGAAGACGCGCATCGTGGAAGTGGCGGCGCAAACGCTGTTTGGCGATCCCCGCGCGTTCATCAAAGTGGATTGCGCGGAGTTCCAGCACTCGCACGAAATTGCCAAGCTGGTGGGCTCGCCGCCAGGCTACCTGGGTCACCGGGAAACGCACCCGCTGATTACCCAGGAAGAGCTGAGCAAGTATCACACCGAGGACCTGAAGTTGAGCTTCGTGCTCTTCGATGAGATTGAAAAGGCTTCCGACGCGCTGTGGCAGCTCCTGCTGGGCATCTTGGACAAGGCCTCGCTGACGCTGGGCGACAACCGCCGCGTGGACCTCTCGCAGTGCATCATCTTCATGACCTCGAACCTGGGCGGGACGGAAATCAGCGAGATGATGTCGGGCAGCATGGGCTTTGTGCAGCCCGCCGACAAGACCGAAGACCGCCTGGACGACAAGATCAACCGCACGGCCACGCAGTCGGCGAAGAAGAAGTTTTCGCCGGAATTCATCAACCGGATCGACAAGACCGTGGTGTTCCACCCGCTGCGCCGCGACCAGCTCGAAAAGGTGCTGGACATCGAGCTGGACATGGTGCAGCAGCGCGTGCTGGAGACGGCGCGCAGCCAGTTCGTGTTCCACATCGAGGGTGACGCGCGCGAATTCCTGCTGGGCGAAGGCACGGACATCAAGTACGGCGCACGGCACCTGAAGCGCGCCATCGAAAAGTTCCTGGTGTATCCGCTGGCGAACCTGCTGGCGACGGGACAGATTCAATTCGGCGACGTGCTCACGGTCAACAACGATGCCGGCAATCACCGCCTGCGCTTCTTCCGCGAATCGGGCGGCGCGCTGGTTCCTGCCGGCGGCCCGGCGCTCGGCGCGTTTGCCCAGGCGGCCCAGGCTCCCGGCGGCCGCGCATTGAACGCCGCCCCGGCGAAGACCACGACCGACGCGACGTCGAGCCGTCCAACCGATATTCGTCCGGTGGCTATGCCGGCTCCCGCGCCCGCAGCCGGTCCGCGCGCCAGCGAGCGCGGCCCGCGGCGCGGCTCGCTGTAACGGAATCCAGTCCAGCCCAATTGCATTCCCTCTCGGAACGCCGTCCCGATTGTTCGGGCCGGCGTGTTTCTTTGGTCCTGAGAAGGTGCGAGCGGGCTGGTAGAGAGCAACCCGGTTAGCGCCGTTTCTTGCTTTCGTTCTGCTTGACCCGCGCCTTCACCAGCTTCTTAATCAGTGCGATCGGCAACTGCTTGTCGCTGGGGAAGTGGATGGTCCCTTTGGATGTGGCGAAGCTCTTCAGTTCGCTCTTGAAGGCTTCGATGACCGCGGCCGTGGGGAATAAACTGCAGTGGTCGGAAAACGCGGCGAACCAGACCAGAATTCCTTTGCTGGCCCTGAAGGCGGGGATCCGGTAACTGATGGTCTCGGTAGCCTCCGGCGGCACAGCGGACTGAATCGCGGCGCGCATCTTGTTCAAGGTGCCGCGGGCGGGTTCAGGGACGCCGGCAAGATATTCATCAACGCTTTTCGGAGGGACGTTGCGTATCGCCGCAGAGCGGCGACTGCCGGGTTTGGCTTTTTTCATGCGGGCAATGCTACGAGAACCTCTCCTTCGAGTCCATACGCCAGGGTGGCAGGGGCACGGCATGCCGTGCCCCTACGAGGAAGGCGCGTGAATTGACCCGTGCCCCATGCGGTGCGAAGATGCGCTATCTCTCGCCGAGGTGATGGGTCCATGCGATACGACTTTCTGGTGGAAACGTACGCCACGGAACGAATCAAAGTGCTGAGCGTGTGGAGCGAGTTCCGCGACGAGGATTTGGCGGTGCGGCCCCACGCGAGCGATTCGCGAGGGCGGAGCGTGCAGGAGCAGATGGTGCATCAGTGTGTGAGCGAGAATTTGTGGTTCAAGAACATGCTGGGCATCGATGTGGGCGCGCCGCCGCTGCCGGCGCAGGAAACGGGTCTGGAATTTATCAAGCGGTATGCGGAGGACAGTGGGAAACGGCTCGCCGCGCTTGAAGCAAAGGACGATGGCTGGTGGGAAGGCGAGACTACGTTCTTCGACGTGAAGCGGACGCGCGCGTGGGTGATGACGCGGCGCCTGACGCACACCTCGCATCACCGCGGCCAGCAGATGGCAATGCTGCGCATGCTGGGGCGCAGCCTGCACAGCAATTACGGTCCCACTGCCGATACCGGCGGTCTGATGCAGGACAAAGCTCCGACGATTTACGCTTACGGAAGTCTCGATGCGCTGCTCGCCGGAGAGGCCGGCGGCGGGGCAAAGAGTGCGCTGCCCAGTCCCGGCGCGAAGCCGGTGACGGAGAGGCCAGTCGGCTAGATGGATTTGAGCAGGGCCTGGAAGCGCGGGTTGTCGCGCAGGGAATCCAGGTCGGAATCGTGTTCCGCCCAGTCTTTGAACCATTCGTTCCGCGCCGTGGACTTTTCCAGGCAGTCGATGGCCAGGTCCGTCTTGCCAAGTTGAGCGTACGAACAACCCACGTTATAGAGGATAGAGGGGTCTTCCGGATCAATCGCCAGGGCCATGCGGGCCCACTCCAGGGCGCGCTCGTGCTGTCCCAGATCCGCGAGGCTGCTGGAGCCCATGTAGAGCGCCCGCGCGTCGTCGGGATGGAGTTCGAGGTGTTTTTCGATGATCTGGAGAGCGCGCTGGCGAGCCGTGACGGCCTCCACTTTGCGCCCCAGGCTCGTGTAGGTCTGTCCCAGCATGATCAGACATTGAAAATCTTCCGGGTTGGCCTGGGAGGCTTTTTCAAACAGCTTGGCCGCTTCCTCCAGTTTGCCCTGGCCGAAGCAGGCCCGCGCATAGAAGTAGTAGGGTTCGAAGAGCTTGGGGTTCAGCCGGATAGAAGTCTCAAACTCTTTTTCTGCTTCGTCGTAACGCTTGCTGAGCAGCACGGCAAGGCCGCGGGAGGCGTGGGCTTCGGCCAGCTCGGGATCGAGTTCGAGGGCCCTGCGGCTGGCCGAGTCGGCTTCCCGGAGATTGGCCTCGCTGCGCTCGAAGTACATGTAGAGGAAGGAACAGCAATCGGCCACGCCGGAGTAAGCCCGCGCATATTTCGGATCGATCACAATGGCGCGGGCAAACATTTGCCGCGCAAAATCGAAGCCCTTGCTGCGGAACTGATAAAAAAACTGGCGGCCGCGGAGGTAGTAGTCGTAGGCCTGCACGTCCGTGGTGGGCGCTTTTTCGATGGCGCGCTTTTCCTGCTCCGTCAGCATGAGCTTGAGGGCTTTAGCGATGCTCTGGGCGATTTCGTCCTGGATGGCGAACACGTCTTCCATCTGGCGGTCGTAGCGTTCGGCCCACACAGAGCGCGCCGTGGCCGTTTCCACCAGGCGTGCGGTGATGCGCAGTCGATTGCCGGAGCGGCGCAGGCTGCCTTCCAGAACGTAGGCGGCGCCCAGTTCGCGGCCCACGTCGGGCGCGCTGGCAGGTTTGTCCCGGAAGGCCATGACGGCGGAGCGCGTGAGCACCCAGAGCTCCTTGATCCGCGATAGCTCGGTGATGATGTCTTCGGAGATGCCGTCGCGGAAGTACTCGTCTTCCTTTTCGCCGCCGGGATTTTCAAAATAGAGAACGGCCAGCGACTTCTCCGCGCCCTTTTCCGCCGCCGCGCGGCCTGATTCGGAATCGTGCCGCAGGCGCTTCAGATCCTCGCGCAGTTTGGCCGCGGTCTGGTAGCGCGCTTTGCGGTTCTTTTCGATGCCTGTTTCGATAATCTGGGCAAGTTCGGGCGATAGCTTGGGATTCAGGCGCAGTGGGGAAGCGGGGGTGCGGTTCAGGATGGCTTCGAACACCATGGCCGAGGTGTTGCCGGCGAAAGGCTGGCGTCCCGTGGCCATTTCGTAGAGCACGACGCCGAGGGAGAAGAGGTCAGTGCGGGCGTCGAGCTCCTCGCCGCGGGCCTGTTCCGGGGACATGTAGGCCGCCGTGCCGAGAGCGGTGCCCGGACTGGTGAGACTCTCCGCAGGCCCGCCTGCTGCCGCGGAAAACGTGGCGCCGCCGGACTCGCCAGGAGGCCGGTGGGAAAGTTTGGCGAGGCCGAAATCGAGCACCTTAGCCTGGCCGCGTGGCGTGAGGAAGATATTGGCTGGCTTGATGTCGCGGTGCACGATGCCTTTGGCGTGCGCCGCGTCCAGTGCGTCTGCGATTTGGATGCCGAGGTCGAGAATGGTGTCTGCCTCGAGCGGGCGGCCTTCGATGCGGTGCTTGAGCGTCTGGCCTTCCAGGAACTCCATGGCGATAAAGTGGTGGCTCTGGTGCTCACCAATGTCGTAGATGGTGCAGATATTGGGATGGTTGAGAGCGGAGGCGGCGCGAGCCTCGCGCTGGAAGCGTTCGATGGTGGCGGGGTCCTGGGCCGTTTCCGGGGGCAGAAACTTGAGGGCCACGCTGCGCCCTAGGCGCGTGTCTTCCGCCTTGTAGACCACACCCATCCCGCCGCCGCCGAGCTTTTCCTGGATGCGATAGTGGCCGAAGGTCTGACCGATGAGCGAGGGCGAGGACATGCAGGCGAATAATATTCCGGCGTCCTGGTGGTGTCAACGCGCCGGCGTGCGCGTCGCTCGAAAATAAGCGCAATCGGAAGAGATCGGACACCGCTCGCAGAGCGGCCGGGTGCGCTTGCAGATTTCCTGGCCGTGCTGCTTGAGCAGGAGATGGGCGCGGAGCAGGGCAGTCGAGTCTTCAGGCAGCTCGGTGCGGAAAATTTCCTGCTCTGCGCGATAGTTCGCCTGATAGTTTTTGTTCATTTTGCCGGTGAAGATGCGAAGCGTCACCCCGACGCAGTTCGACGGTACGGCGGCGACCGGCGTGGTTTTCGTGAATAGCAGGATTTTGTCCGCGCCGGGGTCGCCGATGGTGGGAAACGTCTTCAGGGCCTTCCGCGCCTCCGGCAGCGGTCTTCGGAGCACGGCACGCAGATTCCCGCCGAACTCGTGCTTCACGCGCGCGGCAATCTGGCGCAGGCGCTCGGCGCGCAGCTCGGGAACGATGCCGCCGAGGCGCAGGATTTCGCGGAGTTTTTCCACGGGCGCGGCGAGGATTTCGTCCGGGCGGAGGCCCACTTCTCTTTTCAGTGCCTCGAACCCGTTCGTGCAGGAGGCGTCCGTGGCCGGATAGCCGCAGTTCGCGTAGAGGATCATCTCGTACGGATCGGCACGGCCGGACAGTGATGCCAGGATTGACTTCGGCGGCTTCGGCGCGCCGTAGAATGTTTCCAGCCTGCCGAGAATCTTGCCGAGCTTGATGTGAGTTGGCTTCATTATCCGGCTGGTACCTCCTGTCCTGTAGACAACCCTTGATTGCTTTATTTCAAAGCCCGGAGGCGGAGCTTATACTGTTTGTTTGCGCCGGGAAATGGATGCCCGGCTGGCGAGAGCGTGGACGTCGAATAGAAGATTTCAACACGGAGTTCACGGAGACACGGAGTGCACGGAGGAGGCGAGGTGAGCCGAGAGCATGGCATGGTCCGGGGCGGGCTACGCCGCGCCGTGGCTTGCCTGTGTGTGGCGGCGCTGGCAACCCTCCCTGCCCGCGCGGACAACCGCACGCCACTCAGAGTCGGCTGGAACCTGTTTTCGCCCCAGGACGACATCAAAGTCGGGCTGGATAACTCGCATGAGGCCGAGCAGCAGCTTCCCATGCTGAAGGACGAGCGGGTGGAGAACTACCTGAACGCGCTGGGAAAGCATCTGGCGGAGTTCGCCCCGGGCGAGAAATATCCCTACCAATTCAAATGTGTGAACGTGGCGGACATCAACGCCTTCGCGCTGCCCGGCGGATATATTTACGTGAACCGCGGGCTGATCCAGACAGTGGACAACGAAGCGCAACTCGCGGGGGTGCTGGGCCATGAAATTTCCCACGTGGCGCTGCGCCACGGCACGAGCCAGGTGACCAAGGCGCTGGCCCCGTCGGTGGGGGTTGCCGTGCTGGGCAGCGTGCTGGGCAACAACGCGCTGGGACAACTGGTGACCGCCGTGGGAGCGTTTTCGATGAACTCGCTCCTGCTGAAATATTCCCGGACGGACGAGAGCGAGGCGGACATCCTGGGCACGCAAATCGCCCACGATGCGGGTTACGACCCGCACGCCCTGGCCCAGTTTTTCGTGAGACTCGGAGAAGAAGAGAAGAAGATGGGCGTGCCGCCGGAGTTTTTCTCCAACCATCCGAGCCCGGAGCACCGCATCGAGCGCGTGAACGAGGAGATCGAGAAGCTGGGCGGGCCTCTACCCAATGCGAAGGAGGACTCGGCGGAGTTCCGCGACATCCGGCGCTACCTCTTCTCGCTTCCGCCGGCCGCGAAACACGTCGAATACGCCGAGAGCGACGCGGAAAGCAGCGGGGCACCGGGGAAGCCGCCGGAGGCGCCCTCGGAGCGGCTCCAGTCCTACGAGAACGACAGCGTGAAACTGCAATTCCCGGCGAATTGGAAGGCGAGCGGCCTGGGCAGCAGTGTGACGCTGGCCCCTGTGGGCGGGCTGGTGACTGACCGGCGCGGCAACCGCGCGCTGGCCTACGGGATGATCGTGAATCGCTTTGAGCCGCGCACCGGCGCGACTCTGGAGGCCGCCACTGACGAGCTGACCGCCGAGCTGCGCCGCAGCAACCCCAGCCTCACCGTCGAACGCAAGCCGGAGCCGATGCGGCTGGCGAACCAGCGAGCGCTCTCCGCCTTCCTGCTGAACGATTCGCCGGTGAAGGGGAGAGAACTGATCTGGCTGGTGACCACGCTGCGGCCCGACGGGATGATCTACATCGTTTCCGTGGCGCCACAGCCGGAGTACGACCGCTACAGCAAAACGTTTGAGGCCACGCTGCACTCCATCCACTTCCACGAATAACGGCTCGGCGCCTCGGTGATTGCGCCGGGGCCAAATCTTGGGGGCCGGCGATGCCGGCACGCAACATCAGGGGATGAGCGTGGGACGGATGCGGCCGTGCAAGCGGTAGACGGTGAAATCCCGGCGGTCTAACGTAAAAAACGTCTCGAAGCCCTCGCGTTCTGCGACGCGAACCAGCGCGGCATCCGCGAAATCCATCGGCCGGTCAGCATACTTGCGCATGAGTTCAATCATCCGGGGAATGTCCCCGGAATCCAACGGTAAGAGTTGCAAAGCCCCTCTTGCCAGCATACCGAGCAGGGCTTCCTGGGTCCCCGACACTCCGCTGAGCAGGTAGAGCGCCTCGGTGAGCGGGGGCCAGACTGTACCGAGGGGCTCTTTGAAAGTTCTGAAGGTCTCGAGGCAGATCGCGTGAAACTCGTCGTCTGCGTCGAGGAGCGCGACCAGGGGGCCGGCGTCCACGAGAATCAAGGACGTCTCCGCCGCGCCTTGAGAAGCTCGGCAAACTTGCGTCCAGTCTGCGAAGAACGGTGAGGATTTCCCCCGTGGCCCACTCCGATCAGGTCAGCAACGAGCTCATAGGGAGATTGAAGCTTCTCCTGCTGCTCTGCCCAGGATTGCAACGCCTGTCGCATTACTTCTGATGCGGACACGCGATTGCGCCGCGCGATGCGGGCAATCCGCAGCCGCGTTTTTTCATCCAGGCGGAGAGAGACAGGGGATGGCATGTGCGGCTCCATGCGAAGCGTAGCGTAATACGGTCTGTATTACAAGCGGAGACTACAGCCCCGCCGCGGCGGGCCTGCGCTACTGCGACATCCAGCGGAGGACGGGCTTGCGCGCGGCGCCCACTTCATCCAGGCGGCCCACGCGCGTCGAGTGCGGCGCGGTCTTGACTAGTTCCGGTGTTTCCGCGGCTTCGGCGGCGATGGAGCGCATGGCTTCGACGAAGAGGTCCAGCTCCTGGAGCGATTCCGATTCGGTGGGCTCGATCATCAGCGCGCCGTGCACGATCAGCGGGAAGGCCATGGTGTAGGGGTGGAAG
>DATEQM010000151.1:0-11684 GCA_035272605.1 Candidatus Acidiferrales bacterium | reverse complement strand
GAAGCCGCGGGGCGGCGAAGAGGTGCTGTTTGTGAGCGCAGCGTCGAAATGGGCGGAGGGCCGCGCGATTCGCGGGGGCGTGCCCATCTGTTTTCCGTGGTTTGGAAGCAAAGCGGACGATCCCAAAGCGCCGGCGCACGGATTTGTGCGGGCCAAGGCGTGGGAAATCGAATCCATCACTCAGGCTGGGGATGCGGTCACGGTCAGCATGTTTACCGGAAGCGATGAGGGCACGAAGAAACTGTGGCCGGCGGATTTTCGGCTGGTGCACCGCGCGACGTTCGGCGCGGAGCTGAGCCTTGAACTGGAGATGACGAATACGGGAGCGGCGCCGCTGCGCTTCGAGGAGGCGCTGCATACCTACTTCCGGATTGGGGACATCGGGCGGGCGCGCATTCGCGGGCTGGACGGAATTCACTACCTCGACAAAACGGATTCCAACCGGGAGAAGACGCAGCAGGGAGACGTGGCGATCGCGGCGGAGACGGATCGCGTGTACCTGGACACGCGGCATGCCGTCGAGCTGGAGGATGCCGCGCTGCGGCGCCGCATCCGGGTGAGTAAAGAGAACTCGCTGGCGACGGTGGTGTGGAATCCGTGGGCGGAGAAGGCCAAGGCGATGGCGGATTTTGGTGACGACGAATGGAAGCAAATGGTGTGCATCGAGACGTGCAACGTGGCGAAGCATGCGGTGACGCTCGCGAGCTGGGGAAAACACAGCATGAAAGCCAGCATCAGAACTGCTCAGATTTGAGGAGCCTCGGCACGGGCAGTCGTGGTTACTTCGGGATCATTGCCGGCCAATTGGCAATCAGCGTCAGGGCTGAGTCTGGGTTGAGTGAATTGATCAGGAATCGGCCGTCAGGAGCCAGGTCGTACTGGAACAGAACGAAAGTGGGGCCGACGATGTGCGTTTGGAACAGCTCCCGCGGAGCTCCCGCAGTTTTCTTCTGCGGGTCGAAGGTTACCGCCATGAGCTTCCTGTCGGGGCCGATGTAGTAGACCTCCTTTCCGTCATGGCCCCACACCGGTTGAGTGCCACCGCCCTGGGAGATTTGAATCCGCGCGCCTGAGTCGGGAAACGGCTGAACGAAGATTTCCTGGTAGCGTGTCCGAGGTTCGATGCGGGCGATCCATTTTCCGTCGGGGGAGATCCGCGCTTCCGCGCCGTCTGCGAATTCGGCGACATGATGATCGGAATCAGAATAGACTCCGAGAAAAGGGATGCCTTTGGCAAAATCCATGTAGACGACATCGCCACTCGGTGACAGGTCGTTCACCATCCTCAGCGAGCCCTTCACAAGCAGCCGCGGCGATCCGGAGCCGTCGGCAGGAATTTCGCAGATGGCCACGGATTTTCCTTCCAGGGTGGTGTAGACGATTCGCTTGCTGTCGCGCGACCACACCGGCGTTTCTTCGCTCCCCCCATCCGTCAGCCGCGTGGAGATGCCGCGGGCCAGATCAATCACGTGGATATAGGTCTTACCATTGCGCGCGTCGTCCGCCGCGACAGCCAGAAAGCGCCCGTCGGGTGACAGGCGCGGATCCCAGTAACCCACCCCGGGGACTTGCCCCACCTCCTTGCCCGTGCGGTCAAACCAAAGCAGCCGCGTGGAGAAGGCCGACGTGGACTGAATCACCACCATGCCGTTCTGCGAGGCGGAAAACCCCGCGTGATGGAATCCTGGATCCTGAATCACCTCTTGCTCGGCAACAGGGACCGCTGGCCCGGTGAATTCCAGCCGTTCGGGATCAAAGGGCTGAGCCACCAGGCTGCGGTCGTGCAAGTAGAGCAGGCGCCCCGAGGCGAATTCCACGTTGCCCGTCAGGTCGGAAGAGACAAGCTTGGCCGGTCCTCCATCCACGGAGCCGACGTAAATACCGTTCCCCTGTGGATCTTCCGGAGAGCTCCAATCGGAAAAAAAGAGAAAATGCCTGCCATCCGGCAGAAAGTATGGCCACCGGTGTCCCTGTCCACTTCCCTTGCGGGGTGGCGGGGTAACAGCCACCGGATCACCACCACTGTCTGGAACACGGCTCAGTGGCGTAGCCACGCTGGGCGCGAAGATAATCGTCCCGTCGCGATTCCAGCTTCCCCCACGCCCGACCGGAGCCTCACACAAAACCTTCACAGCGCCGCCCGCTGTGCTTACGGTCTTCAGCTTCCCTTCGCCAAAAAAGCCGATGCGCCGGCTGTCGGGCGCCCAGAAGGGATAGGCCGCATCTTCGGTGCCGCTGACTTGTTGCGCGGTGGCCGCGGAAAGCAGGCGAACCCACAGCGTGGATCTGCCGTCCGGGCCGGCAGCGACGTAAGCCAGCCGGGTCCCGTCGGGCGAAAGGGCGAAATTGTAGGGCACGAAAGAACTGCCGGCCGTTGGCAGAAGCGAGGCGCGGATAACTGGAATCGGCGGCGGTGCGCTGCGCCAATGGATCATCGCGAGCACCACCGCCAGCAGAAACAGCGCTGCCGCCGCACCCCAGGCCAGCCTTTCCCGCGGGCGCTCCTTCGATCCAGCCGCTCCCGGTGCGCCACCTGTGGAGGCACCCTCCGCCAACCAGGCGAGCTCCAACTTCAGATCCTGCGCCGATTGCCAGCGCTCTTCCCGATCCTTCGCCAGGCAAAGTTTCACGATCCGGTCGAGCACGGGGGGAGATTCGGGAACGAGGCTTGAGACCGGAGGCGGGTCGCGCTCCAGAATGGCCGCCGCCAAGCTGGCCTGGGTCTTTCCCTCGAAGGCGGGGCGCGCGGTCGCCATCTCGTAGAGCACGGCGCCGAAGGAGAAGATGTCACTGCGCGCATCCACCTCTTTGCCTTCGGCCTGCTCCGGCGACATGTACTGGAATGTTCCGACCACCTTACCTTCGGCGGTGAGCGACTTGCTGGCTGTGGGCATGTCCGTGAGGTTTACGGCCGGAGTGACGCCGCCTTTCGCCAAGCCGAAGTCGAGGAGTTTTGCGCCGGCCTTCGCCAGCATAATGTTGCCCGGTTTCAAATCACGATGGACGACGCCTTGGCCGTGGGCGCAGGCGAGCGCGCCGGCAATTTCGATGCCGATGCGCAGCACTTGATCGGTGGGGAGAGGGCCCTTTTCGAGGCGGTCGGCGAGCGATTCCCCTTCCAGATGCTCCATCACCAGGTAATCGGTGCCGTCCTGATGGCCGACGTCATAGAGCGCGCAGATGTTCGGATGGGAGAGCGAGGAAATGGCCCGCGCTTCACGTGAGAGTCGCTGGCGCCTTTCGTGGTCAGCAGAAAATTCAGCGGGCAGGATCTTGATGGCAACGGTGCGATCGAGCCGCGTATCGCGCGCGCGATAGACTTCGCCCATTCCCCCCGCACCGAGGGGAGCGAGAATTTCGTAGGGGCCTAGTCGTGTGCCGGAGGAAAGCACCATTGACTCAAGAGCGGGCTGGGCAAAACTTTCGTTGCGGAGGCATCTTAGGCTGGTCCTGCGAGGCAGTCAACCCGCGCTCCCCGCGATGAATGCGAGTCCTCCCATTTCCTCTGTCGCTGTTTGGCAGAGCGGCCTCAGGCCCAGTAGGTGCGGTCGAGGGTGCGGTACTGGATGGCTTCGCTCAGGTGCTTCGACTCGATGCCGTCGCTCGCGGAGAGGTCGGCGATGGTGCGGGCGACCTTCAGGATGCGGTCGTGGGCGCGGGCGGAAAGGCCCAGGCGGGCCATGGCGGACTCCAGCAGCTTTTCCGATTCGGCGGAGATGGCGGCGTATTTGCGGATAAGTTTGGGCGGCATCTGAGCGTTGGCGTAAAGATGCTTTTCTCCGGCAAAACGCGCGGCCTGGCGCTGCCGCGCTTCCATCACCCGCGCGCGGATGTCCGCGGAGCCCTCGCCCAGCGAGGCTTCGCGCAGTTCGCGGTACTTCACGGCGGGCACTTCGATGTGGATGTCGATGCGGTCGAGCAGCGGGCCGGAAACCTTGGAGACGTAACGCTGGATCTGCGGGGGCGTGCAGTGGCATTCGCGCGCGGAGTCGCCAAAATAGCCGCACGGGCAGGGATTCATGGCCGCGGCGAGCATGAAGCGCGCGGGGAACGAAACGGACATGGCCGCGCGGGCGATATTGACGGTGCCGTCTTCGAGCGGCTGGCGCAAAACTTCCAGGACGTTGCGCTCGAACTCGGGCAGCTCGTCGAGAAAGAGCACGCCGTTGTTGCTCAGCGAGACTTCGCCGGGCCGGGGAATGGCGCCGCCGCCGATGAGGCCGGCGTCGCTGATGGTGTGGTGCGGGGAGCGGAAGGGGCGCTGGGCTGCGAGACCGCGGCCGTCCTCGAGCACGCCGGCCACGCTGTGGATGCGCGTGGTTTCGATGGCCTCCTCGAGGGACATGGGAGGCAGGATGGTGGGGATGCGTTTGGCGAGCATGGTCTTGCCGGCGCCGGGCGGCCCGATCATCAGGATGTTGTGACCGCCGGCGCAGGCCACTTCCAGGGCGCGTTTGGCGGCGTGCTGGCCGCGAACGTCGCGGAGGTCAACTGAGTAGGCGCCCGCCTCGGCGAGCATGGCTCGGCTGTCCACGCGCACGGGCTGGGCCATTTCCGGCGCGTTGACCAGGTCCACGGCCTGCGGGAGCGAGTGCACGGCGTACACGTCGATGCCCTCGACCAGCGCGGCTTCTTTCGCGTTGGTGTCCGGCACGACCAGCCTGCGAAGGCCGCGCGCGCGCGTGGTGATGGCGGCAGAGAGCGCGCCACGTACCGCGCGCACGCCGCCGTCGAGCGACAATTCCCCGAGAAACACCGTATCCGCGAGCTGCTTGCCGAAGAATGCTCCGTTGCAACCCAGGATGCCCAGCGCCATGGGGAGATCGAAGGCCGAACCCTCCTTGCGCAGGTCGGCCGGGGCGAGGTTCACGGTGACGCTGTGGGGCGTGGGGAAATCGAATCCGCAGTTCTTGACCGCGGATTTGATGCGCTCGCGGCTTTCCTTCACGGCCAGGTCGGGCAGGCCGACCACGGTAAAATCTCCCGGGCGGCTCGAACCGACGTCTACCTCGACCTCAACGAGGTTCGCCTCGATACCGTAGACAGCGGCGCTGAGAGTCTTATAGAGCATGGCCCCGGAGAAAAAGAGAGACGACCCGAGCGAAGAGTAAACGAAAGCCGCACGGAACGCCAGCGGTACTCCAGGCGGAGGGTTCGGGGGCGGCGCCGCGGCGAATCCTCTACGTTTTCCAGCGGGGGATCACTGCCGGGACGTAGCGGCGGTAGGCCTCGAAGTCGTCGCCGAAAACCTCCCGCAGCAGCCGCTCCTCGGCGTGAATGCGGATGGCCGTTCCGGCAGCGTGGATGACCAGAGCAGCGAGCAGGCCCCACCACACGCTGAACGCCAGTCCCGTGGCAAGCAGCATTCCCAGCATGGCCGTGTAGATCGGATGGCGCACGTGGCTGTACGGTCCCGCCACCACCAGTTGGTGGCCTTCCACCAGCCGCGCCTCATAGCTCCACTGTTTGCCCAGTACCCGCCGCGCGGCCGCCACCATCCAGACGGACGCGGTCGCCACGAGCATAACCAGAATGCAGGAAACCCACATGAGGGGTCCGGGCAACGCGGGATAGGCAAACCCTGCCCATCTCGGCGCGAACAGTACAGCGAAGCTCACCGCCTGCAATGCAATGCCCGTCCGCGAAGCCGGGGCGCGACGCACGGAGGCTTCTTTCGCCGGCTTCTGATGGCCTCGAAACAGCAGCAGCCACGCACACCAGCAGAGAATCACCCAAATTCGTGCAACCACCGGGAAGTGGGACAGGGAAATCACGGCATGGCCCTCCTCCGCGCGCTGGATGCAGGCGCCCGGCCGCCGGGCCTCTGATTGGCCCGCGCGCGGAGCCGCTTCTGGACGGCTTCGCTGCGCAGCTCGCGCAGCGCATCGGCGGCGATCCATCGTGCGGGGCGCGAGCCCTGGCGGCGGATTCTCTCTCCGGCGGCAATGGCGCTGCGATTGAGGCGGAGGTTGCGCTTGCCGATCTGGCGGAGCGCCCAGTTGACGGCCTTGCGGACGAAATTGCGCTCATCGCAGGCCTCCCGCTCGATGAGGGGGAGAAGGCGCAGGAATTTTTTGTCGGGCGCGGATTTGTCGTGCACGGCGAGATAGGCCATAAGGGAGAAAGCTGCGCGCTTGACGAATTGCTCGGGACGGCGGCTCCACTCGACGGCCTTCTTCCAGCCGTGCGGGGTGCGGATAAAGAGATAACAGCAGCAGGTATCCACCACGTCCCAGGAAGAGAAATCGCGGGCCCAGCGTTCCAGCAGGGATTCCGTGCAGAGGCACGGGTCGGCCACCAGGGCGGCAATGTGGCGCGCATCGTGAACGCCGCTGCGCCACAGCTCGAGGGCCAGGGCGTGGTCGCGTCCCGCCTGGCGGGCCAGGGCGTGCATCTGGGGCGCGGAGAGGCCGTAGGCGCGCGCCGCACGGATGCCGAAATAGGCCAGGCTCTCGAGGCCGCGGGGCGAGCCGAGCTGCTCCATGCGCGCGAGTATGGCGCGGCAACGCGCGCGGGCGCTCGCGGGATCCTGGGGCGGCGGCGTGCGTTCGCGGCGACGGGGTGCCGCGGCGTTTCTTGAGGATGGGGGGCGCGGCTTCACGGCTTTGTTGATTCTCCGCGCCCGGCCAGCGATTTGCGGAAATATTTCTGCGTTTTCGCGCACTCGAAGCCCAGGTCCTCATAGAAGCGGTGAGCCCCGGCGCGCACGACATTGCAGCGGACGCACAGCACGGGGAAGCCGCGGGCTCGCGCCCACAGTTCCGCTTCGGCCACCAGCCGCCGACCGATGCCGCGGCTGCGCAATGATTCGTCCGTGACCAGCCCGAGGATTTCCGCGCGCGGCCCCGATTCGAGGGCTATGCCGGCGAACACATGGGCGAAGCCGCGGGCGCCCGCACCGGGCAGCTCGGCGACGAAAACGGCGTGATCCGGATGGGGAAGAATCTGCCGGAGGCGCGCGGCGATCTCGTCCGGCGTGGAAGGATAGCCGAGCTGCGTGGCCAGAGTGGCGAGCGCTTCCGCGTCTTCGAATCGCCCCGGACGGATTCGGATCTCGTTGGTGGTTGCGGCAACCGTCATGGCTCCCTCCGTGCCCGGCTCAGAAGAGTTTTTTGGAATCGAGAAGGATGGTGACCGGCCCGTCGTTGACCAGCTCGAGTTCCATGTGAGCGCGGAAGACTCCGGTCTCGACGGGAACGCCGAGCGAGCGCAGGTGCTTTACGAATTCCTCGTAGAGCGCGCTGGCGAGCTCGGGCGGCGCCGCTTCGAGGAAAGACGGGCGGCGCTGGCCGCGGGCGTCGCCATACAGCGTGAACTGGCTCACCACCAGCGCCCCGCCCTTGGTCTCCAAAAGCGAACGGTTCATTTTCCCGTTCTCGTCTTCAAAGATGCGCAGGTGTGCGGATTTTTCCGCCAGATACGCCGCGTCCGCAGGCGTATCCTCTTTTCCCACACCCAGCAGGACCAGCATTCCCGCGCCGATAGCCCCGGTTTCGCGCCCCTCCACCACCACCCGGGCGCGGCTCACCCGTTGAATCACCGCTCGCACTTTTTTCTCCTTCGCCCGCCGCGGCGGGCCGGCTGTCTTACGCTCGACGCGCGGCACGACGCAGGCGCGGCCCACGCGGGGCGCGCTGGCAGCGCGGGCAGAAATAGCTACTGCGGCCGGCGACGATGATGCGGCGAATCTTCGCGCCGCAGCGCCGGCATGGCCTGCCCTCACGCCCGTAGGCATTGTGACGCGATTGAAAGAACCCCGGGTTTCCTTCACTGTCCACGTAGTCGGAAATGGAGCTTCCGCCCATCTGGATGGCCGTGGCCAGAATTGTGCGCATGGCGCGATACAGCGCCGCCCGCTCCCGCCCGGAAAGCCGCGCGGCGTTCCGTCGCGGATGAATCCGCGCTCGCCACAGGCTTTCGTCCGTATAGATATTGCCCAGGCCGCGGAAGACGCTCTGGTCGAGAAGCAGCGCTTTGATCATCGCGCGGCGTTGCAGCGCCGCGGAAAAGTCTTCCAACGAGACTTCCAGCGGCTCCCCGCCCAGCCGGGAGAGAAACGCGGGAAAACCCGCCTCGTCCACCAGGCGCATTTGACCAAAGCGACGTGGATCGGCGTAGCGCAACTCGCGCGTGTCGTCGAGCGCCAGCCAGACGTGGGTGTGCGGCCAGACGGGCACATCCGGCCGGCACACGGTCAGACGGCCGGTCATCCCCAGATGCACAAGCAGCCACTGCTGGGGGCGTTCCGCTCCGTTTCCCGCTGGCCCTCCCGCCAGACGCAGGGCGATGAATTTTCCGAAGCGGCGGACATCCTCGATCCTGGCGCCCGGCAGCGTGCTTTCCAGGCGTTCCACGTTTTCGATGAAATCGGTTTTCCCCAGACGCAGGGCGGTGATGGTGCGGCCGGGCAGCGCGGCGCGAAGCCCGCGAACGACGGTTTCGACTTCGGGCAGTTCCGGCATGGTCCTCGGTCAGCACAAAGTATCACAGCCAGCCGCTTCGCCCTCGGACGGGCCGTCGATCTGGAAAGTCATGCCGTTGCAAGCGGGCAGCGGAGCACCCCATGCAGCTCAGCGGCCTCGGCTTTGACAGCGTTGCCATGCATTGCGAAGGCGCGGGCAAGTCCTAAAGGGGCGAGAGCGCCCCAGGGAAAACTCGCCCATAGTCCCCAGTGGCCGGCAAATTCGTGCTATTGGCTCGCAGCGCGCGGCTTGATTAGCTCGTCGAGATAATCCGGCTTGGCATCCTCACGCGCCAGATGCGGATAACGGCCGCCGCCCGAGTAGTGGATCGTGGAGGTGCGGAAGTAATCGTCAACGACCACGAGGAGCGAGATCGGCTTCGAAGGGTCCTTAGCGTCTTTGATCGCGTCTTCAAGCAAATCGTGAGTATAGACGCGGCCGTTTACGCCGATTACTTTCATCCCGGAGGAGATTCCGGCCTGGAACGCGGGGCTTCCAACCATGCAATCGTTTACGGTGCCGTCGTCGCCGAGCTGGAGGCCGATGGAATAGGCGTCGCCTGCATTGCCACGACGTCCCGGCAATTTCGAAGGCTCGCCATTGAACACTACCTTCCAGCCGCCGTTTTCGATGCCTCCCACGGGCGCGTCCGCCGAGGTGGAATTCAACCTTTCGTGGAAGAAGCCGGCCCAGTCGAAGGGCGCGACTTCATTGAGCGCACGAACTAATTCGTCGAAGGTGTAGGTCTTCACCTCCGGGCCGTTGTTCGGGCCGCCGTGAAAAGCATGGCAGAAATCGTCGATGGATTTCCGGCCATGCGTCTCGCGATGAATGATGGTGGCGACCTCGAGCCACAACAAATCGCCTTCGTCGTAGTAATCGGTGCCGCGGCGCCAATTAAACCAGCCTCTTGCGAAACTGAGGCCGGGCTCTGCGACGGCGGTATCGAGCAGGGGGCGCCAGGTGCGGCCGGGGCGTCCCGGACCCAGCGCCGCCGCGATGCTCGCCAAATACTCGTGGTAGCGGTCCTGGGTCCACAAGCTGCTGCGCGCGGCGAGCATGGGCCCAAGATAATCCGTGAGCCCCTCGTAGACCCACAGGAGATCCGTCTTCATGGAGGCTTCGTAGTAGGGCACGGTCAAATCGGCGGGGCGGCGGAACTTGCCGTTCCAGGAGTGAGCGAATTCATGCGCCAGCAAACCGCCCACGGACATGCCGGCATCGGGCGAGAGCAGAGCGCGCTCCGGCAGGCGGCTGTCGTTCGATTCGTGGTGCTCGAGGCCGAAATGCGCGACATGATCGCTGAGGGTGAGCAGGAAATGGTAGTCGCGATAATGGCGCGCGCCGAAAAGTTTTCCCGACTCAGCCACCAGGTTGATCATCTCCTTCTGAATTTCCGGGCTCATGTTGAGGGCGGCTTCGCTGTCCGCGACCATGTCGATTTCGTGGTGGACGGGCTCGCCCGGAGGGGTCAGGTCGATCGCGCGGTAATATTCTCCGGCCATCACGGGCGAATCCACGAGGAGATCGAGAGAAATCGGTTTGAAGGAGACTTGATTGCCGGATTGGTTGGCCACGGGAAGAGCCGTGCCATATTTCCAGCCATCCGGCAGCAGGAGCTTGGCTTCGTAAATCAACTGCTCGGCCGGAATCCCAGCCGGATAGAGCACGGTTTCATTCCAACTGAGGACCAGGAGCTTATCCGTGGCCGAGCCGCCGCCGGGCTCAATGTAGTCATACGTGGCATCGAGCTGGGCGGCGCCGGCGGGGACGTCCAGGTGAAAGGTGAACACGTCCAGCAGATCACGCCGCCAGGGAATGGTTTTCCCCTCCGCCTCGAATTTGAGTCCCGTGAGGTTAGCGATGGGCCCATCGGGCCCGTGCTCGCCGGGAATCCATTTTGGATAGTAAAGAGTGAGAGGTCCGGGTTTGACCGGGATCACCAGGTGGGCGCGCAGGATCTTCAGCGGAGTCTGCGTAGCGTCCACGGCGAGCGAAATCGTTTCGCCGGACTGCGCACGAGCGGCGGGCGCGGCCAGCGGCCAGGCCATGGCAAGAAACACCAACCAGTGAAGGCGGCATCGTTTCATTCGAATGCTCCTTATGGGAATTCGGACAAACCCCGCCTGGGCATCATAGCTTGAAACGAGCCACGCTGGGTGCCGCGCCGGCGCCTTCAACCGCGAGCGGGGCGTGTGTTATGCTCGCGCACGCCGGCAGAAATACTGCCGGCGACACAGACCTCCCCTTCCGAGGAGACGCTCATGATTCAGAAAGCTACAGCGCTCTTGCGCGTGGAACGCGTGGAGCCTTCGCTCCCCTTTTGGGTGGACCGGCTCGGATTTCAAAAGGTGACGGAAGTGATGGAGGGGAACTCGCTCGGATTCGTAATCCTGTCGAAGGGCCACGTGGAAATCATGCTGCAGAGCCGGGCGAGCCTGGCGAAAGACCTGCCCATGCTGAGCGTGGGAGCGATGACGCCCGCGGTGGTTTACATGGGGGTGACGAACCTGGAAGAGATTTCCTCGAAGCTGGCCCCTTCGGAAATCCTGGTTGCGAAACGCACCACCTATTATGGGATGGAAGAAATCTGGGCGCGCGAGCCGGGCGGGCACGTGATCGGATTTGCCGCGCCGGGATCGGAACCGACAACGTGAGGGCCTGCGCCGCAGAAAGCTGCCGGCGCTACGGCAAGAGGGCGAAAACCCGCGCGGGGCCGCCGGAGCCGCCTTCCAGTTTGATGGGAGCGACCACCAGCCAGGCTCCTGATTCCGGCAGCGACGAAAGATCGGCCAGATTCTCCACGTGGTACAGGCTGGCTCCGTGCGAGAGGTGATGCACGGGAAAATCCTTCGAGGGGCCGTAGTCCACGCTCAGCGTGTCAATGCCGAGGCCCACGGCGCCGCGCGCGATCAGCACTTTTACAGCTTCCACAGAATAGCCGGGGAAATGCATGGCGCCGGCGGCGTCCATGTTGCGGTAGCGCGCGGCGTCGGACCAGCGCTCGGCCCAGCCCGTGCGCATCAGGATGATGGCGCCTTGGGGAATGCGGCCATTTCGCGCCTCCCACTGAGCAATTTTTTCTGGAGCTAGGCGGTAGTCGGTGTCGCGCCGGCTCTCTTCGCGCGCATCCAGAAGCACCGCGGGGCCGTAGAGGCGCTGGACGGGAATTTGGTCCACGGTCCATCCGCCCGGCACAAAATGAGCAGGGGCGTCTAGGTG
>DATEQM010000150.1:0-9664 GCA_035272605.1 Candidatus Acidiferrales bacterium | reverse complement strand
CACCGGCTTCTTCAACTGCGAGTTCTACGTGGGACTCAAAGCGTACAAAGATCCCGCCTGGGGGAAGAGCCCCGCGCACACCAAGGAAGAGTTCGTGGTGGACGTGCAGAAGAAGCTCGAGTCCTTTCCCGGCGTGATTTTCAATTACACGCAGCCCGCCGAAGATGCGGTGGACGAGGCGCTCACCGGGCTGAAGAGCGCCCTGGCCGTGAAAGTGTACGGGCCGGACCTGAATGTGCTCCAGGAGAAGGCTCTGGTAATCAAACGCACGCTCGAGGGAGTGCGCGGCTTCACAGACCTGACCGTAGTGCGTGAGCTGGGCCAGCCCAGCCTGATCGTGGACGTGGATCGCGAAAAGATTGCGCGCTACGGCGTGAACGTGGCCGACGTCGAAGCCATCGTGCAGGCCGCCGTGGGCGGCCAGGCGGCCACGCAGGTGATCCAGGGCGAAAAGTTGTTCGATCTGGTTGTGCGCATGGAGCCGCGGTACCGCGAGAGCGCGCAGCAGATCAGCAATCTGCTGGTGGGCACGCCTTCCGGCCAGCAAATCCCGCTCGCACAGCTCGCCACCATCCGCCAGGGCAACGGTGCTTCGTTCATCTACCGCGAAAACAACTCGCGCTACATCGGCGTGCAATACAGCATCGAGGGCCGCGATCTGGCGCGCGCCGTGGACGATGCCCAGAAGGCCGTCCGCAAGGCCGTCAGCCTTCCGCAGGGCTACCGGATGGCCTGGGGCGGGGAATACAGCGAGTTCCTGGAGGCTCGGCGGCAGCTCAACGTAATCGGCCCGCTCACGGTGATGCTGATTTTCCTGATCCTGTTCGCCCTCTACGGCAACTTCAAATTTCCTTTCATCGTGGTACTCAGCGTGGTGATTACCGAGCCCGTGGGCGCGCTGGTGGCGCTCAAGCTCACCGGTACACCCTTCAGTGTCTCTTCGGTGCTGGGACTCCTGGTCCTGCTGGGCGTCTCCGCGGAAACCGCCGTGATCGACGTTTCCTACATCAACAAGCTCCGGCTCGAGGGCCAGGAGATTCGCGAAGCCACGTTCGAGGGATCGCTCATCCGCCTGCGGCCCATCATGATGACCGCGCTGGTGGCCTGCCTGGGACTGTTACCCGCCGCTCTTTCCACGGGCATCGGCTCCGATTCGCAGAAGCCGTTCGCGATCGTGGTGGTGGCGGGACTGATCTCCCGGCTCTTCCTGGGACGAATCGTGAGCCCGGTGATGTACCAGATGGTGGCGCGGGAAGGCGACGTGCTTCAGGTGTAGGTAACCAGTTGGATTGAGCTCGCTTGGCTGGCCCTGCGAACGGTGGTACGTTTCGGAGAAGCAGACGCAGTAACGGAATCGGCTGCATCCCCCAAGGGCCGCGTAACCACAGGGGGCTGGGCGGCGTCGAAGTTGTCATAGGGTGGACCAGCGTGCCTAACGGGAACACCGGAAAACCGCTCCGCGGGAACGCCGTAAGGCTTCTGGCGCTGGCTCTCTGCGTCTTCACCGTCTTTTTTGTTGTCATTTCCACCAGCCACATCCACCCGAACGGCCAGGATGATGGGGCTTGCCAGCTTTGCCAGGCGGCCCACATCGGAATTGCTACCGCGCTGGCGGCCCAGGCTCTTCCGGTCCCTGTGGTCGAGCGCGCCGAGGTCCAGAACTTTGTCCCGTTCCTTCATTCCGAGCTGTTTCTCCCCAGCGGTTCTCCCCGGGCTCCCCCCTCCGCGTAGTTTATTTTCCCTAATCTGACCGGGAAATTCGCGCACCGACGATTCGGCCTGTCGGTGGCTCCGCCTATTCGAGGGCGATTCCCAACACACCCATGCAGCCGGCTACCCCGCGAGGGGATGGAGGGGACATGAAGAGGGGCTTTGGAGTCATTTCGATTCTTGTTTTCATTTTTGCGGTTTGCTGGATCGCCCCGCCTGCGTGGGCTCAGGCGGGAAATTCGGGGACCATCGAGGGCACGGTGAAAGATCCCACGGGTGCCACCGTGCCGGGTGCCGCAGTGGAGATTGCCAATCCGGTGAGCGAGTATCGCCGCGCGGTGACGACGGGACAGGACGGGTCTTTTCGTTTCACCAACGTGCCGTTCAATCCCTACCATCTGACAGTCAAAGCCACGGGCTTTGCCGCGTATACCCAGGACGTGGACGTGCGCTCGGGTGTTCCCCTGACCGTGGCGATCGCGTTGAAGCTGGCCACGGCCAGCTCGACTGTGGTGGTGGAGGAGAATGGGGGCGACCTGATTGAAAACGACTCCACCTTTCACACCGACGTGGACCGGAAGCTGTTCGACCGGCTGCCGCTGGAGAGCCAGTCGTCGTCGGTGAGCTCGCTGGTCACCCTGGCCACGCCGGGCGTGGCCGCAGACTCGAACGGCCTGTTCCACGGCCTGGGGGATCATGCCGAGAACTCGTTCTCGGTGGACGGCCAGCCGATTACGGACCAGCAGAGCAAAGTCTTCTCCAATCAGATTCCCGCGGACTCCATCCAGTCACTGGAAGTGATCTCCGGCGCGCCGCCCGCGGAATACGGCGACAAAACCAGCCTGGTCATCAACGTGACCACCCGCTCGGGCCTGGGAGTGAACCAGCCGACAGGGAGCGTTTACAGCTCCTATGGGAGCTTCGGCAGCGCCAACGCGGGCGTCGATCTGGCCTACGGCGGAAAGAATTGGGGCAACTTCGTTTCCATCAGCGGACTCAACACCGGCCGCTTCCTGGACCCACCGCAGTTCAGCGTCATCCACGACAAAGGCAACGAGGAAAACGTATTCGACCGCGTGGACTACGCGATCAACTCCAAGGACACTGTGCACCTGAACCTGGGCTACACGCGCTCGTGGTTCCAGACTCCGAATTCGTTCGACAACCTCCAGGCGGGCATTCTGGACCCCTTCGGGAATCCCGTGCCGGCCACGGACCAGCGCTCCAAAATCGGGACCTTCAACATTGCGCCTTCCTGGACGCACCTGTTCAATTCCTCGACCCTGTTCACGTTCACCGGGTTCGTGCGCCGCGACGCGTACAACTACTATCCCAGCGCCGACCCCTTCTCGGACCTGGCGCCGGCGAGCATCGAGCCCGTGGCGCCAAATGTGAATCTGCCGAACCTGCAAAATGAAACCGTATCCCAGAACCGGTCCCTGCTCAACGCCGGCGCGCGCGCAGACATCTCCTACGTCAAGGGAATCCACAACATCAAGGGCGGCGTCACTTACGAGCAGACGTTTCTGGACGAACATGACCGGCTGGGCATCGTCAATCAATACCTCAACTCGCCCTGCCTGGACGCCACCGGAATGTTTCCCTCGCCCGCCTTTGTGGGCGGGGTGCTGGTGAACGATCCGGCGCAATGCGCCGGGCTGGGGTTCGAGCCGAACACGGCGGCAAATCTCAACAACCCCAGCCTGATGCCCTTTAACCCGGCCCTGGCCTGCTTGGACCTGACCCGTCCCACGCCCGCGGCCTCCAGCCTGTGCGCCAACAGCGCGGCGGCCCTGTTTCCGTTCAACGGCCACACGGACGTGAAGGAGCTGGCGCTCTATCTTCAGGACACCATCACGGTGAAGAATTGGTCGTTCAATCTGGGGATGCGCGGAGATTTCTATAACGGCCTGACCGTCCATCGGGAACCAGAACCGCGCCTCGGCGCGGCTTACAACATCAAAGGCACCAACACCGTGCTGCGCGTTTCCTACGCGCGCATTCTGGAGACGCCCTTCAATGAAAACCTGGTGCTCTCCAACAGCGGGTGCGCCTCTCCGGTGCTGAACCCGCTGCTGCTTTGCGCCACCCCCGTGGGGCAGATCACGCCGTTTAGCCCGGGCTGGCGGAACGAATTTCACGTCGGACTGCAGCAGGCCTTTGGGCGCTACCTGGTGGTAGACGGCGAGTACATCTGGAAGTACACGCACAACGCCTACGACTTCAGCGTGCTGGGCAACACGCCGATTACGTTTCCCATCGAGTGGCACAGCTCGAAGATCCCCGGGGTTATGGGACGCATTAGCATGCCCAACTTCCACGGTTTTTCCGCGTTCGTAGTCATGTCCAGCGTGGCGGCGCGATTCTTCAACCCCCAGCTCGGCGGGGCCGGTGCAACTCCCGGGGGGCCGGTGGGGTCGGTGTTCCGCATCGACCACGACGAGCACTTCAACGAGACCACGCACCTGCAATATCAGCCGTGGAAGCTGGGGCCCTGGTTCGGCTTCAACTGGCGGTACGACAGTGGGCTGGTGGCCGGCGCGGTGCCCTTCGCCACTGATACCACTACCCCGGTGGACCTGACCGGGCTGAGCGCGGCCCAGCAGATCGAGGCAGGACTTTTCTGCGGCACGCAGAAGCCGACGCTGGCCGTACCGCTCACCAGCTGCGCGCCGAACCTGTACGGCTCCTCGCTGGTCAAGATTCCCGCGCCGGGAACTGAGAACGACGATCACAACCCGCCGCGCATCGCCCCGCGCCACCTGTTTGATGCCGCGGTCGGGCACGACAACCTCTTCCGCGGCGACCGCTACAAGTGGAGCCTGCGGTTCAGCGTCATCAACCTGACGAACAAGGTGGCGCTCTACAACTTCCTCTCCACGTTCAGCGGGACGCACTACGTCACGCCGCGGACGGAAACCATCGAGCTCGGCTTTCACTTCTGAGGCCGCGTCCGCGCGTTCCCAGGGGTTGAGCCAATGCGCAGGGGCGCGCTCTGCTAGAATGGCGCACCGGCCATTGCCGAGCTCCCTACCATGCGAATCCTCTTCATCGGCGACATTGTGGGCGCGCCCGGCCGCCAGATCGTCCGCGAGGACCTCGAGGCGGCGCGGGCCGAGCATCGAGTGGACCTCGTCCTCGCCAATTGCGAAAACGCGGCCTCGGGCTTCGGCATCACGCCGAAGCTCGCCCAGGATTTGCTCGCCGCGGGCATTGAAGTGCTCTCCGGCGGAAACCACATCTACGACCGCAAGGAAATCCTGGATTATTTCCCCACGCAGCCGCGCCTGCTGCGGCCCGCGAATTTCGCTCCGGCAGCCCCGGGCAGCGGCATGTTTGTGGGCCGGGCAAAGAGCGGCGTGCCGTTTGCCCTGTTGAACCTCCAGGGCCGCGTCTTCATGACCCCCAACGATTGCCCCTTCCGCACGGCGGACCGCGAACTCGAGCGCCTGGCGAAACTCGGCCCGATTGACGGCGCCGGACCGGTGAAGATCGTCATCGTGGATTTCCACGCGGAAGCCACCAGCGAAAAACAGGCCATGGGCTGGTATCTGGACGGGCGCGTGACCGCCATGATTGGGACTCACACCCACGTGGCCACCGCCGATGAGCGGGTGCTGCCCAAGGGCATGGCCTACATCACCGACGTCGGCATGACCGGCCCGCACGATTCCGTGATCGGCATGGAGAAGCAAGCCATGGTCCGGCGATTCCTGGACGGCTTGCCGGCGCGCTTCGAAGTCGGGGAAGGCGACGTGCGGCTCAATGCCGTGCTGCTCGATGCGGATGAGGACACCGGCCTGGCGCGCTCGATCTCGCGGCTTCGCCTGGGGCTCACCTGACCGCTCACCTCTCTCCGGGCAACCCCGCGACGCATGCGGAGTCTCCTACAGTTCTACCCAACATGCTCCCTCGATCCGCGCGCGCGATCGGCAACGTGGCCCGGGCGGCTGCGGCCGCCGCGGTGATTTTTTCCGCCGCGCTCTCCGCCGCTGGGACGTTGGATACGGATCTCATCGCACGGGCGCGCGTCTTCCCTTCCGTGGGCAAGGGGGTCACCGCGATTCACCGCGACCACGCCGGCCGCTACGTTGTCCTGACGGAACGCGGCGGCGTCCAAATCTTTGACGCCAAGGGCCAGCCCGCCGGCCATGCTCCCGCCGATCCTTCTCCTTCCGCGGCCATCGCCTACGGCGCGGATCTGGATCTCGACGACCAGGGGCGCATCTACGTGGCCGACCAAGAGCGGAACGCCATCAGGGTTTTTTCCGGCGATGGGCGCCAGGAGCGGCAGATCAACATTGCCGGACCTACCGCGGTGGCCACCCTGGCGGGCGGAGAGCTGGCCGTGGCCAGCCTGCGCTCCCCGAAGCTGGTCACCGTGTTTGGTCCGGAAGGGCAGGTGGTGCGCGAATTCGGCGAGCCCGAGCAAATTTCCGGGCGCCAGGAACTAAACCGCTACGCCAACATCGGCCGCCTCTGCCGCGACTCCGCCGGGCGGCTCTATTATTCGTTCACCTATCTGCCCGAGCCCACCGTGCGCCGCTACGACCGCTTCGGCTATTCGGACTTCCAGCTCATCCTGAACTCGGACGAGTATGCCGCCTCCTCGATGTCCGCGCGGAAGGCCATCTTCCGGGAAGAAGAGCAAGGCAAACCGGCCCTGCACGTCGTGCTCGGGCCGGTGGCCGTGGATCCCTCGAGTGGCGAGATCTGGCTGGCCATCGCGGGCCGCCTGCTGCGGTTCGGTCCCGACGGCTCGGAGCGAGGCTCCTTCCTGATCTTCACGCCGGAGGAGTTGCGCATCGAAGCGAGCGCGATTCTCTTTGAGCCCGGACGCATCCTGGTGGCCTCAAGCCAACAGGGTGTGTTCGACCTGCCGCGGCCGGCGGCCTGGAGCCAGTGAGCGCGCCGCGCCTGCGTTCGAGCAAATTCCAACGTTAGATATCCACAGCTCTGCCGCGTTTCGTTTTTCTCCTGCGCCGTCGTTCGCGCGGCAAACACAAAAGAAGCTGGATTTTAGCGCCCGCTTGCTATGCGCACATTTTTCGCTCCCGCTGTGGAAAAACTGTGCACGCGCTGTGCGAAACGTCCCCAGCCTTCGCACAATTTTCTCTTGCCCGCACGCCGGGAGTTGTGCAGAATCACCCCTCGCGTTGGTCCCGCCCCGAAGCTTCGGGACGGGGTCGGCACGGCCCGGGGCCGACGGTTGCCCCGGGGCGGCGACCCAGTGGAACAGGGGACGTTCCACAATAAGGTTTCAACCGAAAGCCCAGACACAAGCCCTTGCGCGGAGGGGCTTAATTTCCACACTATTTCCACAGCTGTGGAAATTGGCGGCGGGACGTTTTCCTGACCGCCCCGCGCAGACTGGAAAGCCTCGGGGTACGAATGGTTTCCTGGGAAAAAATTCTGCAGCACGTCGAGAAGCGCGTCAATCCGCACGCCTTCAGTTCCTGGTTCCGGCCCACGGAGCAGGAGGAGGCGCCGAACGCGGAGTCGAAAATCCGCGTCCGCGTGCCCTCCGCCATCCACCGCAAACGCCTCACCGAGACGTACAAGGGCGTTCTGGAGGCCGCGTTGCACGAGCTGAATGTGCCCGACGCGCAGATCGAATTCGTCTGCCCGGAGGCGCCCCCGCGCCCGGGTGTGGTCGTCTCCACCTCGCAGGCCAAGCTGGACTTCGATTCCGCCGACCACCAGCTCAGCGCCAAGTACACGTTTGACACCTTCGTGGTGGGCGCCTGCAACCAGTTTGCCCACGCTGCGGCGCAGGCCGTGGCGGAGCAGCCCTCCAAGGCCTACAACCCCCTTTTCCTGTACGGCGGCGTGGGCATGGGCAAGACCCACCTGATGCAGGCCATCGGTCACCTGATCAAGAAGCGCGCTCCGTCCATGCGGCTCTGTTACAGCAGCGCGGAAAAGTTCACCAACGACGTGATCAATTCGCTGCGCTTCGACCGCATGATCAGCTTCCGCGACCGCTTCCGCACCGTGGACACGCTGCTCGTGGACGACATCCAGTTCATCGCCGGCAAGGAGCGCACCCAGGAGGAGTTCTTCCACACCTTCAATGCGCTCTACGACCAAGGCAAGCAAATCGTCATTTCCTCCGATTGCCCGCCGAAAGAGATCAACTCGATCGAGGAGCGGCTGCGCTCGCGCTTTGAATGGGGCCTGATCGCGGACATCCAGCCGCCCGACCTGGAAACAAAGATGGCCATCCTCCACAAGAAGGCCGAGAACGAGCGGGTGGCCCTGCCGGATGAAGTCATCGAGTACATGGCTCGCTCCATCAAATCGAACATCCGCGAGCTCGAGGGCGCCCTCACCCGCCTGATCGCCTATACGCAGCTCACCGGCGCCACCATCTCGCTGGCCACCACACAGCAGGTGCTCAAGAACCTGATTGACGCCGCGGAGAAGAAGGTCACCATCGAGCAAATCCAGCGCCGTGTGAGCGAACACTTCGGCATGCGCATCCAGGACCTCAAGATGCGTAGCAACGCCAAAGCTATCTCCTACCCGCGGCAGATTGCCATGTACGTCGTCAAGCAACTCACCACCGCCTCGCTCCCGGAAATCGGCCGCCAGTTCGGCGGAAAGCACCACACCACCGTGCTGCACTCAATTCATAAGATTGAAGCTCTGCGCCGGCAGGATAAAGACCTCCACCGCATGATCGCCAAGATGATTGACTCGTTCGGATGAGCTGTGGAGAAGCCTCTCTTGGCCGCTCATCTCTGTGCAAGATCCTGTGAATACGTTGTGCGGAACCCGTGAACCGTCTGTGAGCCCATGTGGAGCGTTGCAGCGCCACAATTGATGTGTAGAGCAACTCAGCCTGCACCCATGCCTTTTCCCACAGCATGCACGCTGTATCCACAGCTCAATCCGCAGTGCGCAAAACAACCTAACCGACATGGCCGCCGTGGTTCACGGCACTTCTTCGCAATTCCCACAGCCCCTACTACTACTACGGTCTTTATCTGTTCTTGGAAAAGCGTTAGAGTAGCGCGTCATATACCGCCGTCCGGCATTTGTTCGTGTGAGGGACCAGAGAGATGGAATTCAGCGTAAGCAAGACGGATTTGTTGAGAGAACTGAGCCTGACGCAGGGGGTTGTCGAGCGCAAGACCACTATCCCGATCCTCGCGAATATTCTCTGCGAAGCGAAGGGCGGGCGGCTCGCCATCACCGCGACGGACCTCGAACTCACCATCTGCACCTCGTGTGACGCAAAGACCAAGAAGGACGGGGCCGGCACGGTCCCGGCGAAAAAACTTCTGGAGATCATCCGGCTGCTGCCGGACGGAGACATCCGTTTCAAGCTCCTCGAAAACCACTGGGTGCAGCTCACCAGCGACAAGAAGAACTACAAACTGGTCGGCATGGCCAAGGAGAACTTCCCAGCCCTCCCCGCGATGCCTCATGTGTTTGTGCGCCTGCCTGCGGCGCTCCTGGGCGAGATGATTGCAAAGACGTATTTCGCCATCTCCCAGGAGGAATCGCGCTACACGCTAAACGGCGCGAAGCTCATCCTGAAGCCGGACTCCATCAGCTTGGTGGCCACAGACGGCCACCGCCTGGCGCTCATCGAAGCCACACAGAAACTGGAAAGCCTGAACGCCGAGGCCGGCGTGCTCATCCCCAAGAAGGCCATGAACGAGCTGAAAACGCTGGCCGCGGAGGCCGACGAGAAAGCCGAGATTGAGTTCGCGCAGGACGAAAGCAGCCTTTTCTTTCGCGTGGAAGAGCGCCTGCTCATCTCCCGCAAGCTCACGGGCCAATTCCCGAACTACGAAGCCGTGCTCCCCCGCGACAATTCGAGGACGGTTGCGCTCGACCGCGACGAACTAGCCGGCGCCCTGCGCCGCGTCTCGCAACTCGCCGACCAGCGCTCCCAGGCCGTCAAGGTATCGCTCACGAAAGAGGGCGTGGAGCTCTCCGCCTC
>DATEQM010000149.1:0-10790 GCA_035272605.1 Candidatus Acidiferrales bacterium | reverse complement strand
GAGCATCATCCGCTGGAACGCGCTGGCCATGGTGGTGCGCGCCAATCGCGTGGAGCACAACATCGGCGGGCACATTTCCACCTACGCCTCGCAGGCCACGCTGTTCGAGGTCGGCTTCAACCATTTCTTCCGCGCGCGCACGAAAGACTTTGAGGGCGACATCGTCTATTTCCAGGGACATGCCTCGCCCGGGGTCTACGCGCGCGCGTTTCTCGAGGGCCGGCTGACCGTCCAGCAGATCGAGAATTTCCGCCGCGAGCTGAAGCCCGAGGGCGGTCTCTCTTCCTATCCCCACCCGTGGCTGATGCCCGACTTCTGGCAATTTCCCACCGTCTCGATGGGGCTGAGCCCCATCATGGCCATCTACCAGGCGCGCTTCAATCGTTACCTGGAAGACCGCGGGCTGAAGTCGAAGTCCGATGCCAAGGTGTGGGCGTTCCTGGGTGATGGAGAGACGGACGAGCCGGAAGCGCTCGGCGCCATCACCCTGGCCTCGCGCGAGCAGCTCGATAACCTGATCTTCGTGGTCAACTGCAACCTCCAGCGCCTCGACGGTCCCGTGCGTGGCAACGGGAAGATCATCCAGGAACTCGAAGCCATTTTCCGGGGTACCGGCTGGAATGTCATCAAAGTGCTCTGGGGAAGCGACTGGGATCCGCTCCTCGAACACGACGCGGATGGCGTGCTTGTCCAGCGCATGGGCGAAGTGGTGGACGGCGATTACCAAAAGTATGTCGTCGAGCCCGGCTCGTACACGCGCCAGCACTTTTTTGCGGCGAATCCGCGCCTGCTGAAGCTCGTCGAGCATCTTTCCGACGACCAGATCCGCAAGCTGCGCCTGGGCGGGCACGACCCGCGCAAGGTCTACGCGGCGTACCAGGCCGCCGTGGAGCATAGCGGCTCGCCCACCGTCATCCTGGCGCGCACCATCAAGGGCTACGGCCTGGGCGAGGCGGGCGAAGGCCGCAACATCACCCACCAGCAGAAAAAATTGAACGAAGACGAGTTGCGCGAATTCCGCTCGCGCTTCGGCATTCCCATCGGCGACGAGGACGTGGCCGAAGCCCCGTTCTACCGCCCGCCGGAGAACAGCCCGGAGATGCAGTACCTGCGCGCGCGCCGCCAGGAGCTGGGCGGATGGGTGCCCCAGCGCTCCGTGCTCGCGCCGCCGGTGAAAGCAGACCTCTGCGAGTTGTTCCGCGAATTCGAGGCGGGCAGCGAGGGCCGCGAAGTCTCCACCACCATGGCTTTCGTCGGCATGCTGCGGAAGATGATGCGCGATCCGGAGATCGGCAAGCTCGTCGTGCCCATCGTGCCGGATGAAGCACGCACCTTCGGCATGGAGTCGTTGTTCCGCCAGGTGGGCATCTACGCGCACGGCGGGCAGAAGTACGAGCCCGTGGACGTCCACACGCTGCTCTATTACAAGGAAGCGAAGGACGGCCAGATCCTGGAAGAGGGCATCACCGAGGCCGGCTCGGTGTGTTCGTTCACCGCCGCGGGCACGGCCTATGCCACGCACGGGATCAACACCATCCCGTTTTTTATTTTCTACTCGATGTTCGGCCTCCAGCGCATCGGCGACCTGGTGTGGGCCGCCGCGGACATGACCGCGCGCGGGTTCCTGCTCGGCGGCACTTCCGGGCGGACGACGCTGGCCGGGGAGGGATTGCAGCACCAGGACGGCAACAGCCACATCCTGGCGCTGCCCGTTCCCAACCTGCGCGCCTACGATCCCGCGTTCGCCTACGAAATCTCCGCCATCCTCCAGGACGGCATCCGGCGCATGTACTGCAATGGCGAGCGCATCTTCTACTACATCACCGTGATGAACGAGCCCTACGTGATGCCGGCCATGCCGCCGGGGGCGCGGGAAGGGATTCTGCGCGGCATGTACCGCATGTCTCCTGCAGCGGGCAAGAAAAACAAACTGCGCGCGCAATTGCTGGGCAGCGGGGCCATTCTCACGGAAGCGCTAAGGGCGCAGGAAGTGCTCGCAGAGCGATTCGGCGTTGCCGCAGACGTATGGAGCGTCACCAGCTACAAGGAGCTCTACCGCGACGCCATGGACGCCGACCGCGAGAACCTGCTGCACCCCGGCGCGAAGCCGCGCGTGCCTTTCCTTACCTCGTCGCTCGCGGGGGCGCCCGGGCCGATCATCGCGGCGAGCGATTACCTGAAGGCGCTGCCGCTGATGGTGGCCAAATGGATGCCGCGGCATCCCGTCTGCCTTGGCACGGACGGCTTTGGCCGCAGCGACTCGCGTGCCGCCCTGCGCCACTTCTTTGAAGTGGATGCCCCGGCAATCGCCCTGGCCGCGCTCGCCGAACTGCACCGCGAAGGCCAGGTGGACGCAGCCACCTTCGCGCGCGCCGTCAAGGAGCTGGAGATCGACCCCGAAAAGCCCAATCCCGTGACGATGTAAGCCGTCGCTACCATCCCCCGCGCAGCCCGGGTTACCTCGTCTCTACGCCTGGAGCAATGTCCACATGCAGTTTTTGCGTGGAAGTCGTTTTGCCGTAACTGAGGGATACCGTGTAGTCGCCGGCGCGCACAAATTTTGCGCCCTCGCCGCCGTACTCGCTGAGCACATCTTTCGACGGCTTCAAGTCCCAGTTGAACCGGTTCAACCCGGGCACCGGCGTGATTTTCATTTTCGCCACGGTCTGGCCCTCGGCGTTGGTGATCTTCACGCGCGCCTGCTCGCCGTTCAGCTCTTTCACGTAGAAGGTGAGCAAGGCGCCCTCGGGCGGATTTTCGCCGCGATAGATGGCCTTGCCGTTCCAATCGTCGAAGCTGGGCAGCAGGTGCCGCCCGAACGCGGCGCGCGGCGGGAAGAGATAGGCCTCCTTCGCTTCGACCTCCGCGGTCAGCTCTTCAAGCGGGCTGGCGTCGTCCACCACGTAGAGGCTGCGGCCGTGCGTGGCAAGCACCAGGTCGAGATCGCGCGGGTGAACCAGAATATCGTCCACCGCGACGGTGGGGAGACCGCCGAACCTCACCCAGTGGCCCCCGCGATTGAAAGAGACGTACAGGCCGAACTCCGTGCCGGCGTAGAGCAGACTCGGATTCTTCGGATCTTCGCGGACGAGTTTTACCGGCCCCGCCGGCGGCAGATCGGACGAAATCTTTTCCCAGGTTTTTCCGCCGTCCGCGGTGCGATAAGCGAGAGGGGCGAAGTTGCCGGTGCGGTGCGCGTCCACGGCCAGATAGGCCACGTTCGCGTCCTGCCAGCCCGCTTCGATGCGGCTCATCCACTGGCCGCGCGTTTCCGCGGGAAGATTTTCGGTCAGGTCGGTCCAGTGCGCGCCGTCGTCCTGCGTGACCCACAGCTTTCCGTCGTCGGTGGCGGCCCAGAGCAGCCCGGCCTTTTGCGGCGATTCGATGAGCGAATAGACGACGCCGTAATTCTCCGCGCCGCTGCCCGCCGCGCTCATCTTCCGGAGGTTCTGCGTGGAGAGATCGGGGCTGATGGTCTGCCACTGCTCGCCGCGCAGCGTCAGTTTGAACACCCGGTTGCCGGCCAGGTAGATCACGTCTTTCGCGTGGCGGCTGGCGATGAGCGGTGTATTCCAGTGGAATCGGAACGCGGGCTGGCCCTCCGCCGGCTCCGGACGCAATTGCTTCGCCTGGCCGTTGGACAGGTCAATCCGGTGAATCGTGCCCTGCTGCGATTCGGTATAAATCACGCTTGGGTTTTCCGAGTCAAACACGCAGTAGAAGCCGTCGCCGCCGCCCAGCGACTGCCAATCCTGGTTCAGGATCCCGCCCGTATACGTGCGGCTGGGGCCGGCCCAGTTCTCGTTGTCCTGCAAGCCGCCGCAGATGCGGTAGGGCTGGCCCAGGTCCACGTTGATGCGGTAGAACTCGCCCGCGGCGATGCGATTCAGGTGCGCCCACACCTGCCCGCCGTTGTAGCTCTGGTAGGCGCCGCCGTCGGAGCCGAGCAGCAGGCGTTTGGGATTGCGCGGATCGATGGCCAGCGCATGCAGGTCGGGATGCACCTTCTGGCCCAGGTCTTCCCGCCAGGTCTTGCCGCCGTCATCGGAGACGTGCAGCGTGAATCCGAGCACGTAGACGCGCTGGTCGTTTTCAGGGTCCACGCGAATCTGGCTGAAGTAGAAGGGGCGCGGGTCGAGGTCGCTCTGGCGCGTCCAGGATTCGCCGGCGTCGTCGGAGCGGAACACGCCGCCGCGTTTGCTGGTCACGTCGCGGATGTCGTTTGTGCCGCCCTCATCGCTCCCCACCACGGCATAGAGAATCTTCGGATTCTTGGCGAAGATCGAGAGCCCGATGCGGCCCGTGCGTCCCGGCAGGCCTTTTTCAAGTTTTTTCCAGGATGCGCCCCCGTCACTGCTCTTGAAGATTCCGCCGATTTCCTTTCCGTCGGTCAGGTCCGGCCCGTTCACGAAAGACCAGGGGGTCCGCTGGCGCGCGTAGAGCGCCGCGTAGATGGTGTTGGGATCGGAGGGGTCCACCACTACGTCTCCGCAGCCGGCGCGGTCATCGTAGGGGGCGGGCGCGGCGAGCAGGCGCGTCCAGGACTTCCCGCCGTCGCTCGTTTTGTAGAGGCCGCGTTCGCCGCCGAAATTCCACATGTCGCCCATCGCGGCGACCCAGGCTGTATTCGGGTCCGTGGGATGCACGACGATGCGCGCAATCGTGCGGCTCTTGTCGAGACCGGCGTGCGTCCAGGATTCGCCGCCGTTCGTCGAGCGGTACACCCCGTCGCCCCAGCTCTCGCTGTTGCGGTCGTTCGCTTCGCCCGTGCCCACCCACACGATCTTCGGGTCCGAAGGGGCCACGGCCACGGCGCCGATGGCCGCCACATTTTCCTTCTCGAAAACGCCGTCGAACGTCGCGCCGTTGTCCGTGGTCTTCATCAGCCCGCCGGTGCCCAGCGCGATGTAGTACGTCGCGGTCTCCTTCGGGTCGTAGGCGATGTCGGAAATGCGCCCGCTCATGATGGCGGGGCCGATGGCGCGCGGCTTGAGCGCGCGAAGCTTTACGGTGTCGAGGAGCGGGCCGGCCGGGAATTGCGGCGCCGCAGTCTGCGTTGCGGCGGCAGGTGCGGCGGCGGATTTCGGCGGCCTGCCCCTTCTCTTGGGGCTTTTGGGAGTGTTTGGGGCGGGCTGCTCCTGCGCTCCAGCGATGTTGCCGAGGACGAGTCCGAAAGCGAGTGCGGAAACGAGCGCAAGAACAGATCTGCGGATCATGGCGTCTTCTCCAGAATGTGACCTCGCGGGCCGGCCGCGAAATCGTGCAATGCCGGGGCGGGGCGGAAATGCGTTCGAGGGAGCGAATGATAGGCCGCGCCGCGTTCCCCGTCAATCGATGACGACCTGACTTCTGAAAACAGTAAAGGGCATTCGTTGTGGCCACTGAGAGAGAGGACAGGTGCTCAAGGACCCGTACAGGAACGATGGCCAGTGTGCAAGACTGAGTTTCCGGGGAAGTAATTTCGAGCCTCAGTCTTGAACGTTGATGATCCTACCTTCAACTGCGGGAGCGACCTTGCCCAGCGTTTCGACGTGCCGTACGACCGCATCCGTGAGAGGCCCGTGAGGAGACCCCCCGTCATTCGCGAGGGTAGAATATCCATCCCCGCCCGAGTTGATGAAGTCCGTCAACGCAATCGTGTGCGGAGTATTGTCGGGCAAGATGTCCTTTCCCTCATCGAGTCTTGCCCAAACAACGCGTGAGCCGGGCGCTCGCGACATGTCGAAAGCAAACCGAAAGCCGGAAATCTGGAGCGAGGGGCCCGAGAGGCTGTGTTCCAGTACTTCATGCAATTGTGCACCGGTCACAGTTCGAGTCAGTAGTTTGTTTGGGAAAGGAAGCGCAGTGAGGACATCTCCAACCACAAGATCAAAAGGCGGGCCCGGTGCGTATCCCCGGCCATTCCGCCGCAAGGCGAGATCTTTGGGAAGCACACCGTCCGCAGGCAGGTAATTTGCCGATTCGAACGCCCGCAAGGCCTGCGTGTTGATAATTGCGATCTGGGTTCCACAACACGCGCGCATGGCGTCGGTCACCAAATTGCCGAATCCGAAATCACGCAGCTTCCCAAACAAACTTCTCGGTGGGAAAACGTCTTTCGCGACGCCGATGACTTTATACCACTGAGCCTCCTCGGAGGAGACGACGCTCGGTTGAGAAACGGTTGAGTGCTTACGTTTAAAACCCAAGTTCTTAATTGTGTATGCAAGGCGAAGATGGTCGAGTTCGAAGGCGATTTGCCGGGTGGCCGAGTAGCGCAGGGCCGGATTCTTCGATAGGCACTGCTCAATCAACAGGGCAAGGCCCTTGGGCATGTTTCGATTCAGCTTCCCGACGGGCTCCGGTTCCTCGCTGCAAACCGCAACGATCTCCTCAGACCAGTTGGTTCGCGCGAACGGATTCTTTCCCGTAGCCATCTCATACATGATGGTGCCCAGCGCGAACTGGTCGGACCGATAATCGAGAGGCTGTTGTTTTGCCTGTTCGGGAGACATATAGGCCGGTGTTCCCAGCATCGCAAGTGTGGGCGTCAATGCGCTGATGGACTGAGTGGGAGAGTCATCACCGCCGCGTTTTCCCCTCCCGATTACTTTGGCGAGCCCGAAATCCAGTATCTTGATGAACCCATCCGTGGTGACCATCAGATTGGTAGGTTTCAAGTCTCTGTGAATGATTCCGGCATCGTGAGCGGCGGCTAGACCATAGGCAATCTGCATCGAATATTTGAGCAGATCGTGTATGGGAAGGGGACCATCCGCGAGCACTTCTCTGAGGCTCTTTCCTCTTACCAGCTCCATCACAACGAAAACAGTGGAACCAACTTTGCCGAAATCGTAGATGCTGATGATATGCGGATGTGTCAATGCCGCGGCGGTCCGTGCCTCACGATCGAAGCGGGCGAGCCGCTCCTCGTCCGATGCGAAGTCCTCAGGGAGAACCTTGATCGCCACATCGCGGCCCAGGCGAGGGTCATGCGCGCGATAAACTACGCCCATACCACCCGTACCCAGCTGTGACACGATGTTGTACGGTCCGAGTGCTCGACCAATCATAGTGCGACCACGCGATTGCGCTGCATCTTAGGCTCCGGGCAAATCCAAGTCAACGCGCGGCGAGTTCACCGAGAGCGGCGAGCAGGCGGTCCACTTCTTCCGCCGTGTTGTAGTGCACCAGGCCGATGCGCAGCAGGCCGCCGTCGCGCTCCACGCCGAGCCGCTCGGTGAGGTTGAGGGCGTAGTAGTTGCCGTCCCAGGTGAAGATTCCGCGGTCGCCCAGATAGGCGGCGATCTCCGCAGGCTTTGCGCGGGCCAGGCGGATGGCGACGGTGGGCACGCGGCAGTCAAATCGCGCCGGGTCGGAAATGCCGTAGAAGGTCAGCCCGGGGATTTGGAGCAGGCCGGCGATCATCTTTCGCGTCAACCCGCCCTCGTATTCCCGGATCACGCGGTAGGCCGCGAGAATCGCTTCGCGCCGCCCGGCCCCGGCGCCCTCCGGAAGATTCGGGACGGCGCGGCGGCCGATGCCGGCGATATAGTCCACTGCGGCAGCGACGCCGGCGATTCCTTCGTGGCTCAGTGTGCCCGTTTCCCAGCGGTCGGGCAGGCTGTCCGGCGCGGGACGAACCTTGTAGGGGTGCAGGCGTTCGAGGTGCTCGCGCTTTCCGTAGATCGCGCCCATGTGCGGGCCGAAAAACTTATAGGGCGAGCAGGCCAGGAAGTCGCAACCCAGCGCGCGGACGTCAATCGGCCCGTGCGGCGCGTAGTGCACGGCATCAATGAAGGAGTACGCGCCGGCCGCCCGGGCCAGGCGCACCACTTCCGCGACGTTGTTGATGGTGCCGACGGCGTTCGCGGCGTAACCCACGGCAACGATCTTGGTGTGTGCGGTGATCTTGCTGCCGAGGTCGTCCATGTCCAGCGTGCAGTCTTCCACGCGGATGTCCGCCTGGCGGACGACGATTCCGCGGTCTTCGAGCGCGCGCCAGGGAGCGACGTTGGCGTCGTGGTCCAGCGTGGTGGTGAGGATCTCGTCGCCCGGCTCGAGCGCGCGGCCGATGGCGCGCGCGAGCGCGAACGTGAGCGTGGTCATGTTCTGGCCGAAGAAAACTTCTTCGCGCTCGCAGCCCAGAAAATCCGCCATGGCCTGGTGCGCCGCGGCGAGCATGGCATCGGTGCGGCGGCTGGTAAGAAACGCGCCCGCGGTATTGGCGTTGGAGTGGAGCAGATAATCGCGCATGGCGTCCACCACCTGCTGCGGCACCTGCGTGCCCGCGGGAGCGTCCAGAAACGCAGCGGGCTGGCCGTTGACGGTAAGGCGGAGCGAGGGGAATTGCGCGCGCACCCAGGCCACGTCGAGCGCGGCATGGGTGCGATCCGAGGTGCTGGCTGGCATGGAGCTCCTTGGAATGAAGGCAAAAAGCAGCGCAGGCCGGCAGCGGCAGCGCGCGGCGGTAGCGCCGGCTTCCCCGAAGCGGAAAATGGCGGGCCGCCGCTCCATCGCCCGGCGAGTGGACGGCGAACGGGCTCAGCGGAACGACTTCTTGATCTTCCTCTGCAGCCTCTTCAAATCCCTTTCCAACGAGCTCACCGTTTTCGTGAGCTGGGCAGCGCCCTTGCGCGCGTTGTCGAGCGCGTCCTGCGCGGCGTCGGCGGCATTTCGTGCAGCCTTTTCCGCGGCCTCCGCTGCGCCCCGCGCGGCGGTCTCCGTGCTGCCGATGGCGGCACCAATGGATTTCGCCGCGCTCTTCAACGTAAATTTCTTGGCCATGCTCTCCTCCACCCTGCCTGCCGCAGGCAGGCCGAACGTCGCGCCATCCTAACCGTCCCCGGCGCAGGCGTCAACGGATGCCGTGCCTTTAATTCCTCTGCCAGATTCGCTAGGATGGCGGCCACCGCCATGCGCATCTTCTTCCTGGTCTTCCTGCTGCTCTGCCTCCTCGCCTCCGGCGGGATGGCGCGCGGCGACGAGCGTCCGCCTGTGCGCTATCTGCTGAGTTACGCCGCTCCCGGAGGCACGAGCGTGCACGTGCGGATCGAGCTGGCCAGCGCGCCCCCAGCTCTGCGAACGCTGGTGATTCCGCGCGCGATACCCATGGGGTATGGCGAAGAGCCCTACGACCAGTTCGTCGCGCGTGTGGCGGCCTTCGATCCCGCCGGGAAGCCGCTGGAAGTTGCCCGCGGAGAGGGACCCCGGTGGCGCGTGGGGCCGGCCGCGCGCGTGGAGTACGACGTGGACCTGGCGGGCATGGAACAGCAGATTCACGATGCGACGGACAGCTCCCGGGTGCGACCGGGCTACGCGGCCTTCCTCGGCTATTCCGTGTTCGGCTTCTTCGAGGGAGAGGAGGAGCGTCCGATCGAGCTGCAAATCGAAGCGCCGAAGGGCTGGCCGGTGGTATCCACGCTGGCGCCCGCGGGCGGCCCGCTGCGCGCGGAAAATTTCTACGCGCTGGCCGATTCGCAAATCGCCATGGGGCCGGCGCTGCACTTCGCACGTGTCCACGTCGCGCCGGAGACTGCACCGCCGCTGTATCTCGCGCTGTATGCGGAGGCGGAGACCGATCCGGCGCGGCTCGCCCAGCTCGCGGGCGAGGCTATGGCAAAAATGATCGACTACTTCGGCACCGCGCCCTTTGCTCACTACACCGTGATGCTGGAGATCCTGAAGCCGGTTTCGGCGGAGCATGAGTACGGCTTCGGCATGGAGCATTTGGACAGCTTCCATTCCACACTGGACGCCCGTGCCGAGAGCATGCCGGACCTCGGGCTGGAATACCACATTGCGCATCACATGGCGCACGCCTGGATTCCGAAGCGGTGCTACGGCGAGGGCTACTTCCCTTTTCATTGGGACGCGGCTCCGAAGATCGACACAATCTGGTTCAGCGAGGGATTTGCGCAGTACGCCGCCATCGCGGCGCTGGCGGGATCGCAGGAGCAACGCCAGCAGATGCTCGAACGCAGGTTCCGCAGCGTGCTGCAAGAAGCCTCGCCGGAGTTGCGGCGCATGACGTTGCGGGAGTTGTCGCTCGTAGCTTCCACGCAATACGCGAGTGATTTCCGCATCGGAAAGCTGACGTTTGCACGCGGCGGGCTGATGGCCGCGGAAATGGACAACCGCATCCGCGCCGAAACGCACGGCGAGAAGAGCCTGCGCGACGCGCTGCGGCACCTGGTGGCGTGGAGCGCGGCGAATCATCGCGCGTTTCGCATCGAAGAGCTGCCCGTGAGGTTCCGCGAGGCCACCGGAGTCGAGACGCGGGACATCATGGAGCGCTGGCTCGCGCCGCTGGAGTGAGCCCGGCTGAGGTAGAGCCGGCCCCGAATACTCGGGGCAGGCTTTCCGGACGGCCTCGTGGTTTTGCCTCCGGTTCATGGGAGCCTCTCGATGAATATCGAAGCTATTCGAGAATTCTGCCTCTCGCTTCCGGCAACCACAGAGAAGATTCAATGGGGCGCGGACCTGGTATTCAAAGTCGGGGGGAAGATGTACGCCGCGTTGGTGCTGGATGACCGCCAGCTCGGCAGGTTATCGTTCAAATCCACGCCGGAGGGTTTTGCGGAGTTGATCGAGCGGGAAGGGGTCGAGCCGGCCGCGTATGTGGCGCGGTACCACTGGGTGACGGTACTGCCGCCGCACGCGCTGCGCGATGACGAAATCCGCGGCCTGCTGCGCGCCGCCTACGAAATCGTACGCGGCGGCCTGCCGAAAAAAGTGCAGCAAGGTTTGTCTGATGCTCCGCGCGGCGGCACGAACACAGGGAAGGCGCCGACACGGTCGAGCCGCGGACA
>DATEQM010000148.1:0-14191 GCA_035272605.1 Candidatus Acidiferrales bacterium | reverse complement strand
TCTGTCAGAATTGACAGTTGGCTGTTCGCAGCGAGTCTGCCAGTCTGCATCGTGAAGAGTAATCGGCGTTGTCCCTGGCCGGTCATGATTCCGTCCGTCGATTTGCCCTCATCGACGAATGGATTCGATGTATGGGGACAGTCGTGGGTTCTTAGAAATGCCCTCAGGAGTACCCACACAGAATGAGCAGGAGACCATGAAAAAAATATTCCCAGTTCTTTCCATCCTTCTCATTTCAGCCACTGCTCTGCTCGCCCAGGATCCCGGCTGGCCCCGCCAGCGGGTCGTCCAAGGCAACACGCTGGTTAACTACCAGCCTCAGATTGACGACTGGAAGAATTTCCGGGAACTCAAGTTTCGAATGGCCTTTTCCCTCACTCCCGCGGGCGGGAAGGCCGTCGTGGGCGCCGCCTTCCTGATCGCCATCACGGACGTTGACACCGAGAACCACATGGTGCTCCTCCACGATATCCAGGCCACGAATATCTACTTCCCTGGGTCGGACCCGGGCGCTGCCGCGCAGATGGAGGCGATGTTTAGGTCCTTCATACCGCCCAGTTTCCCCATCTCCCTGGAGCGGGTCGTGGCTTGCGTGCCCAAGACGCAGTCCGCGCCAACCGTTCAACTGAGGAACGATCCACCGGAAATCTTTGTCAGCTACCAGCCGGCCATCCTCCTGGATGTGGACGGCCAGCCCACTTTCGCGCCGATTGAAAAGACCGATCTCGAATACGTGGTCAACACGCACTGGGCTGTGTTCCGCGATACATCCAATGCCGAATATTTCTTCCTGGCCGGCGGTCAATGGATGCGCACGAGCAACCTCCAGGGTCCGTGGTCTGTGGCCACAAAGCTCCCCAAGGACCTGGAAAAGCTGCCGCAGAAAGATTCGCATTGGGCCGATCTGGCGAACTACGTTCCCCCTTCCGCAAAGCCCGGGGCCGTGGTCCCGGCCGTCTTCTACAGCACGAGGCCCGCTCAAGTCATTCTCTTCGATGGGCAGCCGTCCTATACGCAAATCCCGCAAACCCAGCTAGCCTACGTCAACAACACGATGAGCTATCTCTTTCGCTACTCCCCCACGAATCAGTATTTCTACCTGATCTCGGGCCGCTGGTTTAGTGCCAACAGTCTTGCCGGGCCATGGACGTTCGCCACGCCGAATCTTCCCCCCGACTTTGCTCAAATCCCTCCGTCAAGTCCTGCCGCTCAGGTTCTCCCCTCAGTTCCGGGGACGGAGGAAGCCAAGGATTCTGTCCTGATGGCCCAGATTCCTACGACGGTCATCGTGAATCCCGCCGCGGCAGCCCAGGTACAGGTGACCTACGACGGGAATCCCCAGTTCGCACCCATCGAGGGAACTTCGCTGTCTTACGCGACCAACACCGCACAAAAAGTCATCCAGGTCGGCGACCAGTATTTCCTCTGCTTCCAGGGCGTGTGGTTTTATTCTTCCAATCCGGCCGGGCCCTGGCAGACAGCACCCTCCGTCCCTCAGCAGATCTACACCATCCCACCCAGCTCACCCGTTTACAACGTCACCTACGTAACCCAAGTGATGAATTCCGATGGCAACGTACAAGCCAGCTCGACTGCCGGCTATCTCGGAGCGTTCGTGATGGGAGCCGCGGTCGGGGCTGTCATCGCTGGGGGTACCGGCTACTACTATCCGCCGTACGTCGGGGTCTACCACGTCGGCTACGCATATCCCGCGTATTACGGGAGTGCTGCCACGTACGGCGGCAGTGCTTACTACCACTCTGCCACCGGAGCATACGGCGTTTCGCAGACGGCCTACGGCCCGTACGGATCGGCCACCAGATCGGCCTCTTATAATCCCTACACCGGCACATCCACGCACACCGCCTCGGTTTCCACTCCCTACGGCCACGCCTCCGCCGGAACGGCCTACAACCCATACACCGGGGCCTCCGCGGCCACCCACCAGGGCTCCAATGCCTACGGCTCCTGGGGAAGCTCCGCAGTCTCCACGCCCTACGGAAGCGCAACCGCGCAGCATCAGACAACCGCGCAGGGAACGGAAGCCTCGATGCAGAACTCGGCAGGCGGGAAGGCTGCGGGCACGAGTACCGCGTACGGCAACACCGCCGCGGCCAAATCGTCCAACGGCGACATGTATGCCGACCACGACGGCAACGTCTATAAGAATACCGGGAGCGGCTGGCAGAAGTCTAACGGCAGTGGAGGCTGGAGTTCTGTAAATTCTTCGAGCGCACAACAGCATGAACAGAGCTACCAGCAGCACCCCAGCTCTACCTCATCAGCTTCCTCGTATCAGCAGCACTCCGGGAGCAGCAGCGGGACACAGGGAATGCAACAAGAGGCGCAAAACAGGCAGAGGGGAGAACAATCCAGCCAGCGATACCAGCAATCACAACATTCTGGCGGCGGAGGCCGCAGGAGATAGAACGGATGGGGTCGATTGAATTCCGTGCCCGGCTTTGATCGGCCATAAGGTTTCACGCTCCCCAAATGGATAGAGCGGGAATGGTGATCGGTATTTCGATTCAGGAGGGAACACTTATGTTCAGAAGCAGAAGATACGGCGCTTTTACTGCCGCCCTGGCAATAGGCTTCATCTTGCTCGCCGCTGGGTCCGCCCTGGCGCAGGATGTCAGCTACAACTTCGTGCCGGGCACAGATTTCTCTAAGTACAAGACCTACCACTGGGTGGTGATCAAGTCGAATGCGCATCCTGACCAGATTATCGATCAACAGATCCGGCAGGCCATAGATGCTCAGCTTTCCGCCAAGGGGTTTACCAAGACCGACACCGATCAGGCCGATTTGTACGTCGCCTATCAAGTCTCGGTCACCCAGGAGCGGCAGTGGGATGCCTACGGCATGGGAGGCGGCTGGAGGTTTGGCGGCGGGATGGCGACTGCCACAAGCACCACGATTCACGTCGGCACCCTAGGCGTTGACTTCTACGATCCGGCGGCCAAACAGCTCATCTGGCGCGGGCAAGCGACGAAAACACTGAATCCCAGCAAAGACCCGCAAAAGAATCTGGATAGGCTCAACAAGGCGGTGGCCAAGCTGCTCAAGAATTTCCCGCCGAAATCCAAGAAATAGAGCAGCGTCACAGAAGCGGGGCGCGCGATCGCGCTCATGCTGGAGACAAACAGGACTTCGTCTGATCAATAGCCCGGGCTGCTGTCATTCCGCAGGAACGATGGGAAGCGGCATCCTGCCCACACGCTTGAATGCTGAACGCAGGTGCTGCGCCTTTCACTTCGGCGAGTCGCGAACTTGTTATCCGCCTCCGCTCCGTCCTTCAAGTGGCACCGGAGCGCCGGCAGGCATCGGTCACTACAATCCGGTAGGTCGCCGTACTCTCCACCGATCGCACTTGATTCCAATCCAGCCCGATTTTGCCGGCGACTTAGTCCGTCTCCACATACAGCAAGCCATTCTGCAGGCTCTTGACCTGCCCAGTGAAATGGTCGCCGTTGTTCATGATGACCACGTCCTGGCGTTTCGCCTGGGCGGGAGAGCAGGGGCACGCAAATAAGGCCGCGAGCAGGAAGATGAGGCCGGCGAGCGGGATGGGGAACATTGGGATGGTCATTTCTCGGCGCCTGGGACGGATGGAGGCTGCTCATGAATCCTAGAGGATACTGATCTCTGGCAGAACCGACGAAGGGATATCTGCGCGGCGCCCGCAGGCGCAGGAGGTTCGCCGGGCTGCACAGAAGGCAGAGCGCCGCCGAGGCGCTGCGGCGTGGGAGAGAAACCGGCGTACGGCGGCGAGCCCGCGGAGCGCTCGCCGCATCTGCTCCTCGGAAGTACGGGTTGGGAAGAGTTAGAAGCTTTCGTTAACGACGTCAGCTACCTTTTTGGCGAAGTCGTAGGTGGCGCGCAGGTTGTCTCCGAAGAAGCGCACCTTGCCGTCGAGATCCTTTTCCAACAGCACCTTGCCGTCGCGGTGGGAAAAGGTAACCCTGATTTTGATGGAGGTGCCTCCGCTGACCGTGGTGACCTCGCGCTGCTTCTGGCTGCCCGCCTTGTAGGCCTGAGGAACCATGCGCAGGATGATGAGGTCTGGCGCGTCAGCGGCCCTGCGGTCGCCGCTGCGATAGACGTGCCCAAATTTCTTCGTCTTTTCCACCTGGAGAATCACATTTTCGTAGGTGGAGATGCGGAAATCCTCCGGGACCTGGAGATCCTCGGGCGGATCCGTACGCTCAATCTGAATTGCGGAGGCAGTAAGCTTGAGGGGCTGCTGCGGGGCAGCCGTGGGCTTTCCCGCCGGACCTGGTTGGGCCACGAGGGAGCCGCCCAGCAGCAACGCGGCGCCGGTGGCAACCACGGCGAAAATCGAAGGGAATGCTGCTCGGGTAACAGTTTTCATTGCTTCTCCTCCGGCGCTACCGCTGCGTCCACATGAGCGCTGACCTTTGCGCCCTGCGCGACGAGCTGATCTCTGAACGAAGTGGCTTGTCCTACCGGAAGCACGTAGATGGCTCCGTGGAAGCCGCCATTCGAGTCCACGTATTCCACGCTCAGGACCTCTACTTTGTGCGAAAAGAGGCTGACGATTCGGCCCCCTCCATAGGGGATGGCCGCTTTGGCGATTGTGCCGCCCACGCCGCTCACGTCCTGCCGGCTCTGGTTGCCGACAAAAATGTCCTCAATGGAGGCGGTACTGATGGCGGCCGTGTCTTTGTCAGTGGCAAATTGGAGCCCAGTGGGCACCACGCTGATTGTGCCCTTGCTTTTGGGCTTGATGTTCTCGCAGCCGATGACGCACTGCACGCCTGAGATCGTGCTGGTTGGGGAGGCCTGCGGCGCAGCCGGCTGGCGGCTGAACACAGGCAAGGCAGTCGCGGCGATAACCATGGAGAGAGCGAAAACAACCGCGCCAGCTAGCCACAGCGACCGCCGGAGGGTTCTCCCTGGATTGCTTGCGACTTCTTGGCTTACTTGGGTACTCCTAGTTTGCATCAGTCCCTTCCTTTCTCGACCCTGGCCTGCCGCCCGGTCGGCCGTACCATTTCACGCAGATTGCAAGACGGAGGGTTCGGCACCCTCTGCCTGCGTTCTGCAAACGACATCCACTGTTCGATCCGCTCATACCCGAAACTTCGATAACGCCGCTTTATTCCACGCCCATCATGGCTTTCACCTTGGCGTATGCCATGCGGTAATCAAGCTCGGCGCGGAACATATCGGCTTCCATTTGTGTCCTGGCCGCCTTTACATCTGGGTCATCGGTTTTGTAACTCGCATCCACGATTTGTGCCGAAGACACCATCCGGGACGCCAATTGATAGAGTTGGCGCGAGCGATCCAGCTCGAAGTAGCTGCTCTTTACCCCTGCCGCCACCTTGGCCTTGGTCAGCGTCACAGCCAGATCCGCCATTTCGGCTTGGGCGCTGCGCTCCTTGACGCCATGTTCACGCTTGAAGCCATCAAACACGGTGAACGTGGCCACCAAGCCGATATAGCCGAAATCCTGGGGCAAAACGCGATCTGTGATCGCGTTTTGATTTGAGTAGCCACCCATCATCGCGACCACCGGGAAATAGGCCATTTTCGAGAGCGTCTTGCCAGCGTGCGCTTTGATTGCGGTCTGCTCTGCTTCCACGACCTCGGGATTGGCGGCCGTGGCATTCTCAGTGGCTTCCGTCAGCGAGACGTTTTCCACCAAAGGCGGGGGCGGGACGAGATCCAGTCTTGCATTTTCGGGAAAGCCAAGAAGTCCGTTGAGCGACGCGGTCAGCTCCTGCACCTTGCTGGATGCGAGCAGGACCGCCTTTTCGGCGCCAGCCATCTCCGCCTGTTGTTCCGCCGAGATGTCGGGAGTCGTTGAGTTGCTTGCCCTCAACCACTTGGCCTGAACCTTCTTCGCCCCGGCTTCGGCGCCGGTCAATTCCCGTTGGGCCACCAGCAAATCAAAGTAATTTTTCTCCACCTGGTTTGCGATTTCCTTTACCGGCAATCCAACCTTGGCGCGGGCAATATTCTCGTCCGCGCGCGCGATTTTCACGAGTTGATAAATCGCGAAAAGAGGAGTGATCGGTTGAACCGCGTTCAGGTTATAAATGGTCTGATTTTTTGCGAATATGTTTACGGGAACACTCAGGATCCCGCCGGTGAGCGGACGTTCAACTGTCAGCACTTGGCCCGTTTGTTTGTTGAGGTGCATGTTGTAAAGAGTCGAGCCGATCTGCGGAAAGTAATCGCCCTGGGCGCCCAGCCGGTGCTGCTTCGCGACCTCCACCGAGAGTTCCCCAAGGCGTACCAGCGGATTCCCGGCCGCGGCCGCCTGTGCCTTGGCTTCCTCCAGGGTGAGTGTGCGCACGCCCTCAAAGCCCGGGGATGAAACGGCACCGGGCTGCACGGCTCCAAAGGAAAAGGTCGCATTCTCGAAGGAAGGAATGTTGATCTTGAAATCGCTCTTATAGCTGGGGATCGGCGCTGTTGCGAACGGCAGTGGCGGTTGCGCTCCGGATAGAGTTTTGTCCGGGGCATCTTGAGCCGAAGCTCCCAGCCAACCAAAGCAGACCGACACCAGCAAGACCGCGATGCGGCACCACGTGCGAGAGGCTTTTTGCCGAGGCTGACCACAGGGATTCATAGCAATCCTCCAATTTCCAGAGATCTAGATTCTGAATGACCGCACACCAAGCCCGGGATTCCCTGCGGTTCTACGGACCCGCGGCGGAACATATGAAAGCCTTCACCCAGAAGTCAGTCGCTGGGCGACCGACCAAGTTGGCCTGGATTCCCCCGACGAGGAGGAGAGCGCCCCGCAGATTGCACTTGCGCATCCCGCCCGCGCCGACATGCTGGTCGCAACACTTGTAAGCCACGAGGAATATGCGCGCCACTGGCAAAATTGACAGATACCCGCCGTCTGGCAGGTTAGGCGGGAAAAGTTGACAGACCCGCGGCAGGCGCCTCAGTGGAGATTCGGTGGCTGTGCGGCTGAATCCGGGGCAATGTATACTTTCCGCGTCACTGGGCCTAGGCAAAACTGGGGTCGGAGATGCCAAAACGAGCAGACGAGACGGCGCTATCCCTTAGCCAGCAGGCCGCTGGGGAACAATTGCGCGCATTGGCGGATACCGCACCGATCTTGATGTGGACTTCAGGGCCGGATCGGGGCTGCAACTTTTTCAACCGGAGCTGGCTGGAGTTCACCGGACGCACGATGGAGCAGGAGTGCGGAGATGGCTGGACCGCGAGCGTTCACCCGGATGATCTGGCCCGCCGGTTCGAAACGTACGTTTCCGCGTTCGAGAAGCGGCAGCCATTCACGATAGAGTACCGGCTGAGGCGATGGGATGGGGATTTTCGGTGGATCCGAGCCAAAAGCTTTCCCAGGCAGGGGCCGGATGGCTCCTTTGATGGCTACATCGGCTGGTGCATTGACATCAGCGATGAAAAGAACTCGGAACTGGCGCGCCAGGAGCTGGCCAGCCGCTTCCTCGATGGGCAGGAGGCGGAGCGCGCACGAATTGCGAGAGAACTTCACGATGACATTGGACAATCGTTGGCCGTTCTCAGCGTCGAAATGGCCAGGGCGGGCAGACCCATTTCCGGAGTTCCCGAGCGAAAGCATCCCGACATTCCGCAACTCTGCAAGAAGGCACAGAGCATCGCAGCAAAAGTGAGCCGCCTTTCCCACCAACTGCATTCCTCCAAGCTGGAGTTTCTGGGTCTGGCGAAAGCGATCCGCGGCCATTGCCGCGAGTTCTCCGAAGAACATAAACTCCCCGTGGAGTGTTCCTGTGAAAATATTCCGGCGGAATTGGATGGTGCGGTGGGGTTGTGCCTCCTCCGAGTGGTGCAGGAGGCCCTCCACAACTGCGCCAAGCATAGCCATGCAACGCAGGTGAAGGTGGAACTGGCCGGCAGCGCAAACGAGCTCACTCTGAACATCTCCGACAACGGTGTGGGATTCGACGTGGTCCAATCGCGGCTGGCTGCGGGGATCGGTCTGATCAGTATGCGCGAGAGAGTACACATGGCCGGCGGGGAGTTCACGGTTTACTCATCTCCCGGTGAGGGTGCCAAGATCAGTGCCCGAGTCCCTCTTGCCGCAAGGACCATGGGCGGCTAGCTGATTTAGCGGTTACGAGCCGCATCAGGTTCACTCCCACGTTTCTCTTTCTTTGAAGCGCAGCTTTTCCTACCGAACGGACTGGCCTCCGCGCTTGAGCAAATCCATCAGAAGTTGCTGCGTCTGGGGGTCGCCCGGAGAAAGCTCGGCCAACTGCCGGGCGTATTGGATGGCGAGCGGGAAATTGCCGGAGTCACGCTCGATGGTAGTCAGGGCCAGCAGGACGTCGCGATCCGCGGGCCGTCTGTTATGGGCTTGCTCCAGTATGGTGATCGCCTTCTTCGTTTGTCTGGTGGAATTCAGTGCCACGGCATAGACGTAGCTATAGCGGACGTTACCGGGCAGAAGGGCCGCTGCGCGTGCCAGCAAGCCCAGGGCCTCCGGATATTGCTTCTGCCTGACCTTGAGCAGCCCGAGCGCATGAATGGGTTCCGCAGCGTCTGGGGCCACGGCAACGGCCTTCTCCAGCCATTGCTCGCTCTGGTCATCGCGATTCTGCATGCGGTAGAGATCGGCCAGATTGACCATCGCGGGCACAGAGCCAGGGTCGAGGCGAAGAGCGGTTTGCAGCTCATTTTCCGCTTCGCTGACGTGCCCCATCTGGGTGTCGAACAAAGCTAGGTTGATGTGGCTTTCCGGACGCTCTGCGGTCGCCATTTCAGACGCGATATATTCCGAAGTGGCCCGGTCGAGCGAGGATTTCACTTCTGCTTGAAGAAGATCAGAAGGAGTTCCGGCCAGCAGGCGCGCGGCCTCAATCCGGACGGAGCGAATGGGATCCGCGAGCAACGGCCCAGCCAGCTCAAGGCGGTCGCGGGGAGGAAGCGGCTCCAGCGCGCGGATGGCCTCGCGGCGAACCAGCGCGTCGGTGTCGTTCAGTCCCGCCTGGATCGCGGGAAACGTGATCGAGGTAACGTATTGCGGAAGCAAGGACAATGCTGTGGCGCGCGCAATTCCCGGTTGCTCGGAATCGGTGATCAAAGCGGCTAATTGTTTTTCCGCCGTCAGTGTGCCCCGGCGGCCGGCATCCATCGCAGCGACAAAACGGGGTTCCTGCCTCCTGTTGGCTCCGTACCACTTCACCACGGCATCGGCAGCCCATTTGGCAGGTTTGTCCTTGTGGCATTGCGTGCAGGCGTTAGGGGTTCCATGGGTCACGGAAAAATCGGGGCGTGGCACGCGGAAGCTGTGGTCACGACGCACGTCCACGACCATGTAGGTTTTCGCCGGCATGTGGCAGTTCACGCACAGAGCCCCTGTAGAACCGGCCTTGTGGTGATGATGTTCCGGCGCCCCGAACTTGGCGAGCAGATGGCACTTTCCGCAAGCCTGGTTCAAGCTGACCGGCGGAAGCTTTCCCGTGTGGGGATCGTGACAGTCGGAACAGCTCACACCCTTCTGGTACATTTTGCTTTGCAGGAATGAGCCGTACTCGTAGTCTTCCTCCAGGATCTGGCCATCGGCAAAGTACACGCCTTCTTCCAGGAGACTGGGAACGTACGCGTCCAGGAAGTGCTGCCCTGGTTCATAGTGACTGACGATCGGACGCCGGCGGGAATGGCAGGGTGCGCAGGTCTCCAATTCGGTTCGGGTACGCGGCTGCCCCTTCCAATGCATGGTGACGTCGCCCGGCTTCATAAGCCACCACGACCCGTCCGGGGTTCTCAGATCCACCGTCAGCCCGTTCGGACCCTCCACCTTCTTGTCCGTGGAGTTCTTGCGCGCACGCGCCCAGGCTACGTGCTGTGAGCCCGGCCCATGGCACTGCTCGCAGGAAACGTTGATTTCGGACCATGTCGTGTCATAGCTGTTTTTCGCCAGGTCATAATTGGGGCGCAGGTTTGTGGAGTGACAGTCCGCGCACATAAAATTCCAGGTCTGATTCGGCCCCGTCCAGTGCAGCGGATCTGTGTTCGGCATTTTCTGGTTTGGATACAGGTGGAACCAGTGCTGGCCGCCCTGATCCTTGGCCCGCGAATCCCAGGCCAGAACCAGACTTTGCAGCCGTCCATTGGGAAAGGGGACCAGGTACTGCTGCAGGGGGTAGTAGCCGAAGGTGTAAGAAAGCTCGTAATCGTGGAGTTTTCCGTCGGGGCCATCCGTCCGAACGTAGAATTTGCCGTCCTTTTTATAAAAGGCCGAAGTGACGCCGTCCTTTGTAAACTTTGGGTCGTTAAAATTGCCGAGAACGCTCTTGTCGCTTGCCTCTTGCATGGCCAGGGCGTGGTCTGAATGACTCCAGGCTTCCGCCTCCTGGGCATGACACGTGGCGCACTGCTCTTTGCCGACATAGATGGGTGTGGGTGATGAGGTGATTTGCGCCTTGCCGCCCTGGCGAGATTTTGACGCTGACCAGATCCACAAGAAAACTTCCACCGCGGCCACCACTAGCACCACCGCCAGGGTCGCACGTCGCGCCATGGACTTTCCGGACTGAAGTTGGCCCATCAAAGTATGCTCGCCAGGGATAATGAGAATAATCGGCCTGCCGCCTGCGGCAAAGCCCCGATGAACAACAAACGTGGGGGCGATGGATCCTCAGTGTGGGCAGCGGGGCTCATGTGTGTGCTGTTTTCGAATCCTTCCTCTCTTGCTCGCTGAGCCGCCGCTGGAACGGTGATGCCTGCATGGCTCTATCGGATCGAGAAGAAGAAGTGAGCCGCAAGGCCCATGTACTGGTCTTGTTTATTCTCTTTCTTGCCAGTATTGTTTTCGTGCTCATAGTAGGTGTCGAACTGGACGTGCTTGCCTACAGGAAACAAGCAACCCGCAAAGAGAGCTGTGGTGCTCCACTTGCTGTACTGGCTGGTGTAATAGAACTCCCCGGCGGCGTAGGGAATCAGGTGATAGGAATGAATGGCAAAGGTGCGATCCAGGGTCACCTTATTTCGGTAGCGCCAGGAGAATGCGCCATTCTGCCAGTCGAGGTCCGCCCGGTTTCTGTCCGAGAGATGAAACGCGAACTTCAGCGGAAAATTGGTGGTCACGATTGTTTCCATGCGATTCGTAATGGGTTTATCCGGGGCGGTGAGCGTGCGGTATCCCAACTCGACGACGAGCGGTCTTTGTTTGGCGTCGTCCAGATCGAAGGCCTTGACGTTTTTCAGACGAAGGAGGGGCTTCAGAGAGAACTGGATGCTCGGACCGATGGAGAACTGGGTGGATACGCCGGCATCGCGATCATCCTTGGCCTCCAAATCCGTCCGCATGGAGGAATTGATTTTGACATAGAAGTCCGTCTCCGGCAGGAAGCCGAGGGTTTGGGCGCGCACGGGAATGGCGACGCCGGCCAGAACGACGGCGATGCCCAGGCATGCGCGGCGGAAACGGAGACAGGCATTGCTTCGGGCCAACACTCTCCGCGCAACCCGAATCATGCCGGCTGCTGCCATCTTCTGCCCTTTCCGAGACAGATCAGGGACGCGATCGCGAGCCCGGTATGAAGCGCCACAGCGGGCCAGAGGGCAATGCCCAAGAGCCCCAACTCCAGGCGCGCATGGAGAAGTATTCCAACGATTAGGACGTCATAGACCAGCAGAGCGAATATCAGGCCGGCGGCACAGGAACTCTGACTTTCCTGGCGCGCCATCCAGCAAGCGATCCCCAGCGTGAGCAGAGCAGCTCCAGCGAAGCGGGCGATGACTGTGCCGGCAGGTCCCCCGGGTGGGGAGCCGAGCAACAAAGAGGTGACCGTCACCGGCAACCAGGCGAGCGCCAGTCCAGCACCCAATTCCACCGCGGCCTTTATCATCAGCAACGTCTTCACGAGCGGGTCCTTACCAGGTCAAACGTGATTTTTGTCTTTCCGGCCCATCCGTTGCTTCTGCATGGTTCCGTTCCAGAGCGGGAGACGCGTCAGAACGCCTCGCCAACGCCCATGCTGAATACGTGACCGTCCTTGCCCTGCGCGAGATCGGCGCGAAGATTGACGTGATATTTCTTGCTGAGCTCGAATCGCAATCCGCCCCCTCCGGCAGGCAGGAAGTACGCGTTCTGCAACAAACGATCCCCTTGTGGGATCACTCCACCGAGGCCTCCGAACGCGACCAGACCAAATCGCTTCGGCAATACCAGGCGGTATTCGAGCTGTGAGGCGAGCATGTAGCGGTCGAAGTAGCGGCCAGCCGTATATCCACGCAGTTCGTTTTGAGTTCCATAGATGCAATTCCCGTAAAAGGGGGGCTGGCCGCCCGTCGCGCAGAAGAATGAGTTAAAGGCCAGGACCTGATTCTTCGTCAGACTGCCGTATTTGTTGAAGGTCACCCGGTACGCCTGGAAGGTGTACTTGCTGCCCATGGCCTGAGCGAAAAAGTCTGTCGTAAAGTCGAACAACGTACCCTTGGTTGGATAGAATTGGTTGGGGCGCTTGTCTCGCTGGATCCGAAAGCCGATGGCGCGCAATGTGGTATGGATTCCCAGGTCCGGCGGGACTTGAATCATGCCCACGTTGGTCACTCCAAGGGTGAGGAACGAGTTCCCGTCCCAAAAACGTGGCCCGATGAAAATATCCCACCAGAACCGGCGCAGAAACTCCCCGAAGAATCCGTGGCCGGACTGTCTAAGGGGCAACTTCGCCCCTTCCCCGGCGAGGATTCCCAAGCCGTAGATGTCGTAATTCAGAGTTCCATGAGCGTAACCGGCTGTGGCCTTGTACCGGTTTTCGTCGAAATAGAGCTCCGCCCCCACGGCGAAGCCGCGGGTGCCGTTGTCGGTGGTCAGTCCCGCTACACCGATCACCGAAGGAGGAGATAACTTGTCCGTCTTGCTGATCGGGAAGATAAGGCCCAAAACCGGGATGATTCCGTTCCCGATGGCCGGGCTCGAAAGCGGCAGTGGGGCGACGACGAGGCCGTCTGGCAGGGAATGCTTCTTCTTTTTTTTCTTTTCCTGCTCATCCTTGTCTTTCTTCTCGTCTGCCGCCCCCTGCTCCGCGGAATCGGGTTTCTGGGCCGATTTCGGGCTGGCCGCAGGTGTAGCAGGCGTTTGGCCCGCGTCCTGTGCTGCCACCGTGGCACCGGCTGGTCCGTATTCCTGCGCGATTGCGGGCACATTCAGGCAGGTACAGAGCGTCGCCGCGAAGACCAGGGCGAGAGGATTAAAGATATTCATCAGCTCCTACTTTCAGAACCGCTTGATGTTGCGCGCGGCCAGAATTGGCCAAGTTCGAATGTTGCCTCCAGCCGTCACACAATAGAACTGTCAAAAATGACACAGGTTTGGCGGTCAAACCCATGTAAGCTGCACAATATGCTCGAAAGAATGGGATGGAAGGCGCCACACGACGCCGGAGCAGGAGTGCACTTATGCGAGTGAAATCATTCGGTCGGTGGCTGTTGCTGGGGACAATTCTGATCGTGCCGCTCGTCTCGCTGTCCCAGGCCGGCCAGCAGAAGCAGACCCTGATTGTCAACGGCCAGCCCGGAGAAGTGGAACTGGTGCAGATCGAAGGCCGCTCCTACGTCGATGTCGTAGCGCTGGCCCAAAACGCAAATGCTTCCATCAGCTACAAGGGGAACCAGACCATACTGACTCTGCCGAACTGCCCCACCAGCGCTGCGGCTCCAGCCTCCGCTCCGGCCGCGCAACCTCCCGCCGCCGGTTTCTCGAAGGGCTTTATGAAGGCCGGGATCGAGGCAATGGCTGTGGTTCGCGAATGGCGCAGCGCAGTGGTGAGCTCCATCCAGCGAGGATTGCCGGTGACGGACATCTGGGTTGCGGGCCTGCGCGACAGCGCCACGCAGAACCTGAGGCTGGCATCCGTGGCCGTGAACACCGATGACGATCGGAGCGCCCTCCAACTGCTGACCAACGAATACAATTTCATGAAGCAGCTCAGCGATCAGCTGGTGGCTTCGGGTAATTCCATGACTGTCGTTTCTCCCAACGACTTGGCGAATAATCCGCTCAACCAGAAAATCGTGACCTGCGGACATGCACTCGCGACGATGGCGGGAAGCGGACAATTCTCCGATGACGGGTCATGTCAATAGAATCGGGCGCGTGCGTAGCCCGTGGCCCGGATTAGTGCGCATGCAAGGTTTGCGAGAGGCTTTCCAGGTTTTGCGGAAGCACGCGAACGACGCCGCCCCGCGGGCTGTC
>DATEQM010000147.1:0-13508 GCA_035272605.1 Candidatus Acidiferrales bacterium | reverse complement strand
CCACCCACATCCTCACCACCGTTACGCGGCGTCCCGGCACACCGCACCCATACGTGTTTTTCTGTTCCCCTAAATCGAATTGATCAGCAGAATCCCTGCAAAAATCATCCCCACTCCCACCCACTGCCGTCGCGCGAGCCGCTCCCCGAGAATCGCAAACGCCAGAATCAGCGTCACCGCGCCGAACAACGAACCGAGCACCGTCACCACACCCACCTGCTCTCGCTGAAACCCCAAATTGCTCAGCAGAAATCCACCCGCGTCCAGCACCCCCACGATCCCCACCAGCCACCACCCGCTCCCCACCGGCAACGCCAGACTCCGCCGCATCGGCAAAGCAGCCGCGCCCAGCCACACGAGGGTCGAAAACCGCTGGATCCACACCGTCCCGATCCCTCCCCACGCGGGAATGGCGCGAAATCCCAGCGCCCAGTACGTCACGCCGAATCCCGCCGACGCCGCGATGGCCAGCCACACCCCAGGATCGCGTCTGGGGCGCGCGCCGGGCGCTCCGTGCGCCGCGTCCGCCGCCGGCGCCTGCCCCATCGAGGCCAGCACCACGCCGCAGAGCGTCAGCGCGACGCCCGCAAGCCGCAAGCGCGTCAATCGCTCCCCGCTCGCGTACGCCAGCAGCACCGTGAGCGCCGGATAGCTGCTGGCGATGGGCGCGACCAGAGACAGCGTCCCTTTTTCCAGCGCGCTGTAAAACGCCAGCATGCTCAGACCGCTGGAAGCGCCCAGGAACACGGCGAGCCCCGCATGCGCGGCCGCGGCCCGCGCGAGCGCAACGGCGGATTCCTGCGTGCACACAAGGTAGATGCTGGCGGCAAGGAATCCCGCCGCCTGCATGAAGAACAGCGTGCGGTATGCGCCGATGCTCCGTGAGGAATACCGCGCCAGAAAGTCCGCCGCGCCCCAGGACAGGGCGGCGGCCAGTCCGAAAAGTATTCCGGCGGGCATTTCAGTACCTGAAGGGCACTCGCGGTTCGAGCCGGAGCCGCCGCGCAAGTCTCAGGCGGACCGCGGCCTCGGTTTCGGTGGCTTCAGCCCCAGTTCCGCCATTACTTTTTTCAGGTCCTTCCACACTTCGCTCTTCGCGGAGGGAGTGCGCAGCAGGAAGGCGGGGTGATAGGTGGCCAGCAGCTTCGAGCCGCGGAAGTCGAACCATTGGCCGCGGAACTGCGAGATGGATTTGTTCGTGCCCAGCAGCGTCTGAGCGGCCACACTGCCCAGGCAGACCACCACTTTGGGGCGGATCACCGCGAGCTGCCGGTCCAAAAACGGCGAGCAGGTGGCCACTTCGTCGCGCTCCGGCTGGCGATTTCCCGGCGGACGGCATTTGACGATATTGCAGATGTAGACTTCCTCGCGCCGCAGCCCCATCGCTTCGATCATCTGCGTCAGCAATTTGCCGGCGCGGCCCACGAAGGGGAGGCCCTGCACGTCTTCGTCGTGGCCCGGGCCTTCGCCGATGAACACCAGTTCGGCGTTCGCGTCTCCGTCGCCGAACACAATCTTGTTGCGCGCTTCGCACAGCCGGCAGCGTTTGCAGTCGCCGATGTCTTCCCGAATGCGCGCCAGCGTATCGCCTTCCACGTGCGGGGCGGCGTTGAAGAGAGACGGCAGGACAGGCAGGACCACCTCCTGGGCGCGCGCGGGCCGAGCCGCGGGCAGAGAAGTCACGGGAGGTGTTGGGCCGCTTTGGTCAACGCGCCCTCGTAGGGGCGGACTCCCGCCGCGGCGGGATCCGCTCTCGCTTTCGCCCGCTCCCATCGCCGGAAGCTCTAAAGCCGCACGGTCCAGATAGAACGGACCCAGACCCAAATCATCGAAATACCGGAGCCAGGCCTCAATCTGCGGGCGGGTGCGGGATTCCATCAGGGGTGGCGGCGCAGGGCCGCGACTTCGTCCAGCAGGCGCGAAGCCAGATCGTGCTTGCTCATCTGGGGAAGGTCGAGCTGCGAACCGTCGCGGCGAATGAGCGTCACAATATTCGTGTCCACGTCGAACCCCGCGCCCTGCCGCGTCACGTCGTTGGCTACCACCAGGTCCGCGCCCTTCCGCAACAGTTTTCCTCGGGCGTTTTCCGCCAGATCGGAAGTCTCCGCGGCGAATCCCACAAGCGTGCGCCCGCCCTTTTGCGCGGAGATTTCCGCCAGGATGTCGGGCGTGGGCTCCAGCTCGAGCGCCAGGGGCGCGGAGCCCCTCTTAATCTTCTGCGGGGAGGGCTTGGCCGGCCGGTAGTCGGCAACGGCCGCGGCCATCAGCACCACCGTGGTATGCGGAAGGCGTTCGAAGACGGCGCGGCGCATTTCCTCCGCCGTACGCACCGGGACGAATTCGGCGTTCTGCGGCGGAGCCAGCGCCACGGGGCCGCTCACCAGAATCACACGGGCGCCGCGGCGCAAGGCGGCCTCGGCCAGCGCGTACCCCATTTTGCCGGAAGAGCGGTTGCTCAAGTAGCGGACGGGGTCTACCTCTTCGCGGGTCGGCCCGGCGGTGATCAGCAGCGTCTCGCCTTCCAAGTCGTGCCGCAGGCCCAGCGTCTCGCAGACCGCGCGGCCGATTTCTTCGACTTCCGCAAGCCTCCCTGGGCCGGTCATGCCGCAAGCCAGGTAGCCATCGCCAGGCTCGACGATGCACACGCCGCGGCCGCGCAGCCGCGCCAAGTTTTCCTGCGTGGCGGGATGCTCCCACATGTTCACGTTCATGGCGGGAGCCACGATCACGTGCGCCTTTGTGGCCAGGACCAGCGTGGAAAGAAAATCGTCGGCGATGCCGCCGGCCATGCGCGCCAGGAAATCGGCCGTGGCCGGAGCGATCACCAGGGCGTCAATGCGCTGCGCCACGGCAATGTGCTCGATGGCGCTTTCCACGTTAGCCGTGGGCAACTCCGGCGCGCCGAACATCTCCGTGATCACTTTGCGTCCCGTGAGTGCGGCAAACGTGAGCGGGGCGATGAACTCCCGCGCGGCCCGGGTCATCACCACCTCGACCTCGAGGCCCTCCTGCTGGAGGAAACGCACGAGTTCGGCAGCCTTGTAGGCGGCCACTCCGCCCGTCACTCCAACGGCCACGCGCATGGAAGCTTCTCCGTGCTACTCGCTCTTGCGCCGCGCGTCTTTTTCCGCGGTGCGATCCGACATCTCGGGCACGTCATATTCGAGCAGCCCGTGCTGTAGCTCCTCGACGGAGATCCGCGTGGGTTTATGGGAGCGCGAGTGCCCCAGCAGCATCGGGGCGCCGGCCATGAGCTGCCGGGCGCGTTTTGCCGCCAGAATCACAAAGGCGAACTGGCTGGTGGGTGGTTCTTTGGCAACAGGCATATGCAACCTCATCCTCCAAAGGAGCGGAGCACGTCCCGTACGGCGGGAGATTCCAGTGCCGTCCTGCTCCGGCTGCGCGCCGCGAGCACGATGGACTGCACATTCCGCCCGGCGCGCTCCAACTCGTCGTTGATCACAATATGATCGTAACTCGCCACGTGCTCGAGAATTTCCTGCTGGGCCTGTGCCAGCCGACGCTCGATCTCCTCCTCTGTGTCCTGGCCGCGGGCGCGTAGCCGGTCGCTCAGCGCCTGGCGCGACGGCGGCAGGATGAAGATGGAGACGGAATCGGGCAGCAACGAACGGACCTGCGCGGCTCCCTGCACGTCTATCTCGAGGACGATATCCCAGCCCTTGGCGCGGGCCTCTTCCAGCCAGCGCCGCGGAGTCCCGTAGCTGTAGCGGCCGAATACGCGGGCATGCTCAAAGAACTCGCCCCGCTCGGCCATGCGCTGGAACTCTTCCTCAGACACGAAATTGTACCATTTTCCGGGGTCTTCCGTCTGGCGCGGCTTGCGCGTGGTGCAGGAAATGGAAAACATGATCTCCGGGAGCTGGAGAATCTTCTCAACCAGCGTGGACTTGCCGCAGCCGGAAGGCCCGGAAACGATAAAGGCGAAAGGCGGATGGGATGAAGGCATCGGCGTCTTCGAAAAGGTCCTCTCCGATTCAGGTCTATTCCACGTTCTGCATCTGTTCCCGCAAGCGCTCGACTTCGGCCTTCACCTCGAGCGCCAGATCGGTAATGGCCAGCCCCTGGGATTCGACCCCGGGCGTTTTTGAGAGCATGGTGTTGGACTCGCGCTGCATTTCTTGTAACAGGAAATCGAGCTTTTTGCCGGCCTCGGGGTCCGATTCCAGCAGCGCGTCGAATTGTCGCAGGTGGCTGCGCAGGCGGGTCACTTCCTCGCTGATGTCGGAGCGTTCGGCCAGCAGCGCGGCCTCCTGGGCGAGCCGCGCGGGATCCATCGCGGTATTCGCCAGCAGCTCGGCCAGGCGCACGCCCAGCCTGCGGGCGTACTCCGGGCGCAGCGTGGCGGCGAGCGCCTCGATTTTCATCGCGTGGCTGGAAATCTTGGCCAGTCGTCCGCGCATTTCCGCGGCCAGCGAGGCGCCTTCCGTCGAGCGCATCTCGTCCAGCCGGGCCAGGGCGTCGTCCAGGCACCGCTCGGCCAGGGAAGCGGCGCTCTCCACTTCTTCCTCGGAGGGAACGCCCGCCCCGGCCACCACGCCGGGCAAGCGGAACAGCGCCACAAAATCGATGGCCGGAGGCATGGAGAATTCCCGGCTCAGCTCCTGCGCCGCGCGCGCGTAGGCGGCGGCCAGCGGATGGTTCACCTGAACCGCTGCCGGGCCGGACGGCTCGATGCGAAGGGTCACGTCCACGTGGCCGCGGCGCACGCGCTGCCGCACGCGCTGCCGGAGCCGCGGTTCCAGAGGCTCCCAACCCTCGGGCAAACGCACGTGGAGATCCAGGAATCGGTGATTCACGCTGCGGATGCTCACGCGGAGGGCCACGCCGTTCTCCTCGGCGCGCGCCTGGGCGTACCCGGTCATGGAGCGTATTCCGCTGGTGCGTGGCGCCACGGTCAGGCCTGCTCCCCGGCGGAGCGAGACCGGGCCAGCGCTTCCGCGCCGAACTGCAGCTCGTAGAGACGCGCATACAGCCCGGCGCGAGCCAGCAGTTCGTCATGCGTGCCGCGCTCGCGGATCTGCCCGTCATCGAGCAGCAGGATGGCGTCCGCGCTCCGAATGGTCGAAAGCCGGTGGGCGATGACGAAAACGGTGCGCCCGGCCATCAGGTTCGCCAGCGCCTGCTGCACCAGCCGCTCGGATTCCGAATCCAGCTCCGACGTCGCTTCGTCCAGGATCAGGACGGAAGAGTCCTTTAGCAACGCGCGCGCGATGGCGATGCGCTGGCGCTGCCCTCCAGAGAGGCGCTGCCCGCGTTCGCCGATCATGCTCTGGTATTTTGCCGGCATTTCGCAGATGAAATCGTGAGCCAGGGCGGCGCGGGCGGCCGCGATCACCTGCTCTTCGGTAACGCCCGGGCGGCCGTAGCAGATGTTGTTCCAAACCGTGTCGTTGAACAAGATGGTCTCTTGCGTGACGATGGAAAACTGCTCGCGGAGCGAACGCAGGCTCAGGGCGGACAAATCATGGCCGTCCATCAGCACGCGCCCAGCCGTGGGGGAATAGAAACGAGGCAGGAGATTCACGAGCGTGGTTTTGCCGGCTCCGCTCGCGCCCACGATGGCCACCACCTCCCCGGCGCGCACTTCCAGGCGGATTCCGCGGAGAATCGGCTGCCCGCCGGGATAGGCGAAGCTCACGTTATCAAAGACGATGCGGTCGGAAAAACGCGTGACTGCAACGGAGCCGGGCGCGTCCTGCACTTCCTCCTGCAGATCGAGCAGTGCGAAGATGTTCGGGGTACAGCCAAGTGCCTGCATGAACTGGTGGTAGATTCCGCCGAGGCGTTTGATCGGCTCGTAGACGCGGAACAGCGCGTAGGTGAATGCGATGAAGGCTCCTTTGGTCAGCACGCCGGTCTTGATCCGGTCGCGGGCGTAGAGCAGCGCGAAGCAAAGCACGATGGCGGCAAGCAGCTCCATGAGCGGCGCATTGGCCACCCAGGCGCGGATCCACCGCATGTTTTCGCGCAGCAGCCGGCGTGCCGTCTCGCGGAACTTGGCGATTTCAAAGGATTCCATCCCGAACGCCTTCACCACGCGGTTGCCGGTCACCGTTTCCTGGAGGATCTGGCTGAGGTCTGCCAAGCGCGACTGGCTTTCCTGCACGGAGTGCCGGATGCGGCGGCCCAGCTTTCCGACTGGGATAATGACCAGCGGGAGCACGACCAGCGAGATGAGCGTCAGCTTCCAGTCAATCAGAAAAAGCACAACGGCGCAGCCGAACAGCGAAAAAGTGTGGCGGAAGAAGTCGGCGAACCATTCGGCGAGCGCGCCTTTGATGCGCTCCACGTCGCTGATCACCGTAGACATGAGCCGCCCGGTGGGATTGTCCTCGAAGAAGCCCACGGGCTGCCGGATCAGCCGGGAATAAACGGAATTGCGCAGCGTGGTGACGGCGGAAAGCCCCACGAACTGGATCGAGGAAGTGGAAAAGAACTCGGAAACACCCTTCACGACGAAAAGGATCAGCAGAGAAATGCTGAAGACCGCCCAAACGTGATGGATCGAGGCGGGAAAAAGGGAATTCAGCATCAGCGTGCGGCCGGTGAAGGGAATGCGCACCAGGGTGAGCTTGGAATCCGACAAGGACGGGTCCAAGACCTTGTCCATCGCGGGAATAATCATCAGCGCCGTGAGGCCTTCCGAGATACCCACCAGGAACATCAGAAAAATGGCCACGCCCAGCCGGCGGCGATGCGGCCGCAGGTAGCTGAGCAGGCGCGACAACTCGGCTGATAATGAGAATGCCAAAACGATTGCACTCCGTTTCGATCGGGCCCCCTGCGGCCCCCTGCGCGTCCGGCTCGCAGGAATAGAAAAAGTGTACGCTATGGGCCGGCCAAAAAATTGTCAAGGCGCGGATCGGTCAACGTCGCGGTGAACCACCCGGACGCCGGGACCGCGATGCGCCAGCGAATGCGCAATGGCTTCGGCCATCATCACCGAGCGATGGCGCCCGCCGGTACAGCCGAAAGCGATGGTCAGGTAGCTCTTTCCTTCCCGGATATAGTAAGGCAAAAGGAAGCGCAGCAGCTCAGTGACGCGCGCGAGGAACTGCCTCGTTTGCGGGAAAGAACGGATGTAACGGGCCACGCCCTGGTCGCGGCCGGTGAGCGGCCGGAACTTCGGGAGGAAATGCGGATTGGGCAGGAAGCGCACGTCGAACACGAGATCGGCGTCCTGCGGGACGCCGTAGCGGAACCCGAAGCTCACCACGCTGACCATCAGGGGCTGGCGCTCGGGCTTGAGGAAGCGTTCGGTGATGAACTGGTGCAGCTCGTGGACGTTGAAGCGGGTGGTATCGAGCACCACGTCCGCGATCTTGCGGATCGGGGCCATGAGGCGGCGCTCGCGGCGGACGGCCTCGCGAACACTGGCTTCCCGGCCCAGCGGGTGGGGCCGGCGAGTCTCGCTGAAGCGGCGCACGAGCACGTCGTCGCCGGCCTCGATGAAGACGAGCGTCACGTTGTGCTGGCGGCGGAGCTGGCGGTAAATGACCGGGAGGCGGCGGAGCATCTGACCCTCGCGCGCATCCACGAGCAGCGCCACGCGGTCGAACTCGCCACCGCCCTGGTCGAAAAGCTCGCTGAATTTGGGGATGAGATCCACCGGCAGGTTATCCACGCAGTAGTAGCCCAGATCTTCGAAGGCGCGGAGAACGGAGCCTTTCCCGGAGCCGCTGAGGCCGGTGAGCAGGACGAGGCGCCGCGCGCGCGGCGCTGAGGCCTGGGAATCGGCCCGGCGTGCCACCTACTCCTTCACCCGCCTCTGATGTGTGCTGGGAATGCGGAGGTCTTCGCGGTACTTGGCCACGGTGCGCCGGGTCACCTCGATGCCTTCCTCGGAGAGCTTCTTGGCGATTTGCTCGTCGGTCAGGGGGTGCGCGGTGTCCTCTTCCTCGATCATTTTCTTCACGCGGCGCTTGAGCGTGAGCAGGGAGACGCCGGCCCCCTGCGGGCCATTGACGGACTCAGAGAAAAAGAAGCGCAGCTCGTAAACGCCCTGCGGGGAATGGGAATACTTGTTGGCCACGGCGCGGCTGACTGTGGAGGGGTGCACGCCCACTTCTTCCGCAACTTCCTTGATCATCATGGGCTTCAGGTGGTCCATGCCGAACTCAAAAAAGTCGCGCTGCCGGCGGATGATCACCTGGCAGACGCGCAGAATGGTGTGCTTGCGCTGCTCGATATTCTTGAGGAGTTGCACCGCGGCGGTAAATCGCTCCTTCACGTAATTGCGGACGTCGCGGTCGGCGGCGTCGCGAGCCAGCAGGCGGCGATAGGTGGGGCTCAGGCGGAGCTGCGGCATGTCGTCGTCGTTCAAAAAGACCTGCCATTCCTCGCCGACCTTGCGGAAAAAGACGTCGGGCTCGACGACGCGGGGCTCGGTTTTGTTGTAGCGAAGGCCGGGGCGAGGATCGAGTTTCTTGATGATGTCCACGGCCAGCTTTACCTGTTCGATGGGCTGGCCGACGGCCTTGGCGATTTCCTTGAACTGGCTGTTCTGAATGAGCTTGAGATGCTCGCGCACAATGGCCGTGGCGAGTTGCGTGAGCGGCGAATTCTCGGGATCGAGCGTGAGAAGCTGGCGCTCCAGGCATTCGCCCAGGTTGCGCGCAGCCACGCCGGGCGGGTCGAGCTCCTGCACCAGCGCCAGCGCTTCCTGAACCTCTTCGGCCCCGGCGCTCTCCATCTCCCCAATTTCCTCGACGGTGGCGGTGAGGTAGCCGTTTTCGTCCAGGTTGCCGATGATGGCTTCAGCGAGCTGGAGCTGGCGATCGGGCACCTGCGAGGCGCTCAACTGCCAGGTGAGATGGTCGGAGAGGTCGGAAGTGGAGGAGAGGAACTTCTCAAAGGAGGGCCGCTCGATCTCTTCGAACTCACCCTTGGTTTCCGCGCCGCCGGTGCCGAGGTACTGATTGAAGAAGGAAGCGACATCAAACTCATCAAAGGGATTGGTTTTCTCGCCCTCGGCAGGGACTTCCGTTTCCGCCTTCACGAAGGCTTCGTCGGTGTAGTTGTCGGCGCGAAGATTCTCCTCGGTGACTTCCTCGAGCATGGGATTGGCGACCATTTCCTGGGTCACCATTTCACGGAGCTCCAGGCGGTTCAGCGCGAGGACGCTGACCATCTGGACGAGTCCGGGAGTCAGGATCTGTTTCTGCTGGACCCTCAGATGAAGCTTCGGCTGTAGCCACTGGCCCATAGGACCTAGTTGAGCTGGAAATTCTCGCCGAGGTAGATGCGGCGGACGGAGGGGTCGGAACTGAGGACATCCGGGGAGCCGGCCAGGAAGATGCGGCCGTCGTGGATGATGTAGGCGCGGTCGGTGACGCGCAGCGTTTCGCGGACGTTGTGGTCGGTGACCAGCACGCCGATGCCCGAGTTGCGCAGGTCCTGGATGATCATCTGGATGTCGATGACCGTGACCGGGTCGATGCCGGAAAAGGGCTCGTCGAGAAGAATGAAGGAGGGCTGGAGGACGAGCGAGCGCGCGATTTCCAGGCGGCGGCGTTCGCCGCCCGAGAGCGTGCCTCCTTGGTTGTGGCGCACCGCTTCCAGGCCCATCTGCGCGAGGAGCTCTTCCAGCCGGTCGCGGCGGCCTTCGGGAGTGAGGGGCTGGATCTCGAGGACGGCGAGAAGATTTTCCTCCACAGTCAGCTTCCGAAATACCGAGGGTTCCTGCGGGAGATAACTGATGCCGGAACGGGCGCGGCGGTAGACGGGCTGGTCGGTGATGTCTTCGTCGTCCAGGAGAACGGAGCCGGAATCGGGCCGGGCCAGACCGACGAGGATGTAAAAAGTGGTGGTTTTTCCAGCGCCATTCGGGCCCAGCAGGCCAACGACTTCGCCTTGCGTAATGTCCAGGTTTACGTCATCAACGACGACACGGCCCCGGTACGATTTTCTGACTTCGACGGCTTGTAATTTCGACATGCGGGCTCATTACTGGATCCGGTGACGAGAGAGAGTGCGCGTGCCGTCACCCGAATCGACGAGAATCCTATCATCCGCTAAAAAGAAGGTCAATTCACGGCCCGTGGTTGTGCCCTGGTCGGCATCAAAAAGCGTCGGTTTTCCGCCGCTGAGCACGAAGCGGCCGTCGGCCGCAGTGTAAACGGCGCGCTCGGCGCTGCCGCGACGTCCCTGTTGCCAGACGGTGACGCCCCCGGTGGACACGGTTTTGCTGAGCTGCTGCACGCCGTTCGTCTGAGTGAGGATCAGGTCCATGTGGGCGGAAGCGAGACGGCCCAGACGGGATTCGGCGCGCACGCTCCGATCGAGCTCGGCGACGGCATCGGCGCTGCGATAGACCAGGCGTTCGGAGCGGACGGCCCAGATGACGCGGTCGCCGCCGGCTTTGGCCGCCGATGCCGAGGTGGAATTCTTGGCGGTGGCGGAATTTGCCGCAGTGGCCGCGGCTCCCGCGGTCTGAGGTTCCGCGCCGGGCGGAGGCTGGATTTGGGGGAGCCGGGCGTTGACGTTGCCGGTGCCGAGAAGCAGTTTTTCTTGCTGGCGAAGTTCCAGCGTGTCGGACTGGATGACGGCATCGCCCTGCCAAAGACGCGCATGGCCGGAATAGACGGCGCGGCCGGTGGCGCGCCAGCCGGTCATGCGGTCCGCGGTGATGTGGGCGGGCACGGGCGCGAAATTCGCCACGCTCTGCGGATCCACGCGGCGGTAGGTGGTGCGGACACCGCCTTCTCCGCGTGCCTCGCCAGTGCGCTGGTCGAGATTGAACGAGGGCGCGGCGGAATCGGTTTCCGCGTCGGAGAGTTCGGCGTTGCCGGTCATCGTCAGGGTGTCGGAGGAGTGGACGGAGCGGGCGCGATCGGCGCGGCCGCGGCGGGCGAGCGGGCCGATCTCTTCGAAGCGCACGTTGCCGCTCTGGCGCGCCTCGGTCCAGTGGTCCCCGTCGAAATCCACGTCGCCGTTATCGGAACGCGTCACCTGGACCGGCTGTCCAGGCAGCCGCCGTTCGACTTCCACGGCTTGATGCGCATGCACCTGGCGCAGATGCGTCCCGAAGCCTCGGGACGGGCCGTAGTCGGCAATCAGGCGGCTGGCGCGGAGCACAGTGCTGTCCTTCGGCGAGGTGAATTCCATCGTGGTGGGTCCCGAGGCGTCGGGAGGACTTTCAGCCTGCTTGAGGTCGGAGCGGCCGGCAGCACCGACCACAAAATGGAGGAGCAGCACGGAGCTGGACAGATGCGCTGTGCCTTCGGCGGGTTTTCGCGCGGGCGTGTCCACACGGACGTTGCCATCGGCCTTGCCGAGGCGGGCGGCGCCGGTGCGGGGGTCTAGGTCCAGGTCGAAGCGGTCGGATTCGAAATGCTGCTCGCCGGCGATCGTGGCGGCCTTCCGCGAACCGCGAACGGAGCCCTCGCCATGCACGTGCGCCGGCGTGCCAGCGGGGGTGAAATCGAGCGTGGCCTTTTCCGCGGCGAGGATGGTAGTGCCGTTGGGATCGTGAGAGATGAGTTGCGGGTGGCCCGTGGCCAGCATATGGCGGGCGCGCAGGCTGGGAGAAAGTTCGATGGTGAGCGCCGCGCAGGTGACTTCTCGCGTGCCCTGACGGAGGTGTACGGGACCATCCAACTGCACGATACCGGTTTCGTTGTGGTATTCGAGGCTGGCGGCGGTTACCTCGGTGGGCGTGGGCGACGGAGTTGCGGACTTGCCCTGGGGAGCGCGGCGGAGGTTCATGACGACGTCGTGCTGCAGGCGGACGACGGAGTGATTGGCATCGTAGGTGAATCCGACAGCGCGGCCTTCTCCGTAAGGGAAAGAGAACACGACAGGCTGGTCGCTATGGGAAGCTCCGGTCTCGCGCTCGAAGGTGAGCTGCGAGGTTTCGGCGCGAACCATTTGCTGGCCGGGACGCTCGCGGGCGTCGCGGGCGGCTTCCATTTCCACGTGCACGTTGCCGCGGCAGACGACGCGGCCGGAATCGGAGAAGTATTCGCACTCGCGGGTGCGGATGCGGTCCTGGCGATCACCCTGCTGGCCGAACATGGTCACGGCGACATCTTCGAGGACGTTGCGATTGTCGGCGGTGAAGGCGGTGGCGTGCGAGGCTTCCACCTCGAAGAGGGTGCGGTCGCCATTGGCCTTGGAAAAAGCGAACTTTTGCGACTGCTGCTGCACGCTGGCGGGAACAGCCGGAGGAGCGGAGCGGACGGAACGGGCGTGCTGCAGCGAGCGCCAACCATAGAGGCTGGCGAGGAAGACGAACACCACGGCCGCAGCACTGGCGGAGAGGCGGGCGTAGCGCGTGGCTTGGCTGCGGCGCATGGTTTTACTCTACTCTCTACTCCCTGGTCGTACCAACGCGCCCAGCGAGGGGGCGTGCGTGACGTTCGTTCGGAGTGGCCAGTGGCCAGTGAACGGTGGCCCGGGGGAGCGGGGAAAGAATTGGACAGTGCCTTTCGCCGATTGGAGGGGGGGGTACCCCCTCCCCCTTTAATTGCACAAACGCATGAAAACAAAGGGGATGGTTGAGGGGTACTTGCGCAAACATTTGAAAATGCGGCACTTGCGGGAGCACCATCGGGCGAAAATGGGCGAACGTGAGGTCTGCAAGGGACTGAAAAGGAAAGGGTTGCGGATTCATCGAAATTCTCCCGGTGGGAAAGAGTGCGTAGTGCGTTGAGGTTGCAGGACTTAGATCAAAACTGAGGCTGGCACTCTCGGAATGCTCCGGCACCTCCCGTCGACAATTCCCGAGGTTTATATCACAGCGCGGGTACGTATTCAAGTAAAAAATGCAGTGGCTAGTGGCGAGTGGCGAGCAGGGAGGAGACGAAGACGGGATCTAGGGGCTTATCCGGTGTGTGGCGGGCGGAGTCGAGAAGTCTCCGCAAAGGGGGGCGTGCCGAGTCGTCGTCCAGAGCTTGGGGTTAGAGCTAGCAGGCCCTTCGGTAGGCATCCACCAGAAGCCGGCCTGGGTGTGCTTGACGAAGTGTTGAAATTCTTCGGTGATGGGAATGACTCTGTGCGTCGGGCGTGAATGTCCTTTGCCAGCATTCAGGTTTTCGCTTGCCAGCCAAAACCTACATACGTGCTCCCTGCTTTTACGCACGCGGATTTAAATAAGCGCTCGAGAGTAGGCTCGGCTCTGGGAGTTGCTGGGCGTGATTCTGTCGGGTTCACCAATCACTATGCGTCATCCCAGACATAGCGCGGGCCGTCCCGATCGAGTTAGGAGGATTGCAGGATTTGGGGTGATTCCGCGGTCTTGAACCAGCGAACGCGGACGTGTTCACCCCTAAGGAACGCATGTCCTCCGAATTGCCACATCTTTGGGGTGGTAACTGCAGCGCCTTCGATAACTACCTGAAAGTTGTGGCTGTGTCCCGAATCCTGTTGAAAAGTTGATAGCGCATTTTTCCTGAGAAGTCATGGAAATCTTTTCTTCTAAGCCGCCTTTTCCTGTTTCTCTTCGATCTCCCGAAAGCCTTTGATCTTCCTCATCTTGATTTGCCCGC
>DATEQM010000146.1:0-6309 GCA_035272605.1 Candidatus Acidiferrales bacterium | reverse complement strand
CGGTTCCGGCGAGGAGCGAAATCGTCGGAGTTCCGCCCGGATTTACCTGCGCCGCGCGGCGGTTCACCAGGCCGTCGCGGCTCACGGCGAAAAGGACGCGCGTGGCCATCAGTGTGTTCGCGTTCACGGCGCTGAGGAGCGAGACCACCATCAGCGCCAGGACCAGTTTTCTTCCCATCGGCCCCAGGAAGATTGCGGCGGCCGTGCCCAACGCAAAGTTGTCTCCCGCCATCCTGCTGACCGGCAGAACGTAGACGAGCGCGGCGTTGACCAGCAGATAGATTCCCATGATGGACAAGACGCTGCCGAACAGGGCTCGCGGGATTTCTCGTCCCGGATTCCTCATCTCCTCGGAAAAATAGACCGGGCCGTTCCACCCGTCGTAGGTGTAGATCACCGCTTGAAGAGCCAGGACCACGGCCACCGCCAACGGCATGTGCGGCGCCGCTGCGGCGGTCGATGCTACGTTCGTCGTGCCACCCAGCAGAAAACAGCCCGCGACCACGACTGCAAAAACGAGCCCTTTCAACAGGCTGGTGATCTCCTGCGCGCGCTCGCCCCACTTGACTCCGCGCCACTGGAGCAGCGCGAATAGAATGGCCACCGCGATGGCGATCCGCGAGGTGAATCCCACGAGTCCCGGAAAAAGATCCCCCAGGTATTCACCGATGACGATGGAGATGGCGGAGATGGTGCCGCAAGTGGAGAGCCAGTCGCTCCAGCCCACGATGAAGCCCGCGTAGGGGCCGATGGCGCGGCGCGCGAACACGTACTGGCCGCCGGAGCGCGGCACCAGCGCGCCCAGTTCGGCAAGCTGCATCGCGCTGATCAGCGCGTAGATTCCGCCCGCCGCCCACACGCCCAGGAAGAGCCCCGCGTAAGGCAGGAATCCCGCCACTTCGCCGGGCGCGCGCAGAATCCCCGCCGCGATGGAATTCCCAACGGCGACGGCAATCCCGAAGGTGACGCCGAGCACCCGATGGAGCCGCCCGGGAGGCGCATGCGCTGCGGAATCGCGAGCGATGCGAAGAAGCGATGGGCTTTGGTCAGACAAGCGCCGCAGGGCCTCGAGGGGTGCTTCGGATGGAAAGCGCGCGCATCATAAAGGACTGCCACTGCGAAAGCAATTCCCGCGAACGGGCAGTGCCAGGGAGATGAGGAGAAGGGAGAGAAAGAAAGACGCCGGCAAGATGCCGGCGATACGAAATGGGCGGCGCAGGCCGGAGCTCGCCCGCGGGTCAGCGCGCCGGCGCGGAGGAGATTCTCCCGCTGGGCTCGGCTCCAGCGGCCACGGGACTTGGATCCGGTTCGGACAGGGCGAGGCACACGCGGTTGCGGCCTTCGCGCTTCGCCCGGTAGAGCGCGTTATCGGCCGCGCGGAGCAACGATTCCGGATGAGGCTCCGCGCCGGGAGCGCTGGTGGCCACTCCCACGCTCACGCTGATGCGGAACTCCGCGCCGCACGCCGCGAAGGGCTGCGCGGCCACGGCGGCGCGCAGCCTATCCGCCACCACGTTCACGCCCTGCGGGGATTCCGTGGTGAGCGTGACCAGAAATTCCTCGCCGCCGAAACGGCCCAGCACGTCGTAAGGGCGCAGCGCCGATTCCATCCGCCTGGCCACCTCGCACAGCACCTGATCTCCGCACAGGTGGCCGCGCAGGTCGTTCACCTGCTTGAAGTGGTCCACGTCCACCAAGACCACTGCCAGCGACGTCCTTTCCCTTTTTGCGCGCGCCGCTTCGCTGCAAAGCCTCTCCAGGATGGCGCGGCGGTTCCAGAGCTGGGTCAGGGGATCGTGCGTGGCCAGCTCCTCGAGTTCCTGGCGGGACTTCACGAGTTTTTCCTGGAGAGCGAGGATGCGTTCCGCGGCGCGCAAACGCGCGCGCAACTCCGAGGTGTCGAACGGCTTGGTCAGGTAATCGTCCGCGCCGGCTTCCAGCCCCTCGACCAAATCCTCCATGTTGTGCCGTGCCGTGAGCAGCAGCACGTAGGTGTATCGCGGCCCGGCATTCGAGCGCAGGCGCGCGCACACCTGCGGCCCGGTGAGTCCCGGCATCATCCAGTCCAGGATGGCCAGCGTGGGAGCGCCTTCCGTCCCGAGCCGTTCCAGTGCTTGTTCGCCGCAGGAGACCGGAGTGACCTCGTAGCCCCAGCGGCCCAGCGTCGCGGCCAGCAGGCTGCGGTAGATTTCGTCGTCATCGGCTACCAGGACGCGCATGGGGCGGGTTCACCCGGATCCCTTGGGCGAGTTCTGCGGCGCGGAACCGGCGAGTTCGCGCTTCGCCAGCAGTCGCGAGATTTCAAAGTCGAGATCGGTGAGCTTGACGGGCTTGCGCAGCAAAGCGTGGGGCTGCAGCGCCAGGATTTGCTGAAGCAGGGACTGCTCCTCGGCCGCGGTGATGACGATTACGGGCACGCCGCGAACCGCCTGATTGTTTTTCAGGCGGCGCAGCACTGCCAGGCCCGTGCCGCCCGGCATTTTGATGTCCAGCAGGATCAGGTCGGGTGGCTCGCGGCGCACCGTTTGCCATGCTTGGAGCGCGTCGTGAGCGATCTGCACTTCAAATCCGCGGTCGTGCAGCCGCTGCTGGAGCAGGCGCGTCAGGACTACGTCATCATCGGCCACCAGGATGCGCACTTTTGTTCTCCTCGCGGAAATTCACGTGCCAGGCGTCATCGCGGGCTTTGCCGGCAAGCTGCTCCGGACGCTCTCGAGGGTGACGTCGAGCAGCATCATGTCCATAGGCTTTTGCATGACGGACAACACCTCGTTCTGTTCCACCATGCGCAGCACCAGAGGATCCTCCATTGACGTGATGACGATCACGGGAATGTTCCGGTGGGCCGCGGAGCCGTTGCGTTTCTTCAGGAAGCCGAGCCCGGTGCCTCCCGGCATGTGCAAGTCCAGCAAGATTGCATCCGGAGGCTCCTTCTGCACTTTCTCCCAGGCGGTCGAGGCGTCAAAGGCAATTTGGACTTTGTATCCCCGGGCGGTGAGATATTTCTCGATCAGCCGGCACTGCACCCGTTCGTCTTCGGCGATAAGAATGTTCACGGGACCACCTCCCGCCGGAAATCGCTCAGCGCTGGGCAGAGCTGAATCAACTCAGATTCGGCCGAGGAGACAAACTGTGCCGCATCGCCCAGCCGCGGGTCGTGGGCGATCTGCACCCCAAATCCGCGGTCGTGCAGCCGCTGCTCGAGCAGGCGCGTCAAGACTACGTCATCATCGGCCACCAGGATGCGCACTGTTGTCTCCTCTCTGAGATTCACCTGCCGGGCGTCATCGCCGGCTTTGCCGGCAAACTGCTCCGGACGCTCTCGAGGGTGACGTCCAGCAGCATCAAGTCCACAGGCTTCGGCATGATGGACACCACCCCGCTCTGTTCCACCATGCGCAGGACCAGGGGATCCTCCACTGCCGTGATGACGATCACGGGGAGATTCCGGTGGCTGCTGGAGCCGTTCCGTTTCTTCAGGAGCCCCAGCCCCGTCCCCCCGGGCATCAGCAAGTCGAGCAGGATTGCATCCGGCCGCTCCTTCTGCACTTTCTCCCAGGCGGTCGAGGCGTCAAAGGCAATCTGGACCTTGAATCCCCGCCCGGTGAGATGTTTTTCGAGCAGCCGGCTCTGCACCGGGTCGTCGTCGGCGACAAGAATGTTCATGGGACCACCTCCCGCAGGAAATCGCTGAGCGCGCGGCACACCTGAGTCACCTCTGACTCGAGCCGGGAGACAAGCTGCTCCGCATCGGCGAGCCGCGCCTCGCGTCCGCGAATTTCCAACTGGCGCGCCACTTCGCAGGCCCTCCGCGCGCCGAAATTCAGCAGCGCTCCTTTCAGCGTATGCGCGGCCCTTTCGACATTCTCCGCATGCTTCTCCTCCACACCGGACCGGATCTGGGCGAGCAGCCCGGGGACTTCGGCGAGAAAGAGCTCCACGAGTTCGCGAAGAAGTTCGAGGTCTTGTTCCACCGTTCCGAGCATCGCGGCGCGATCCAGCACCGGCTCTTCCGTGTGGGCAGAACCGCGTGCCGCCGCGGGTGTGGCAAGCGATGGGGAGTCGTTGCGCGCTGCCATGAGCACACTCCTTCCTTCCGCCAGGCAATCGCGCTGCCCTCGAGGCCGCAAAGCCGGGAGACGGGCACGCCGCGGGAGCTGGCCGGTTCTTCCTCCTGTTCTCTATCGGCACGTTTCGCAGGGCACTTGAGTGGCGATTTGTCCCCGCGCCGGGTGGAACGGCATTGGGGCGCGCTTGGACTGGGGTTTCGCGCCGGGATTGGGTGTAGAATCCCAAGGGCATGGTTCGCGAGGAATCCTCCTCATCATCCTGGGTACGATCCGCTTTCCTGGGATTTCTGCTGGCGGTGATGCCCTGCGCTCTGTTCGCGCAGCAGGCGAGCTCGCCGCCGCAGCAGGCTCCGTCCACCGGCGGCGCGCAGGCGCCGGCCCAGCCCGCCGCGGCTCCGAAGCCGCAGAATGCTCCGGCTCCCCCCTCCGGTGAGAAGCCGCAAGTGCATCGGTTCTGGGATGCGGAGAACGACTGGCTTTTCGCGGGAGTTCTGGGCGCGCGCTACCTCGATTTCGCTTCGACGCTCAATGCTCGCCGACGCGGGCTCAACGAAGCGCTATTGAACAACCAGATCGTGGACAATCACGCCGCGTTTGCGGCTATCGAATTTGCCGGTGCCGCAACCTCGGTGGGCGTGTCCTACTTATTTCATCGCGCGGGGCATCACCGGCTGGAGCGCTGGACTTCCTACATCCACATTGGGGTCACGGTGTTCGGCGCGGCACGGAATTACGCGCTCAAGACGCCGCATCCGCCGCCCGCTGGGCCGTGAAGAACGGAGAAGGGAAGTAGAGAAATAGGGAAGGAAGGAACCAACCCACGGTCCCGCCAAGCGGGACCGTGGCTACCGCTGGCGGTTCACGTTCCAGCCAGTCACTTCCACAATAGGCTCCGCGCCGCCCAGGTTCGCAAGAAGGAAATTTGCCGTTATCTCCCGTACCTCCCCGGGGAACAACTCGAAGTAATTGTCTTCCCAGAAGACCGGCAATACTTCCTCGCTGCCTTTTCCGCGCGTGATTTTCAAGCGAAGGAGGAACGCGGGCGCGGTTCCCGCGTTCGTCACCGTCACGCGCGCCGTGCCCTGGCCGCCGCGGCCGTCTTCGGTGAAGGAGAATTCGGCGCGGGCGCGCACGTCGGCCGGGGGCAGGGAAGAGAGGTCGCGGAAATCGGCCGCGGATTCGAGCGGGGTGTAATACCAGGTGGAGAGCGGCCAGTCCAGGCGGTCCGGCTTGGTGGAGAGCCAGTAGAAGTTGCGACTGAGCAGTTCGCCCTTGGCATTCTCCAGGCGCAGGCGGAGAAAATAGGTTGTGGAGAGCCCCTTGATTTTCGGGAGCACGAAGGCGCGCTGGCTGGAATCGGCTGCGGCGTCCAGATTCTCTTCCCGGTGATATTTTTCGGTGAGGTCGAGATTGTAGACAGCAGCTTTGACGCGCAGTCCGGGGATGGCCTGCGCGGTTCCGTTGACGACCACGATGGACGAGTCGTCATAGGAATACTGGACGTGGAGCGGTTCGCAGGCCTTTTTTGTGCCGAAGTAGCCGGCGTGGGGCTCGAGATAGTAGTCGTACAGATTCCAGATGAGGGAGGGCCAGGCGTTGGAGAGCATCCAGTGGATCACGCCGGTTGCGACGAATTTGTTGCGGCCGTAGGCCTCGAACATGGCGCGTTCGCCTTCGTAGGCGGTGGCCTGTGATTTCCACAAGAAATCTTCCAGGCTGCCGGCTGCGCCGTAGCGTGACTCGAGGGCGGCCAGGTAGCGGCGGATATTCTTGAATTCGCCGCCGCCGCTGTGAAAATCCCAGTCGTCGTTGATGGGCCACAGGCTTGCGGAGGGCAGGAAGCGGCGCAGGCTCTCGATCTGCGGAATGGCCGGCCCCTGGCTGATTTCCGTGGCGAAGCCGAAGGCTCCGCCGTGGTTTTTGTCGAGATACCAGTAGTCGGGCGGGACGGTATCGTACGGTCCGGCCATTTTGACGCCGGTCGGCCCGCCGGCTGCGGTGTGCCGGTCGGCGGCCGCGGAGAGAATGGGCTTCGGCCAGGCGAGTTTCTTCTCGATGGCCAGGTACACGCGCTCGACGTTGGGAGGGGGAGCTTCGTCGCTGCCATTGAGCCAGGCCAGGACGCTGGGATGGTTGCGCAGGCGGCGAATTTGGTCGGTGAGCGAGGCGGCAGCAATCTTCCGGTTCTCGCCGTTCCTTTTCGAGCCCTTCTGCCAGGCGTCGCAGCAGCACCATCCGG
>DATEQM010000145.1:0-18992 GCA_035272605.1 Candidatus Acidiferrales bacterium | reverse complement strand
GTCCAGCCGCGATAGGTGGTGGAGATGGGCTCAACCCACTCCGCGGAGAACTCGGCCAGATCCTCAGCGGACATGGTGCCGCCGAAATGGGCTTCCGTGGCTAGGATTTTCGCAGCGATGGGGCCGCGATAGAAGGCGTCGCGGCCGCCTTCGGCGATGGCCCTTAGCGACCCGGCCAGTTCCGGATTGCAGAAGATTTCTCCCACCTGCGGCACCCTGCCGCCGGGAAGAAAGAGCTTTTCTGCCGCGGGATCGCCAGAGAGCGTGCCGGCGCCTTCCTGCCAATACTGGTTGACCCACTCCGTTACCGGCGCGCCCTCCTCCGCGATGCGAATGGCGGCGGACAGGTCTTCCGCCAGCGGGCGGCGGCCGAAGCGCTGGTGGAGTTTCGCCCAGCCCTCCACGGCGCCGGGCACGGTGACCGTATGGATGCCGTGGCCGGGCATTTTCTCCAGCCCGTGCGCGTGAAGGAATTCGGGGGTGAGCCCGCGGGGCGCCCAACCGCTGGCATTGATGCCGTAACGCTTGCCGGAGCGAGCGTCGTACACCATGGCGAACAGGTCGCCGCCGATGCCGTTCATCATGGGAGAGACCACGCCCATTACGGCGTTGGCAGCGATGGCCGCGTCCGCCGCGGAACCGCCGCGGGCCAGGGCCTGAACTCCGGCCTGCGCAGCGAGCGGCGACTCCGCCGCGACGATCCCGCCGCGCGTCACGGTCATCGAGCGCCCCTGCAGGGAGCGCTCGAGCATCGATTCCGGAGCGTGTGTCATCCCCACAACTCCGGCCAGAGAGACACACATCGTCGTCGGGCGCAGCGATCCTGTGCGGGGAGAATCACCGGCGGCACTTTATCCGCTTCAGTCAAAGGGAGCAAGGCGGTAGCACGGAGGATTGCAGGCCGCAATCCAGAGGGGATGAAGTTTTCCAGGAGGGATACGCGAAGATGGCGGGGGCACGGCATGCCGTGCCCCTACGCATATAACTTCCGGCCGGCTACTTCTTCGGCCGCGATTCCGGCGGCACCAGCCCATTCACGCGGTAATACACCACCATCTGTCCGTAGTGCTCTCCGGCGTGTTCGCAGAAGTCGCTCCAGAGGGCATAGGGATTCAGCGGCCGTTTGGGCCGCTGAATGAGCTTCGAGAAATCCGCCTTTTCGAGGAGCGCAGTTCCGTCGGCCAGGGCTTTCTTCGCATAGGCCACGATTTCGGCTTTGCTCTTAAAGTCGGAGCGCTTGGGGCCTTCCTCAGTCGGGTTCTTGCCTTCCAGAATCGCCTGGAAGTAGTAAACGGAGCTGGTCACGTGCAGCACTTGCTCGGCAAACGTGCGCACGTCCGGGTTGGGTTTGAAATCGTATTTGTCCTCCGGAAAATCCTCGGCCATATCCGTGATTTTCTGCGCGACGTCTTTCCAGGTGCGGAGAAATCCCTCGTTCGGATTGGTGGTGGCCGCGGGTCGTGTTTGTTGCGGCGCGGCGGCTCCGTGAGCCGGCAGCGCGGCCGCGGCCGGAGCGCAGGAGAGCCCGACGGCGAGGCCCGCGGCTGCGGAGAACATCCTGTAGATCTTCGTTTTCATTGTATCTCCCCCTCCTGGACTGGCGCTGGTATGGACGCGAAAAGCACGGCGCGCGTTTCCATCACATTCGCGTGGCACAGGCTTTCGCCTGTGCTCCGAAGACCGAGCCTCATCGCCGGATCTGACGTCGGCGGCCGAATGCGGCCACGGCGAGCAGGGCGATCGTGGCCACCAGATAATACACGGGAATCCGCGCGCTGAGTTGCGGCGACGCGCCCATAAAATCGAGCGCGGGCGTCGGCTGCACCGGCCCGGCGTACCACAGCGCGGTGTACAGCCCTTCGAAGAGTTTGCTCGTCCCGCTCCACACCCCCAGAGCCAGCGCGAGCGCAGGAATGAACATCGCCCCGGTGAGCCATGCGAGCAGGTGTGTCCAATCCCGCGCGGCCAGCGCGCGCACTCCGACGCCCGCGCCAGTGACGAGAGCGAGGCAGGCACCTGCGGCCCACACCGCCGGCAACTGCCGCTCGAGCGCCCGCGCGGAAGAGAAAATCAGCGGCCCGGTGGCATTTCGCGCCTCGCGGGTCCCCAGAGCCGACCAGAGCAATACCGGCCACAGCCACGCAAAGGCAAGGACCTTTCCGCGCGCCTCGCCAGCCGGCGCGGCAAATGTTCCGATCAGCAACCCCAGCGCGACCAGCAGCCACCAGCGCGAGCGGCCTTTTAGCATCAGCCGCAATTCCGCCGCCACGATCGCGCCGAACCTGGGCGACGCGGCGCGCCCCGCGAGTGGCGTCAGATGCACTGCGGCGGCTGCCGGCGGCTCGTTGCACGCTTCCGCGCCCGCCGGGGTCCCGGACTGCTCCTCACGCGCTTCGCGCCGGCGCTCGGAGCCGCGTCCCAACGCCACTGCCACACGGTGCAGCAGGCCGCGCGACGCGTCGAAACGGTCGAAAAACGCCGCAGCCAGCAGCAAGGTCAAAATGGCGAAGAGAAACCACACCATCCGCGGCAGGACCGCAGCCGCTGTCCAGTGAAACCCGCCCCACACAAAGGTTTGTAACGTCCGCCCCTGGTGCGGCCCGATCTGAAACGAGAATCCGCCCTTGTATCCCGGCAGATGTTGCGCGCGCTCCACCACGCTTTGCTGGATGAAGCCGACCCCCATCAGGTCGAGATAACCGAGATGGGTCTGGATGCCGGCACCGAGCAGCGCCGTCCAGAAGAAAAAATAAAACACGTTGCCGAATCCGCCGCGCAAACCGGGCACGCATTCAAACAGGACGGCCAGCGCGGCGAGGAACGCCAGGGCGGGCATGGTCAGGATGAGGAACGGCGCCACCAACTTCCGCACGTCCACTCCCGCCACCTCCCCGCGCCACATTTGCATGGCAAACGCGGCGCACAGCAGGATGGCCGCGATCACGCCTACCACCGCGAAGTTGCTCAGGGCTTTTCCCGCCAGGTAAGTCACGCGGCCCAGCGGGGTCGAGGCCAGAATCTGCCCCACGCCGGTTTGCCGGTCGCGCTCCACGGTGTTTTTGATCACGTAAAAACCCACCAGGGTAATGAGCACCGTTGCCGTCATCGAAAGCAGCAGGCCGAGCCACGCCGAGTTGTAGACCCCGCGATAATCGCCCACGCTCACCACAATGTTCCCGCGGTTGGCCTCGAAGGCGGCATAGAGCGTGAAAGCCAGCGTCACCAGGAAGCTGTAGCGCCGCACACGCTCCAGAAAATCCGCCCGCGCGATGTGGTAGAGCACCCGCGGGTTCATGCCGTCTCCGCCTGCCTCTGCCCCGCGACCGCGTGCAGATAGGCATCCTCCAGCGTCGGCGCAACGCGCAGGGCGCCCGCTCCGGGCGCAGCGTCACTCACCACGCGCGCGTGCACGCCGTCGCTCCGCCGCGTTACCGTCGAGATCAGGAAGCGCTGCCGCGCCGCGGGCAGTTCCGCGCTTGCCACGACCCACTCCCACACCTTTCCTTCCAGCGCGGCCAGCAGAGTTTCCGGCGCGGCGTGCCGTACTAGCCGCCCGCGCGACACAATGGCGATTCCGGTGGCCGTCGCTTCCACGTCGCTCACAATGTGGGTGGAGAGAATGACAATGCGCTCGCCGGAAAGCTCCGAAAGCAGGTTGCGGAAACGCACGCGCTCTTCCGGGTCGAGGCCCGCGGTCGGCTCGTCCACGATCAGCAGCTTGGGATCGTTGAGCAGCGCCTGCGCAATCCCCACCCGCTGCCGCATCCCGCCGGAATATCCTCCCAGCGGGCGCTTGCGCGCTTCGGTGAGATTCACCAGCGCCAGCAACTCGTCAATCCGGCGCCGCGCCGCCGCAGCAGGTATCCCTTTCACTGCCGCCAGATATTCCAGGAACTCCACAGCCGTCAGGTTGGGATACACGCCGAAATCCTGCGGCAGGTAGCCCAGCACGCTGCGCAGCGCGTCCGGCTCGCGGGCAATGTCCGCGCCGTTCCACTCCACCGTGCCGTCCGTGGGATTCGAAATGGTGGCCAGAATCCTCATCAGCGTGGACTTCCCCGCCCCGTTCGGCCCCAGCAGCCCCAGCACGCCCGGCTCAAGCTGCAGCGTGAAGTCCCGGAGCGCCCAGACCTTTCCATCGTATTGCTTGCTCACCCCATGGATATCCAGCTTCAAGCCATCCTCCCAGCCGCGGAGTTCCCACACTGATTCTTGCACCGTGCGGCAAGCCGTGCTCCTGAGTGTGGCGGGCTTTTATAACCCAGGAACCCCACCTCACAGGGATTTGTTTCTCCGAGGTCCAGCCACGCAGGCCACCCTCCGCAGCCCCGCCGCCGCGGCTTCTTCGATCGAGAGAGCCCATTTTGCGGGGCCCGCTCGCCTTCACACCACACGGGTGCAACCCCGGGAGCAAACGGACATTTAACTACGCGATTGTGGTAAGGAAGAACTTCCAGTGAAGTATGGAGGGCCCTGCGGCAATGCCGCCTATCCTGGCTTTGGCTCTCCTGGCATATCAGGTTTCCCCACGATGAGGCGAGGCAGTCAAAAAAAAGAGTCAGCGGCTCTAGCCGCGTTCGCATGCGGCCAGGCATCGGGCGTATGGCACGCGCCGGGGAACCAGAGAGAGCCCGCAAGGACTCGGGTTATTTTTCTTGCGCTTGCTCCCGTGGACTCTTGATCTCCTGGTGCGTGGCCACAGCGAATCGCACGTAATCCTTGAATTCTTCGCGTATGCGGTAGAAGTGCCCGCGGATGTGGACGTAGAGTTCGGCCTCTGCGGGAAGGTAGAAAGGCTCCGCCACGTTTTGAAAGGTCACCGGCTCATACTCCACAACCAAATGTTCCTCCTCGAGGCGCAGTTGCGGGATCGGATCCACGAGGTCGGTTTCTATATGCAAAAGCTCTCCCGACGCCTGGTCCACAAATGCACGGCCACGGATGTAGGCGGGATAAATCCTGCCGGAGTTGTTGTGGGCATGCAGGCGCGCGGGCCGGTCCTTGCGCTGCGTGAAGTAGACACTCCACGCCGGGCGATCTTTCCATTGCGTCAGGCCTTCACATTCGAACGTGAAGTCCAGCTGCATGGCGGGCTCGAATATCAGCGCGAGCCCGGCACGTCCCTGTGCCACGGAAGAGGCCGGGGAGGGCTCCGGAATGGCCCCTGCTAGAAACTCGTCCACGGCGTAGGTCCCGTTCGGCAACAGGATAGCTTCCGGAAGGTAGTCCGCGGTGAAATGCCCCACCGGCACGACCTGCCCGGCAGCATCCAGTACGGCCTGTTCAATATGATCTTTCGCGCCGACGTCGCTCAGCTCTTCAAACCGCGAGAGAACGCGCCGTCCGGCCAGGCTCAAAACCTCTGCGGCATTGCAGGGTGTGCCCCTGACCATCGCCGGCATGGCGCCATCCACGTCCGGAGGCGCCCACAGGCGAGGAGGAACGCGGGGATCAAAATCATCGGCGGAGAAAAGGCCAGCTTCCGCCTGCTCGGGCGCGAACGTGTGCGGGTCGCTTGCGCCGGTCGCGTCTTCCGGTCCCATGGCCGCGAGCAGTATCTTAGCCACACCGGTAAGCTCCGGATCCTTGGCTTGGGTCGCGACGGTAGTCGCGGCCTCGCGCGCTTCCGAATACCGTGCCGACAGTAATGCGGCGCTGGCCGCCGCCCAGGCCAACTGCCAATCCTGCGGATGCTTCCGGGCCAGCCGCGAGAATTCCTCATACGCCTCGCCGTAAATTCCGCTGCGGTAGAGAAGCCCGGCAAGGGCGCGCACCGAATCCTCATTCTGCGGATTCAGGTAGGCCGCCTGGGAAAAATGGAACACCGCCATGCCGGTATCTTTGTTGCGGCAGGCCACTACGCCTGCGAAGTACTGCACGTTGGGGTGTCCAAACTCGGCCTGGCGCAGCTTTCCGAATTGCTGCAGGCTCTCTTGCAAGTCGCCCCTGCGCAGGGAATCCACGGCATCTGCATAATGCGAGGAAGCGTCTGCCGACAGAACGGGAATCCAGGATTCGCCGGGGAGACCGCCTCTCGTCTCGGGACGCAGGTAGACGGTCACGCGCATCTCCCGGTCCGGATGATCCAGGAGGAGCTGCAGGTCCGCTGTCGCAAAACCATTTGCGATAATCTGAAGGCGGACAGGCCCGAGCGGGACTTTACTGAACCGGGCCAGGTGGCGCTGTTTTGGCCCGGCGAGCTGCTCGGACGCCACGACTTGCCCCGCGGCCAGCCGGATCTTCGCGTTTTCGCGCAGAGAATGGCCGTCGGCCCGGAGGACCTGGACGATCAAATCTTCGTTGCCGAAAGGCGCCACGTAGGCCGGCGCCTGCGATTTCTTGACGGCTGCGTGGCCACTTTGCAGTGGCAGGGTTGAAGCGACGGCCAGCCCCAGGAGAAGCAGTGCAGCCTTTGCGTATCCGAACCGATTACTCATCTTCAGGTCACCCCGGCCAGGCCAGAATCACCGCAGGCAGGCTAGGCAGGAATGCAAACGCTAAACTGCGCCGCCAGAAACCTCTTCCGGCTTTCGGCCGGCGAGGAGACGGGCGGCGGATTCAGGCGGCGCGTGGATGTGCCGTGTCGTCCTTCTCCGGCTTCTTGGGAACGTATTCTCCGAGCGGTCCACTGCGCTCCCAGGGACGAAAAGTTGCCAGGTTCGGATGTTCCCGAATGAAGGATTCGGCGATATGGCATTTCCAACAGACCGGGAGACAGGTGTTGAACGCTTCGGGCAGCTTTTCCGGCGGAAGGTTGGCCCACTCAAAAGTCTTCTTCTCCAAGTTCAGCAAGGCGGGCCGGCGATCCAGATGTTTGAAAGGTTCGATGGCGCTGCCGCAAAACACGCACGTTTTTCCTTCAAACCACTGGCCTGCGATGGACCACACCTGGTGCCCTTTCGGGTCCTCTTCAATCTGGCACAGGCAATCCTGCGGGCAGTCCTGCCGTTCGGGCCAGCGGGAACACTCGCCCAACTCCATCTCATGCCGTCCGCGGATGGCAGCCCAAAGGGAAGGCCAGGTGGCGAGCTTGACTGCCGCCGGTTTCCCGGTTTCGGGGCAGGTGACCAGCATTTTTCCGCTAAATTTGTGAAACACGAGGATCTGGCGGACGACGTAGGCAATGCTTACAAGGACCAATGCGCCCAGGAGGTACATTTCATTGGCCATGATGACCTCCTCTTCGAGCCGCGCCGCTGCCATACTGAAGCAGCCAACGGCCGAACTCCTAGAATCAGGATGGCGCCGATGGCTGCGGCTTTCGGTGACCGCCGGCACAAAGCCACCTGTCACCCGTCACAAATGCGGGGCGTCGGATCTCCCCCGCCATTCGCCACTTCTACTCCCGTCCTGAACGAAAAATCTCGATGCCGACCTCCCGCCCCGCCCTCTGCAGACGGCCATCCAGGGTGGCCAACGGGGCGCCACGCTGCATGGCTACATCGAGATACGCGGCATCGTAGGCGGAAAGGCCATATTCGCGCGCGAGGGGAAGCACGTTGTTCACGCACTCGGTCACGGACCGGGAATCCACACTCACGCTCAGGTTGTCCAGCAGTTCCACGAATCGCCGGATTTCAAGTGGACGAATGCGCTTGCGCCGCTCGGCCACCAGGACTGCATTCGTTACTTCGATCGGCCACAGCGCGGGAACCACGATGGCCCGCCCTTCCAGGGCCGCCAAGACTCCATCGGCATAGTCGCTGTCCTCATCCGGAAAGCACCAGGCCAGCGCCACGGACGCGTCAATCACCACGTTGCTCAAAAGCGCCGCCCTTCCGCGACCAGCTCACGGACGCTGATCTTTCCGCGCCGTCTCGACCCGACCCGTTCCCTCAACCTTCGCAGGCCCTCCATGATTTCGCCGTGAGTCCGCTTCCCCTTCGCCTCACCAGCGGGAACTAGCACTGCGGCGGGGATCCCGTGCCGGGTGATCGTGATGCTCTCTCCTCGACTCACGCGGTCGAGCAGTTCCGACAAATGCGTCTTGGCCTCGAAAGCTCCTACGGAAGGCATGTCCCACCTCTGTTCAGATAAACTAGTTTAGACTAGACTAATTATCGGTGGTCGCCAAGCTTCTGTCAAGTCTCCCTGCTGGTGCCTCTTAGCCCGCTGACGGAAGTGGAGAACGGCCAACACCTCGCTGCGTTCGCGTTGCCGGTGAATGCAGTAGAATGGCGGGCGCACAGTGAGAGTTTCTTGAGCGAGGAAGCGTGAGCGTGGCAGGCGAAAGCAACCTGATGGTGGAGATCGAGCAGCTCGTGCGCGCGGAGCATTCCGACCCGTTCCACGTGCTCGGCCCGCATCCGCTGGAGGGCGGGGGCAAAGCGGAGACCGTGGTCCGCACTCTCCAGCCGCGCGCGGAATCCGTCTCCGTGTTGCCCGGCAAGGGCGCGCCGCCCGTGCCGATGGCGCGGGTTCATCCTGACGGGGTCTTCGAGGCTTTGCTCCCCCACTCCGCGCTTGCCGCGCCCTATCGTTTGGCGATTCGCTATCCTAGCGGCGTGCAGGAAACCATTGACGACCCGTACCGCTTCCCGCCAATCCTTTCCGATTTCGATCTCCACCTGCTTGGGGAAGGCGCGCACTACCAGAAATACGAAAAGTTCGGCGCGCACGTCTTGATTGTGGAAGGTGTGCTCGGCACCAGCTTTGCGGTGTGGGCGCCCAACGCGCTGCGGGTGAGCGTGGTGGGCGACTTCAATCACTGGGATGGCCGAATGCATGCGATGCGCCTGCGCGGCGCTTCGGGCTACTGGGAAGTGTTCATTCCCGGCCTCGCGGAGGGCGCCATCTACAAATACGAAATCCGCTCGCGCCTCGGCCCCATCCCGTTCCTGAAGTCGGATCCCTACGGCTTCTACGCGGAAGTCCGGCCGAAGACCGCCTCGGTGGTCGCCAGCCTAGACAAACACAAGTGGGGCGACGCGAAATGGCTGGCCGCGCGCAACGCGCGCAATTGGCTCGCCGCGCCCATCTCCGTCTACGAGGTCCATCTGGGCTCCTGGCGGCGGAAACCGGGCGACGAAATGCTGAGCTACCGCGAGCTGGCCGCCGAGCTGATCCCGTACGTTCAACAGATGGGCTACACGCACATCGAGCTAATGCCCATCATGGAGCATCCCTACGACGGCTCCTGGGGCTATCAAACCGTGGGCTATTACGCCGCCACGAGCCGTTACGGACGGCCCGAAGACCTAATGGAGTTCATCGACCGCTGCCACCAGGCCGGCTTGGGCGTGTTTCTCGACTGGACGCCCGCGCATTTTCCGCGCGACGCCCACGGCCTGGCCGAGTTCGACGGCACGCACCTCTACGAGCACGCCGACCCGCGCAAGGGCACGCATCCGGAATGGGGCACGCTGGTCTTCAATTACGGGCGCAACGAGGTGCAGAACTTCCTGATCGCCAACGCGCTCTTCTGGCTGGAGAAGTACCACCTGGACGGCCTGCGCGTGGATGCGGTGGCCTCCATGCTCTATTACGACTACGCGCGGCGTCCGGGAGAGTGGCTGCCAAACCAGTACGGCGGCCGCGAGAACATCGAAGCCATTGATTTTCTCCGCCGGTTGAACGAAGCCGTCCACGAGCATCACAAAGGCGCGCTGATGATCGCCGAGGAGTCCACGGAATGGCCGCTGGTGACCAAGCCTCCCTACCTCGGCGGGCTGGGCTTCAACCTGAAGTGGAACATGGGGTGGATGAACGACATATTGAAATACTTCCGGCAAGACCCCATCTACCGCAAATTCCATCACAACCAGATCACCTTCTCGATGATGTACGCCTTCAGCGAAAACTTCCTGCTCCCTTTCAGCCACGACGAAGTGGTGCACATGAAGGGCTCCATGATCGGCAAGATGCCGGGCGACGATTGGCAGAAGTTCGCCAACCTGCGCGCGCTCTACGCCTATCACTACGGCCACCCGGGGAAAAAGCTGCTGTTCATGGGCGGCGAGTTTGGCCAGTGGCGCGAGTGGGACGAAAAGCGCAGCTTGGACTGGGACCTGGTGGCCTACGAGCGCCACCGCTCGCTCCAACGCCTGGTCCGCGACCTGAATTCCCTGTACCAGCGCGAGGCCGCGCTCCACGAAGTGGAGCACGACTGGACGGGCTTCGAATGGATGGACTGCAACGACGGCGACAACAGCGCGCTGAGCTTTGTGCGCCGGGGCAAGGATCCGGCCGATTGCCTGGTCTGCGTGTGCAACTTCACGCCTATCGTGCGGCACGGCTACCGCGTCCCCGTGCCCGCCTCCGGCTATTACGCGGAGATCCTGAACACTGACGCGGGAACCTACGGCGGCAGCAACATCGGGAATTTCGGCGGTGTAGAAGCAGTGCCGGAGCCCTACCTCGGCAAGCCCTGCTCGGTCCTGCTGACGCTTCCCCCGCTCGCCGTCATCTTCCTCAAACCTCGGCCCGCCCGGGGCGTCGGGGACGAAGGGACGGAACGGGAATCCCCCGGGCCCCCGGAACCTGGCGAAGCCTAACCAAATGGGCCGGGCAATCGTCTCTATGTCCGGGATCCCTGCCAGGAGAAAAACTGCGACCGGAGCGGAACTTTTCTCTCCGGGTCTCCGTACCTGAGGCATTGGAAGGCACGAGGAGGTGGCAAATGCCCGCATCCCAAACCCGACGGACGGTGCTTCTGGCAGCTCTCGCCCTGGCGGCGACCGCTCTGCTTCTGGCCGTGCTGCTGCGCGCCGCGCCGGTGGCGCACGCCGCGCAGACGGCGGCGAAAAGCGAGGCTTCGGCCAGCGCCGAGCGCTGGCTGCACGTCGCCGTGACACCCAAGGAAGCCGGAGGCGAACGAGTGCGCGTCAACGTTCCCTTTTCACTGGCCCGCGGCGTGCTCTCTTCGATCCAGCAAGGCCGCCTGGACCACGGCATCGTGCATATCCAAAACGCCCGCATGGATGATGTGGACGTCCGGGCCATCCTCAAGACGCTGAAATCGGCCCAGGACGCCGAGTACGTCACCGTGGAAGGAAAAGACTGCACGGTGCACGTTCGGAAGCAGGGCGGCATGCTCCTGATCCACGTGGAGGACAAGTCCGGCTCGCGGAAAGCCCGCTCGGAAAGCCCGTCGAAGCAAAACGTGGACGTGCGCGTGCCCCTCGAGGTCGCCGATGCCCTGTTTTCCGGGGCTTCCGACGAGCTGAACGTGGGCGCGGCGCTCGATCTGCTGGCCCGCCATGGCGATATGGAGCTCGTCTCCGTCCAGGACGAGGAAAACACCGTGCGGATCTGGATGGACACCAAGACCACCCAGGACTGATCCCGCAGGGCGGGACTGGGAGAGGAGGCACCCATGATCGGCAAAATCCTGCTGGGGATGACGCTGGCCACCGTTGTGGTGATGAAGGACGGGATCATCGAAGTCAACGTGCAGGAGAAGCATGAGGGCGGCTCGCACGTCCATCTGTATGTGCCCGCCACCGTGGCCACCTGGGGGGTCCACCTGGCCCCGGAGGCGCGGCTCCGCGCGCACCTGCGCCATTCGCGCGAGCACCTGGCGATCGCGCACATCGCCTTACGCGAACTCGAAAAGGTGCCAGACGCCCTGCTGGTGGAAGTGGAGAGCCCCGCCGAGCATGTGCGCGTGGAAACGCGCCACGGCAGTTTTCTTGTGGACGTGGACGACGCCGGCGAAACGGTGCACGTGGCAGTGCCCATCCGCGCGGCACGAAAGGTGATTGAAGACCTGGAAGCCGAGGCCCCGGCGAGCTGAAGCAGCCGCCCACTGTGGGTGGGGAGCGGCATTCCTTCGCCATCTCTTCCGACACGATTTGAACCGGCCGTGGCGCACCTGCGCCGGACGACAGGCTCCGGTCCCCGACCTCAGGTAGCCGCCACCTTTTTCTGCGGGTTCGCCGGCACCCAATAAACCTCCTGCTGGATCGCCTCTTTGGAGAACCTGCGCCGCTTCAAAATTCCCATGCACGTCTCGATCATCTGCGGATGACCGCAGAGATACACGGAAGTGTCGCCCGGCGCACATCCCCAGAGGTCGGCGTATTTCCGGACCAGGTCTTCCACCCGCCCGGTTTCCCTCTGCCACGCCGTGTCTTCCCACGGCCGGCTGATCGTGGGCATGTATTCCAGCCAAGGCACCTCGGCAGCGTACTGTTCCATCTCCTCGATGTACCCAAGTTCTCTGGAGCGGCTCGCCCCGTGGAGAACGAACAGCTCCAGTTCCGCGGGCAGTTTGTTCTGCTTCCAGTCGCGATACAGCGTGCGCACGTAACTCACGTAGGGGGCGACTCCGGTGACCGTGGCAAGGAGCAGATGCCGCCGGCGCCCGCTCCTCAAATCCAGCGTGAACCGGCCTTTCATGGTCTTGCGCATCATCAGGTGATGGCCGTGGCGCAACTCGTACAGCAGCGGCGTCAGTTCGCCTTCCGCCACCAACTCGACGAAGAATTCGAGTTCCGGCTCGTACGGCGAGGAAGCAATGGAATAGGCTCTCTCGATGATCTTGCCCTTGTGCTCCACGGCCAGGGTTGCGTATTGCCCAGCCACGAAGCTGACCGGCTCCTCCGGAACAATCCGCACCTTCCACAAGTCCGCGGCGAGGTCGATTCGCTCGACCACTCGAGCCTTATAGTATTTATCGGAAGACTTCGTCATCGGCGTCTCTCCCGGAGCGGTGCTTCTGCCCCGGCGTGGCCGGATAATTCCTGGAGAAGAACGAGATGGGAAACAGTCAAACCCTCAGGGGTGCTGGCCCTGCTGCATCATCTTCATGGGATCAAAAGGCTGCACCGGGCCGGTGATCTTCGTCTTCGCGCCGGTGATCACGCGAGTGAGCACCATGTTGCTGTCTTTGCCCTGAGTTTTCACCAGGCCCCAGGGCGAGATTTTCGCCGACACCCAGACGTCGGAGGGTGGATCCGCGGTGCGATAGTGCTCGCATTCAAACGTACCGGCGGGGGTGGTGATCGTCTCGGTTCCCACGCGCTCACCGCCGCCCTTGCTGAGGTCCTTCCCCGCGCTTCGGGCCTGCCCGGACATTCGGGAACTGTTGATGGGCATCTCGAAGGCCTGCCCGTTCATTTGCATGATCATTCTCTTCGCGCCGGGATTCGGGCCTCCCATCACGGTCAGGGTCTTCATCGCTCCCGACCCGCCACGGGGATCCTGAAACGTCATTTCGATCCAATAGCCATCCTGGCCGTCCACCTTCTCGGTGCCGACGACAGCGATTTCCATCTCATTTTTCGATCCATCGTGGGCGGACATTTCGTACACCGCGCCCGCGCCGACCACCGGGTGCCAGATGCCGTTCATCTGCGGCGTGCGCGGGCCGAACTGCGCCCAAACGGGTATGGCAAGACTAACGGCGGCCAGCGTCAGCCCAATCCTTCGTCCCATTCGCATTCCAATCCTCCCTGCGGGGATCACCCGCGTGACTTCCATTTTGATCAATAGGGGAGCCTGAGGAAAGCGCCCCTTCTCCGCGGCTACTCGAACGCCAGCGCCTCCACGGGATCGTACCCGGACGCCCGCCAGGCGGGATAGAGCGCACCCAGCAGGGCACCGAGAAACGCCAGCCCCACACTTGCCACGAGCCAGTCCGGGGTGAGCAGCACGGCAAGCCCCGGGTCCCACATCTTCAGGAAAGCCTGGGCCAGAAAGGTCGCCGACAGTCCGATGGCCACTCCGATCGCCGCCATCACCGACGACTCGGCCACGAACAACCGCGCAATTTCCGTGCGCGAGGCCCCGAGCGCCTTCAGAATTCCGATTTCGCGCGTGCGCTCCAGCACCATGGTGTGCATGGTCAGCAGCACCACCAGGAAGCTGATGGAGACGCCCAGCAGAATCATCACGCGGAGGAACGGCCGCATGGCCGGCAGGTTCGAGGAATTCATCAGCGTCAGGTAGTCCTGCATCGAGCGCACCAGGTATCCGGGCATGCGGCGCACGATCTCCTGCCGGGCCGCCTCGGTATTGCCGGTGCTCCGGACATAGAAGAGCGTGACGCGGTGCTCGGCCCCGGCGATGTCCTGCGCCGTGGCCAGGGGGATGAAGGACCGTGCCCCTTTCCCGTGGCGCACGACGCCGCACACGGTCATCTCCCGGTTGAAGATCTCGATTTTATCCCCCACGCGGAGATGATGCTTGGCGGCCTGAATGTCGTCCACAATTACGTCGTCCGGATTCGCAAACGGCCCGCCCGAGACGAACACGAATCCTTTGCTCAGGGCGTTGAAGCTTTTGAAATCAATCCCATAGACGATGTCCAGCGTCTTCTGGTTCGCAATCACCAGCACGGCCGAGGCTTCGTCTACGCCCGGGGCCGCCTGGAGGGTCTGGACGAGCGATTCCGGCAGTACCGCATTCCCCAGCTGGAAAAAGATAGAGGCGTTCGGCGGCTGCACGATGATGTCTGCCCCCACTCCCTCCACTCGCTTTTGCCAGTCGTTCACCCATCCGAGGGTCATGCCCACGATGAGCAGAACAAAGGTCACCTGCAGGGCCACGCCCAGCACGCTCAACGCGGTGCGGATGGGCCGGGCACGCAGATTGTTCCATAGCAACTGCCAGTACGTGGTCCCGTAGTAGGAGATTCCGTCGCCCACACTCAGCCTCTCCGGACAATGTAACACGTTCCGCCTAGCGCCGACCGAAAAGCCCGTGTGAGGACGGAAGTGGATACGCGGCGGGGCGATTCGGCACTAGAATGCGGGACCATGGACGAAGCCCGAAAGAACAGCGCGGCGCCCATTCGCCGGGTGCTGGTCACCGGAATTTCGGGCAACCTGGGCTGCCGCCTGGCACCGTTGCTGGAAGGCTACGAGGTGATTTCCGCCGACCTGCACGCTCCACCAGCAGGGGTGCGCGCGGGGGAATTCCATGCCGTTGACCTGTCGGCGCCCGAGGGCCGGGAAAAGGTGTCGCGGCTGGTGGCCGAGTCCGGCGCCGACGCCGTCCTCCACCTCGCTTTCGTCGTAGACCAGGTACGCAGCGGAATCCTGGACCGCGAACGGATGCGACAGACCAACGTGGAAGGCACGCGTTGTATGCTGGAAGCTGTCGCGAAAGCAAACCAAAGTTCACGGCGCGTTCGCCTGCTTGTGTACCTCTCCAGTGTCTCCGCGTATGGCACGGGCCATCCGCCTTCGATCCGCGAAGACGCTCCGCTCGCGGCCGAGACGCTCCCCTACGCCATGGATAAACGCGAGACCGATCTCCTGTGCCAGCAAATGTTTCCGCGCCTGGGCGGGGCGGCGCTCTACATCTATCGCCCGCACATTTACGCCGGCGCCGCGGTTCAGAACTGGCTGATTGACGGGGTGATGGGTCGGCCCAGCGGCCGCGGATGGCTGGCAGGATTGGCGCGACGGCGCGGATGGCGCATTCCCATCCTGTTGCCCCGTTCCGCAAACGGGAAGAATCCACTGCAACTCGTTCACGCCGGCGATGTGGCCCGCACGCTCGCCTGGACGCTCGCCAATTTCCGCGAAGGCGCGCTGGAAATCTTCAATCTGGCGGGGGAAGGCCCGATGGCGCTGGAAGAATGCGCGCGGCTGGCGCACACACCGATCCTGCGGCCGGGGGGCGAGCGAACCATTCGATTCTTGCTCCGTGTTTTTTATGCGCTGGGTGTCTCCGCCGTGCCCGCTGAGGCGCTGCCCTACTACCTCGCGCCTCCCACGATGGATACGAGCCGCCTGCGCGCGGCGCTGGGCAAAGATTTCGAAGAGGTTGTGCGGTACTCGACGGAGGCGGCGCTCGAAGATTCGATGGCTCGGTGAGGCGTCACGAGATTTCAACAAATGTGTTGAAAAGTATGTGGAAAACGGGCTCGCAACACCGCCAAATCGCGCTCGTGGAAGAATTTTTCGCGGTTTGCACTCGAATGCAGCAGAAAAAAGTTCGGGAACCCCGGGGCGTGTGGCATTCCACATGCTCGCTCACAAACCGATCGCCTCTTTTCGCGTTCTTTCAGTACCACTTGTGCGGCTTATCGAGATGAATCTTGAAGACTTGCCCGTCTTCCGTCAGATCAAACCAGCGCCCGAAGGTTTTCCAATTGGGGGCAATGACTTGAATCAGGATTTTCCCCTTGGGAACAAGGGGCACGCGGACCTTGCCCTCCATGGTGGTCTTCACGTTCATTTCGACCAGCTTGTCGGCCCTGATTTTGTGTTCCTCGTTGTAACGGACGTACACGCTGGCGCTGTCCACGGGTATGTTTTTGTCTCCCGCGGTCACCTCGATGTGGATGGTCACACGTTCCGGCTTTGCATCGGCGGGCTTCGCGGGCTTGGAATCTGACTGCGGGGGGCCGGACTGCTGGGCGCAGGCCCCGCGGCAGAGAAGCACGCATCCGGCGGCCAGCACACCGACGAGCAGAACGGCAGGGGGGTGACTGTGCATGCGGGACATCGAAAGGAATTATCTCACGGCTCTGCGTCCGCGGTCATCGCAGTGCGGACGAGCACGGGGATTTCCGGCCTTGCCTGGTCCGCGCTCCTCGATTGACGCCGCAGGCGCGCCTGCGCTACCGTACCGCGCTTGCGCACACTAGGCAGAGCTTCATCCTCGTCCCTTCTATACCAACTCGTGCTTTCCCGCAACAGGCAGCCGGCACCTGGCTGCACTCGCAGAGGCAAAAGTCAAATGGGCTTTCCGGCCGCATCCGCCTTGGGCGCGCGCGCCGCGGCTGGACCGTCCCGAATCAAGGAGCGATAGCATGGGATTTTCAACCGACGCCATTCACATCGGCCAGGAGCCTGACCCCACCACGGGCTCCATCGTCCCCCCGATCTATCAGACCTCTACTTACGTGCAGGAAAGCATCGGGCGGAACAAAGGCTACGACTATGCGCGCACCAACCATCCCAACCGGAAGGCGCTGGAGCGTTGCGTGGCCCGGCTGGAAGGCGGGCTCACGAGCTACGTATTTTCTTCGGGGATGGCCGCGATCGACTCCGTGTTCCGGCTGCTGCGCCCCGGAGACCACACCATCCTTTCCGAGGCGGTGTACGGAGGCGTGTACCGGCTGACCACGCAGTTGCTGGTGCAGTTCGGGATGGAATTCACGTTTGTGGACACCTCGTGTGGTGAAAAGGTTCGCGCGGCGGTGCGGCCGACGACGAAGATGCTCTACATCGAGACGCCGACAAACCCGACGATGAGGATCACCGACATGGCGGCCATGGCCGCCATCGCCCGCGAACGAAGCCTCACCTTCGTGGTGGACAACACCTTCCTGAGCCCCTATCTCCAACAGCCCATCGAGCACGGCGCGCACATCGTGGTGCATTCCATGACCAAATACCTGGGCGGGCACAGCGACCTGACTGCCGGGGCGGTGATCCTGACGCGTCAGGAAGATGCCGACCGGATTTACTTCGTGCAGCGGTCCGCTGGTGCGGGGCTCGCCCCGATGGATTGTTATCTGACCGCGCGGGGCATCAAAACGCTGGCGGTGCGGATGGAGCGGCACAACCAAAACGGAATGGTGCTGGCAAAATATCTGGCCTCCCACCCGAAAGTGCAGCGCGTGCTCTATCCCGGCCTGGCGACGCATCCCCAGCACGAAGTAGCGCGGAGGCAGCAGCGGGGGTTCGGCGCGATGATCAGCTTCGACGTGGGGACGCTGGAAGCGGCGCGGCGCCTGCTGGAAAATGTGAAACTGTGCGCTCTGGCGGAGAGCCTGGGCGGCGTCGAAACTCTGATCTCGCATCCGGCGCTGATGACGCATGCCTCGATCCCGCCGGACGTCCGCCGCAGCATCGGGATCACCGACGGCCTGGTACGCATTTCGGTGGGCATCGAGGACGTGGAAGACCTGCAGGCCGACCTGGAGCAGGCGTTGGCGAAATTGTAAGACCATCGCAAACCGAGGAGCGGGCCAAGACGAAGGCCACCGAGACAGAGCCATTTCTTCTCCCCGCGGGAAGAGGTCGGGCGGGAATGGCGCTGCATGTGCTGGGCGACATGGTGATTCCAAAGATCACCTCGGAGGACACCGGCGGGCGCTACTGCGTGCTGGAATTGGTGTCACCGCCCGGCGGCGGCACGCCCATGCACCTCCATCACCGGGAGGACGAGAATTTTTACATTCTTGAAGGGGAGTTCAGCGTGCACATCGGCGGGCATGTGCATCGCGCCGCGGCGGGCAGTTTCGTCTTTGCCCCGCGCGAGATTCCGCATCGGTATGAAAACATCGGACAGACGACCGGGCGCATGCTGGTGTTCGCCGAGCCCGGAGGAATCGACCGAATGTTCGGAGAATTCCAGGGCGCAATAGTTGCCGGGCGGCCCGATATGGACAAAATCGGGGAAATCTGCCGGCGGTACGAAATCGAGTTCGTGGCTTGAGGCTCATGGCAGAATACGGTCGCCGGCGAATGGAAATGGGGAGCGGAGCGTGAAATCGGGAGCGAAGGCGTCACTTGCGGCGCTGATGGTGGCTGCACTCGCTTTGGGCGCCCTGTTCGCGGCAGGGCATGCCGCTCCTGCGGCGCGTGCCCGCTCTGCGGCCGCTGGAGCCACCGACACGCGGCTGAAGGGCGCCTACCGGTTTGAAGAAGGCGGGTGGATCTACGCGCACCTGGAAGGAACGCCGGAACAGGTGGGCTTCCAGCACGGCTATCTGCTCTCGACCGAAATCACGGACGCGCTTCACGCGGTGCGCCTGGACAGCGTCTACCGGACCCATCGCAGCTGGAAGTTTTTCCGCGACACGGCCAGCACGATCCTGTGGCTGCACATGGATGAGGAGTACCAAAAGGAACTCACCGCCATAGCCGATGGGGTCAATGCGCATGAATCAGCCGCGAGCCCGCTGGATGTGTGGGACATCGTGGCGCTGAACGCCTTCGAAGAAGTGACGGACTATTACGTTCCCCTGCTGGATGCGAAGGAGCGGAGGCCGGTTCCTCCGCTGGCGACCGCGCCGGGAAATTGCAGCGCGTTTGTGGCCACGGGCAGTTACACGAAGGACCACCGTATCGTGATGGCGCACAACAACT